>JAVBTE010000113.1:0-4298 GCA_031556335.1 Eubacteriales bacterium | reverse complement strand
GGATGAAGCGGTCATCTCGGGCAACAGTTTCAGCGGGCTTGTGCAGCCCCCCACGGAGGCCGGCGTGGAATATTCGGTGGCCCCGGACCTGAGCGGCGGCATCACGGCGGCCGCCCCGCTGCCCGTGTCACCCTTTGGCGTGTCGCTTTCCGGGCTTACCTCCGAGCAGACCTATTATTACCGGGCCTATGTGGTTTCCGGGGGCGTGCGGTATGTAGGCCCAATTGAACAGTTTGACGCTGCCGTTGAACAGACGATCGCGCCGGGCGAAGCCACCAACATCACGTCCACCTCCGCGCTGATTGCGGACAGTGGCTTTGGTTACAGCGGTTTTCCGTCCTCGGTCTTTGAGGTGGGGACGGAGTTTGACACGGACCCGAACTTTTTTGGGGCCACGCGGATTCCCACAACATTGCCCCTTCCGCCCGGTGGTTTTTTTAATACGCAGCTGACAGGGCTCACGCCGGACACCACCTATTATTACCGCACCTACGCAAGAACCCGCCTGGGTCTGACCACCTCCGCCATCGGCAGCTTTCAAACGCTCGCCTAGAGGGCGCAGGCCCTTTTTTTCTCCGCCAAAATAATATTTTTTCCGCATTCTTGTTTTTACAAATATTTATGCTAGAATAGCACCGTTACTATAACAAGGGAAGTGCTATTTGTGCTTGGGAAATTGAAGCGGTTCCTGCTCGGTCGGCCTCTTTCAAACGAAGACCTTCACCATGAAAAACTGACCGTTTTCTGGGGCTTGCCCATTATGGCCAGCGACGCCATCTCCTCGGTTGCCTACGCGGTGGAAGAAATATTGTGGGTGTTGGTCATCGCCATTGGCGCGATGGCCTTTCAATCGCTCATCTATGTGGCGGTGGCCATCGTGGTGCTGCTGCTGATTCTGGTTTTCTCGTACCGGCAAACCATCGATAGCTATCCCCATGGCGGCGGCTCGTATACGGTGGCCCACACCAACCTGGGCGAATTGCCCGGGCTGACCGCGGCGGCGTCTTTGGTGATCGACTATCTGCTGACGGTGGCGGTGAGCATCACGGCGGGCACCGCCGCCATCACCTCGGCCGTCCCGGCGCTGTTCCCGTACAACGTGGAAATATCCGTGGGCATGATCGTTTTGATGACCATCATCAACCTGCGCGGCATTCGGGAATCCGCCCGGATTTTCGCGTTCCCCACATATCTGTTCATCGTGTCGATGCTGATCATGATCGTGACCGGCGCGGTGAAGGTGTTTGTGCTGGGGTACCAGCCCCAGGCGCTGATGGAAGTGCCCAGGGCCACCGAAAGCCTGACGTTCTTTTTGATGATCCGCGCGTTCGCGGCGGGCTGCGCCGGGCTTTCTGGCGTGGAGGCGGTTTCCAACGCGATTCCGAATTTCGCGCCGCCGGCCCAAAAGCGGGCCAAGCATGTGCTGATGCTGCTGGCGCTGTTCGTACTGCTTATTTTCGGCGGCACGTCGCTGATGGCCACCGTATTCCACGCGGTGCCCAACCACGAGTTTACGGTGCTGGCGCAAATTTCCAAGCAGATTTTTGGCAACAGCTTCATGTTTTATGTGCTGCAAATTGTGACCTCGGTCATCCTGATCATGGCGGCCAATACCTCCTATGCCGATTTGCCCATGCTGATGTCGCTGCTGGGCAGGGATGGCTTTGTGCCCCGGCAGTTCAGCGTGCGCGGGGGACGGCTGAGCTTTTCCAACGGCATCATCGCGCTGGGCATCGGGTCCAGTTTGCTGGTCATCCTTTTTAACGGGCAAACCCACGCCCTGGTGCCGCTCTACTCCGTGGGCGTGTTCATCTCCTTTACGCTTTCCCAGGTGGGCATGCTGGTGAAATGGGTGCGGGGCAGGGAGCCGGGCTGGAAACACAAGGCGCTGATCAACGGTTTTGGCGCGCTGATGTCCGCCGTGGCGGTCATTTTCATTGCGGAAAGCAAAATGTTGCAGGGCGCGTGGATTTCGCTGGTGATGATCGCGGTGCTCATTTGCCTGATGAAGCTGACCAACCGCCACTACAAGGACGTGGCGCGGCAACTCAAGCTTACGCCCGAGGCCGTGAAAAAGGAAACCGACCTGATCGACGTGCAAAAGCACATGATCGTCATCGTGGGCAGCCTGAACAAGGCTTCGCTGAAGGCCATCAATTACGCTCGCAGCGTCGCCGGGGATTCAAGCATCGTCGCCTTTAACGTTTCCACCGACGAGGAGCAATCCAGGGCGCTGGAAGAAAAGTGGGAACAGTGCGAAATTGCCATTCCGCTGAAGATCAAATACTCCCCGTACCGGGAGATTATGCAGCCGCTGGTGGAGTACATCGAATCGGAGGAGCACGAATCCAAGCCCGGCGATATGATCACTGTGGTCATTCCGCAGTTCGTGGTCAATTCCAAGTGGAAGAACATCTTCCATAACCAGACCGGCTTCGCGATCCGGCAGCGCCTGTTGCATGACCGGCACATTGCGGTCATCATCGTGCCCTACGTGCTGGACAAGTAAATTCCGACAGGCAACCGGGTATGGGTTGCGTTTGCGCCCCAAATGGGCTATGATGGACTTTGTATTTTATTCTGGGAGGCTGTGTACAATGGATCATCAGAAACTGTCCCTTGAAGAGGCTGTGGCGGAGACCGAGAAAGTCAAACGTGACCGCAAAAACTGGGTTGCCTTTGTGGAAAGCGATGTGGTCAACTTTTTGGCGCTGAACGAGATTGAGAAAATGACCATTGACGATGGGGAAGGCAACAAGGCGAAGCTGACCAAGCGGAAGGACGGCAGCGTGTATGTGGAATGCACATCCGCGAACGTGCTGTAAAAGGATGACCCGCTTGTTAAAATCATGAACCATTGGGTCCCGCCGCCATGACGGCAGCCCCTTGCGAAACCACCGTTTCGCAAGGGGTTTTCCATTTCCATGGGCATTTCCCGCCGCCGTCCCATTTTTTTGAAAAGGGCCCATCCTCCCTGGTTTCCCACGAACCGAAACCGTTTCGTCGCATAGTATGCCAGGGAAAAGGAGGCTTTTTGCATGTCGACATTCAAATCCGTACATTCATTCTGTCCTCGCGAAAGAATGCCTCGTGGCTACCCATGCGGCCAAACGGCTACCAATTTTTTGCCTGTGCCATCGCCGGCCGGCGATCCCTGCCCCTGCCAGCAACCCTGGAACCACTGCGACGCGGGGTGCGCCTGCTGTTTTGACCCCTGCCAGGGCGGCGGCCAAAGCATCCGGATTACCGGGCCCCGCAACGGCGGCGTCGCCACCCCTGGCGATCCGGTCACCGGCACCGGTACGCCCCTGTGCCAGGTGGAACTGTACATCGACTGCTTGTGCCCCGTCTATGTAAGCATCGACGCAAACGGAAACTGGATTTACCGCCCTGAAACGCCCTGGTCCACCGGCTGCCACTGCGTGCGGGCCATTTTGCGTTGCCCAAACGATCCCTGCATCACCCCGGCGGAGGACCAAACCTGCTTCGAGGTGCCCGAAACGCCGGAAATCCACATCACCGGCCCGCAAAACGGCGGCGGCGCGGACCCGGAAGACCCGGTCACCGGCACCGGCGAGCCCGGCTGCGAGGCGGAACTGTACGTGGACGGCGTGCTGGTGGGGCGGGTGCCCATCGACCAAAGCGGTCATTGGATCTATCGGCCGCCCACGCCCTGGACCGAAGGCCCCCACTGCGTGCGCGCCATTCTGCGTTGCCCCGGGGATACCAGCCCCAACCCGCCGGAGGACCAAACCTGCTTTGAGGTGCCCGGCATCACCATTACCGGCCCCACAGACGGCGGCGGCGCGGACCCGGAAGACCCGGTCACCGGCACGGGCGAACCCGGCTGCGAAGCCGAGCTGTTCATTGACGGCGTGTCCGTAGGTCGGGTGCCCATCGACCCAAGCGGCCACTGGATCTATCAGCCGCCCACCCCCTGGACCGACGGCCCCCACTGTGTGCGCGCGGTTTTGCGCTGCCCAAACGACCCCGACCCCACCCCGCCTGAGGCGAACAGCTGCTTTGTGGTGCCCGGCATCAAAATTACGGGACCGGAGGACGGCGGCACCGCCGACCCGGACGACCCGGTCACCGGGACCGGGGAACCGGGCTGCGAGGCCGAGCTGTACGTGGATGGGGTGCTGGTGGGGCGGGTGCCCATCAGCGCGACCGGCCATTGGATCTACCAGCCGCCCACGCCCTGGACCAGCGGCCAGCATTGGGTGCGCGCCTTTTTGCGCTGCCCGGGCAGCACCGACCCCAACCCGCCCCAGGACAACACCTGCTTCGAGGTGCCC
>JAVBTE010000199.1:0-4269 GCA_031556335.1 Eubacteriales bacterium | reverse complement strand
CCCCCACCACCTCCCAACCCAATGCCCCGGCCATGGTGGAGAATACCATCGCCCCTGTGGCCGTGGAAACCCCGGGCAGCGCCCCCAAGGGCGGCCCCCTGGCCGCGCCTTTTATGATGGAGATTGCCAAGGCCACCCCCGCTTTTACCACGGCCATCCCCAAGCTGACCCCCGTGCCCACCTATACCCCCTCGGCCACCCCCACCGCTACGCCCACGCCGTCGCCCAGCCCCACGCCCAACATTACACCGGAGCCCACAGTGGAGCCCTGGATGCAGCGGGCGGTGGAAATGGACGAGGTTCGCTACGCGGTGGACTTCGCCTACCTGCAAAGCCTGAACCCGGATGTGGTGGCCTGGCTGGTGCAGGAGAACACGAACATCAACTATCCGGTGATGCAGGCAAAGGACAATGACTACTACCTGACCCGGATGTTCAACCGCAGGGAAAACAAGGACGGCTCCCTGTTTATGGACGCCGGCAACTCCAAGTATTTTGGGGACGCCAACACCTACGTGTACGGGCACAACACCAAGGCGGGCTCCATGTTTTCCTCCCTGAGCAACTACACCAAGCAGGAGTATTACAACCAGCATCCCCGCTTTATTTTGCTGACCCCCTACGCGGATTTCGCCATCGACCTGTTTGCCTGCTCCATGTTTTTGGTGGAGGACGAATCCTCCTGGCGGCTGAAACAGTTTGAGCGCAAGGCGGACTTCGACCAGTACATCAAAGGGCTGAAAGCCCGGTCTTTTTTCAAAACGGACGTGACCCCCGAATGGGGCGACCAGTTCCTGGTGCTGTGCACCTGCACCAATGTGCGGCATGGGCAGCGCTATGTGGTCTACGGCCGCATGCGGCCCATCAGCTACAAAACCGAACAAACCCTCAGCCTGACCAAAATGAATATGGATGCCAGGCCCACCCAAAACGGCAAGCGGCAGGTGGGCCCCCTGGGCAAGCTGTGGTTGTACGCCCAAAACGACGACCTGTGGGCACGCTGCCGGTACGAGTTTAAGGGCAGCGACGAAAAAAGAAGGTTTGGAGACGGCGGCGCGGGCCCCACGGCCGTGGCCATGGCCGTGGCCAACCTGGTGCCCAAGGAAAACCTGCCCAACATTCGCGGGTACGCCTCGGCCACCAGCGGGTTCACCTTTTGCAGCTGTTCCTCGAACCAGTATTTTTGCAACAAGCTTCACGCCCAATACCAGGTGCAAACCCCTGAGGAGTTCGCCAAATACCTGCCCATGGTGATGGCCAGCTTTGCCACGGGCAACAACATTTGGGGCATTGTGGGCCGCAACGAAAGCGACGGAACCAACCTGCTGTTTTTGGAATACATCGCGGGAATCTACGGGCTGAAACTGAATGTGACCAAATCCATTGACGACGCGGTGAGCGCCCTGCGAAGAGGCGCTATGGCGGTCACCGTCACCAGCGGCGTTTCCAGCCCCTTTACCAACGGCAGCCACTATGTGGTGCTGGCGGGAATGGACGACCAGTACATGTATATCCTGGACCCTTACCGCCGGGAAGGGTACCGCGCCACCGATGAGGACCGGGTGCTGGAGGTGATCACCCCCAACGCGGTGCGGGTGAAGCTGTCCGATATCCGAAATCTGGCTTTGCGGTCCTTCTTCATTCTGGAAAAAGGCGAATGACGGGGGACGACGCAGGGGTTTCACCCCTGCACCCCGACCAGGGCTGTCGCCCTGGACCCATTTTCACCGCGCTGCGCGCGGTGAAAGGGAAGATAAAAAGGGCCTGACTTTTTAAAACAGTCAGGCCCTTTTCATTTGCATTTTTGACCGCGTGAAACGCGGTCAAAGGAAGGGTCCAGGGGCGTGCCCCTGGCGGGATGCAAGGGCGGAGCCTTGGCCGTCCCCCGTCCCCGCCACCGCCCCCGTAACCCTCGTCAGCCCCCAAAGGCAGAGGGGCGCAAGGACAAGCCCGGCCAGAAGCAGATGGAGAGAGGACGCGGTGACCCGGGCCATATCAAAGATATGCGGGAAAAAGACCATGGCCAGGGTAAGAAGCGCGGCCATGGCGGCCACCAGCAGGCCGCGAAGCAGGTTCAGGGGCCGACAAACAAGCAGCAGCACCCAAAGGCCGGTGTAGGCGGCGACGGCCGCGCAGAGGGAGCTGAGCAGGCTGTCGCTGAGGGCAAGGAGCGCTTGCAGGGCGCAGAGCGCCAGCACCAGCAGGAACACGCACACGCCTCCGGGCAAGGCCCGGAGAAACACATCGCGCAGGAATTGCCCCCGGATGCGCTCCCGGCTTTGCTGAAAGGCCAGCACAAAGGAGGGGATGCCGATGGTGAGGGTGGAAATGAGGGTGAGCTGGATGGGCGCGAAGGGATAGGCGAAGGGCAGCGCCAGGAGGGCGGCGGTGAGCAGGAAGCTGAAAATATTTTTGACCAAGAACAGGGAGGAGGCCCGGGTGATGTTGTTGATCACCCGCCGCCCCTCCAAAACGATTTCGGGCATGACGGCGAAGTTTTCGTCCAAGAGGGTGATTTGGGAGGCCCGGCAGGCCGCGTCGCTGCCGCCGGCCATGGCGATGGAACAATCGGCGGCTTTCAGGGCGGGAATGTCGTTCACGCCGTCGCCGATCATGGCCACTCCGTTGCCCTTGCGCTTGAGGGCCTTCACCAGCTGCTTTTTATCCTCCGGCGAGACCCGGCCAAAGATGGTATAGGTTTCCGCCAGGGCATCGTAGTCTATGGGCCGGGCGCAGGCGGACATGTCGATGATGCGGTCGGCGTTTGGAAGCCCCGCGTCCCGCGCCACCGCCCCCACGGTGAGCGGGCTGTCCCCGGAAAGCACCTTGAGGGTGACGCCCTGCTCCTCAAAATAGCGCAGGGTTTCCCGAACCTGGGGGCGCAGTTGGTCTTTCAGGCAGAACAGCGCCAGGGGGGAAAGGCCCTGGGGCAGGTTTTTTTCTGAAAGCGGACTGGCGCTTTGCATCAGCGCCAATACCCGCAGGCCTTGGGCAGCCAGGGCCCGGGCCTGCTGAAGGGCCGGGGGGAAGGCGGCCAGCAGGCGTTCCGGCGCGCCCAGCACCAGGGTTTGCAGCAAAGGGTCGGCAAAGGCCGCCGCCGACCACTGGCGTTCGCTGGCAAAGGGAATAACGCTTTGGGCATGGGGGGCATCCCCTGGACCGAAGGCTTCCCGCAGGGCGTTTTGGGTGGGGGAGGTTTCCGGCGTTGCGCTGATCAGGGCGCGAACGCAGGCCCCAAGCTGTTCCCCGGAAAGGCCGGACAGGGGAACCGTTTCCGTCAGGGCCATGGCGCCGCTGGTGAGGGTGCCGGTTTTGTCCATGCAGATGATGTTGGTGCGGGCCAAGGATTCGATGCCGTACAGCTCGTTCACCAGGGCCTTTTTGCGGCCCAGCCGCACCACGCCCACCGCCAGGGCCACAGAGGTCAGCAGCACCAGCCCCTCGGGAATCATGCCCAGCACGGCGGCCACGGTTCTGGTGATGGCAACGCTGCGGCTCAGGCCCATCACCAGGGTTTGCTTGCCAAACAGCAGCAGCCCCATGGGCACAATGGCGATGGATACCCGGCGGATGATGACCTGCATGTCCTCCATCAGCAGGCTGCGGGGGCGCTTTACCTTGCGGGCGGACATTTGCAGCTTGCCCGCGTAGCTTTCCGCGCCGACGGCGGTGAGCCGGGCCAGCACCGTGCCCTGGGTAAGATAGCTGCCGGAGAGCAGGGTATCCCCCGCCTGTTTGGGCAGGGGATCGCTTTCGCCGGTCAGCAGGGATTCGTTGGCCTCGCAGGCGCCCTCCGCCACCTGGGCGTCGGCGGGCACCTGGTCCCCCCGGCCCAGGCGAACCAAATCGCCCAGCACCAATAAGCCGGGGGGCAGCCGAAGCTCCTGGCCGTCCCGAATGGCGCGCACCGTGCCTTCGGACAGAAACTGGAGCCGGTCGTGCATGCGCTTGGCGCGCAGTTCCTGCACCAGGCCGATGAGGGTATTGCTGACCACCACGCCCAAAAACAGCATGTTGCGGTAGCTGCCCACCCAAAAGAGCAGGGCGGCCAGCAGGATGTTCAAAAGATTGAACAGGGTCAGCGCGTTTTTTCGCAAAATATTGAAAAAACCGCCTTCCCGGCTCCGGGGAATTTGATTGTGAAGGCCCCGTCGGGCAAGTTCGGCAGCCTCGGCCTGGGAAAGGCCGGTTGGGGAGGGGGGGAGGGGGGGATCAGGCTTTTGTGGCGGTTGCGGTTGCACAACACGGCTCCTTACACGTTTTTCGATG
>JAVBTE010000111.1:0-37505 GCA_031556335.1 Eubacteriales bacterium | reverse complement strand
GGTGTCGCGGTAGCGGGATGGGGACGCGGGGGAAGAGCGTGCAACGGCTTTGCCCATGCATCCCACCACGGCGATGCCCTGGACCCATCTTTGCCCGCGCTGCGCGCGGCCAAAAACGGCACCGTTCAGGGAAACGCGGCGCTTTTATGCTTTCTATCCGATATGGAACATGATCTGGCAATATTCCGTCCCTGTTTGGGTGCGGAATATTTTTTCCATCGCTGATCTGATGCCGGCCGCGCCTGTTTCGTTCTCAAATAAATTCACAAGAAAATCCGCTTCAACCAGGATTTGATAGTCCAGGCCGTCTATGTTCTCGTAGGTATGATGGTGCCCGACCAAATAGCAAACCCTCTCCACAACATGCCGGGGGTATCCCAGCCTTGTCAGCATTTCTTCGGCAACAGGGGGGCCTTCCAGCTCCTGGTATTTGCCGCTTTCCGACCCATGCTTTTCCCTTGCGGGTTTGATGCCGATATCGTGGACGATCGCCGCGATTTCCAGTACTTCAAGGGCATCCTTGTCCATCTTCTCGCCCAGGCCAATCCGGCGCGCAAAGCTGTGCACTTTGACAAAATGCTGGATATATTGGGGTTCGCCGGAATAAAACTTCACCATTTCTAAAAACAGTTTTTCCACGTTCCATTCCCCCTGTCATCATTTTGGTTGGAAACGCAAGGCGGCTGCTCCGCATTCCGCGCAGCAGCCGCAAACCATGCAATTTTTCCTACCTTCCCCCCATGGGGTGGCCCTTTGCAAATTCCACCAGATCCCACAGGTTCCCATACAGGTCCTTGAACACCGCCACGGTGCCGTAGGCCTCCGTTTTGGGTTCCCGCACGAACTCCACGCCGCGGCCGAGCATTTTGCGGTAGTCCCGCTGGAAATCGTTGGTGGCCAAAAACAGGAATACCCGGCCCCCTGCCTGGTCTCCCACAAATTCCTCCTGCCGGGGCTTGGACGCCCTGGCCAACAGCAGCGTGGCACCCTTGCCGCCCGGCGGCGACACCACCACCCAGCGCTTGTCCTGCTCTTGCTGGTAGGTGTCCTCCACCAGGGTAAAGTCCAGCTTCTTGGTGTAAAACGCAATGGCTTCGTCGTAATCCCGCACCACCAGAGCCACATGGGCAATGAACTGCTCCACCTTGGCCGCCTCCGCGCCCTCGTCCCGGGTGCGGATCAGCTTGCGCTGAATCTTGCCGCTGATGGTTTTGGGCAGCTCCTCCACAAACTCCACAATGCGGGGGTACTTGTAGGGGGCCGTAACCTCCTTCACATGCTGCTGCAATTCCTTTTTCAGCGCGTCAGTGGGCTGGTAGCCCCGGTTTTTGGTCAGCACCACCGTGGCCTTCACCACCTGCCCCCGGTCGGGATGGGGCACGGCGGTCACGGCGCATTCCAGCACCGCCGGGTGGGTCAAAAGGGCGCTTTCCACCTCAAAGGGCCCAATGCGGTAGCCGCTGGACTTGATCACGTCGTCGCTGCGGCCAATGAAGAAATAATAGCCCTCCACGTCCCGCCAGGCCATGTCGCCGGTGTGGTACAGCCCGCCGTAGAACACCTCGTCGGTCTGCTCCTGCCCCCGGTAATAGCCCGAAAAAAGCCCTGCCGGATGGCCGTGATCCAGCCGAATCACGATTTCGCCCTCCACGCCGTCCTCCACCTCGTTGCCGTCCTCGTCCACCAGGGCGATGTCGTAGGCGGGGGAAGGCTTGCCCGTGGAGCCGGGCTTGGGTTCCATCCACTTGGTGGTCATCAGGAGGGGCGTGGTTTCGCTCTGGCCAAAGCCCTCGTGAATCTTCACCCCGGTCTGGCGGTAAAACTGCTCGTACACCTCCGGGTTTAAGGGCTCCCCGGCGCAGTTGGCCCAGCGCAGGCTGGAAAAATCATATTTGGTGATGTCCTCTTTGATCATGAACCGGTACACCGTGGGCGGCGCGCAAAAGCTGGTCACCTTATGCCGGGTCACCACGTCCATCAGCTCGCTGGCCACCAGCCGGTCAAAATCGTACACGAACAAGGTGGCCCCGCAAATCCACTGGCCGTACATTTTGCCCCAGCCCGCCTTGGCCCAGCCGGTGTCCGCCACGGCCATGTGGACGTCGTTGTCCCCCAGGTTGTGCCAATAATAGGCGGTCACGGTCTGGGCAATGGGATAGGTCCAGCAATGGGCCGCCATCTTGGGCATGCCCGTGGTGCCGCTGGTGAAGTACATCAGCATGATGTCCTCATTCTTCGGCAGTTCCGCGGGCTTTTCCCACACCGGGGAGGCCGCCTCCAGCTCCGCGTCAAAATCAATGAACCGCTCATCCGGTCCCAATGTGAACAGGGCTTGCAAAGAAGGGCATTCCTGGCTGGCGGCCATCACATGCCCCCGCACCTCGTCCTCTTCCACGCAGATCACGGCCCGGGCCCCGGAGGCGTTCACCCGGTACACGATGTCCTTTTTTTGCAGCTGGGCCGTGGCGGGAATCAGCACGCAACCAACCTTTAACAGCCCCAACGCGGCGATCCAGAACTGATAGCGCCGCTTCAGCATCAAAATCACCTTGTCGCCCCTCTGAAGCCCGTGGGCCTTGAACACATTGGCCGCCTGGTTGCTGAGGCGGCTGAGGTCGTCAAAGGTAAACGTCTTGACCGTGCCCTTCAAATCGCGCCAGATCAGCGCCCGCTTGCCCGGCTCTATGCGGGCGTACTCGTCAATCACGTCGTAGGCAAAGTGAAAACGCTCCGGAATGGTCAGGGAAAAATGCTTTTCAAAATCCTCTTGAGACTTAAAATCCGTTCGTATATACCGGTCGGCCAGCATACTACCAAACTCCTTCTTCTACTGCGGGCTCGAAACGCCTTGTCTTTATGGAATCACCATCGCCAAAAAGTGCACCGGTTCGTCTCCCACGGCCTGCATGGCATGGGGCGTGTGGGAATCGTAATACACGCTGTCCCCCGGATGAAGCACCACTTCGTTTTTCCCGATCACGATGCGCATCACGCCGGAGAGGATGTAGTCAAACTCCTGGCCGTCGTGGCTGTTGGGAACCAGTTCCCGGTTCGCGTCGGGGGGCACGGTAACATACAATGGCTCAATCTTCCTGTGGGCAAAGTTGTGCCCCAGGTTCTTGTACACATACTGGTCATGCCGGGTAATGTCCTGGCCTTTGCCGGCGCGGGTCACGCTCAGCACGTTCAGGCGGGGCGCTTCCCCGGTCAAAAGTTCCGTCATGTCCACATGAAAGACCTCGCCGATCTTCACCAAAAAGCTGATGGGCATGTCGACTTCGCCGCTCTCATATTTGCGGTAATCCTCCACGCTAACGCCTAGCGCCTCTGCCATCTGCTGGACGGTGTAGTCCGAGATCTCCCGAAGGTCCAAAATTCGCATGGCGATCTGCTTCACAGAGTCGGACATAAATGGTGCGCCTCCTTTTCAAACCCTTGTGTGGGCGTATTTTCGCATATTATACAGGAAAGGCGGTCAGAAGGCAATACGAATGCCGTTTTCAGGCCCGCCGCCCAAAATGCCGTCCAACTGAAGCAGCGCGGCCTCCGCGCAGCCCTCCTGAGAAATTTGCCCTGTTTTGATTTTGTATTCCATGGCAAGCAGCGCGTCGTAGGCGGCTTTCAGGCGTTCCTTTTCGTAGCGCCGGGCCTGGCCCTGGGTGCGGGCCACCGCAAAGGGTGGAATGCCCAAAAGGCCCGCCTGGGTCTGCTGGGGCGTTTTTTCTTCGAGCAGGCAGCGCATGTGGTACAAAATGCGGTATTGCCGCAGCAGCATGGCCAAAATGCCAATGCGGTCCTCGCCCCCGCGCACCATGCCGCTTAGCAGCCGGAAGGCCTCCCCATACCGGCCCGCCACCTGGGCGTCCACCATCTGGAACACCGTGCATTCCAGCGATTTGGTGCACACCGCGTCGATGTCCTCCGGCGTGATCCGCTCCCGGTCCCCCGCAAAGCTTGCAAGCTTGTCCATTTCCTGCTTTAACAGCGCCGCGTCCCTGCCCACGGTAAATACCAGCTTCGCCGCCGTTTCCCCGTCCATCTGCCTGCCCTGGGCCTTTAGGGTGCGCTGGGCCCAGGCGGCGCATTCCCCGTCGTCCATGGGGTGAAACTCCACAATGGCGCCCTGCTTTTTCAGCTGTGCGTACAGCTTTTTCCGGCCGTCCGCCTTGCCTTTCACATAAAACACCAGGCAGGTGCTGGGGCAGGCCCGGCCCACGTATTCCAGCACGGCCTCGGCCTTTTTTTCGTTTTCCTGCTTGCGGCCGGAGGTTAACAGGTCCAAGTCCCGCACCACCACCACCCGCTTGTCCCCCAGAAAGGGCAGGGTTTCGGCGGCGGCGATCAGGGCGTCCGCCTCTGGGTCGGCAAGTTCGGTCAGGTTCATCTGCTCCATCCCGGCGGGCAGCAGCTTTTCGCACAGGCGGCGCAGGGCCTGCTGTTTGATGTACTCCTCCGCGCCCTCAAACAGATACACCCCCGCAATCTCGCCCGCCTTGAGCGCGGCGAAAAACCCCGTATGATTCATTCATTCTCCTCCGCTCTGAAAGGTGTGAAGGATCAGCTTGCCCGCTTCCACGGTCAGGGTGATGTCCCCGGTTTCGTCGGTGCGGTACACGGGGATGCCCGCCCTCTCCAGCCGCCGCAAGGTGACCGGCGAGGGCAGGGCCCTGTCCCCTGGGGCGCAGCTTATCAGCGCCAGGCTGGGCCTTACAAAATTAAGAAAATCTTCGTAGGTGCTTTCCGCGCTGCCGTGGTGGGCCACCTTTAGCACATCCGCCGGCAGAGCGGCGTATTTTTCGTACTTCCCGGTCAAGTCGGCGGCGCTGAAAATGGTATATCCGTCAAAGCCGATCAAAAGCGCCAGAGGCCAGTCGTTGGCGTCCTGCCCGGTTCGCGCCTTGCCCGCCTCCGGCCACAGGGCCCGAAGGCTGATCTTATTGTATCGCACTTCCTCCCCCGCCGCAAGCTGCCGAACGGAAACGCCCGCCTGCCGAAGCTTGTCCGCCAGCGCCGCCATGCCGGGGTCCAGCCGCTGGGCCTCCCCGTTTACCGGCAGGTACGCCTGCCCAATTCGGATGCCGCTTTCCAGCAAAAACGGAACCCCGCCGGCATGGTCGCTGTGCAGATGGGTCAAAAACAGGGCGTCAATGTCCCTTCCCTCCGCCAGCAGGTAGCCCGCCGCCTCTTCCCCGGTTTCCCCCACATCCACCGCCACGGTAACGGGGCCGTCCATCATCAGGGCCGCGTCGGCCTGCCCGGCGCTCAACTGAATGTAGCGCACCTCCGGGGGCCGGGACAAAAGCGCGCCCCCCAGGGCCAAAGCGGCGGTGAGGACCAAGGCCAGCAGCCGGGTTTTGGCCCTGCCCCGAAAATACCAGGACAGGAACACCCCAAAGGCCAACCCGCCGCACAGAACGGCGGCCGGGGCGGAAGGAACCCGCACCGTGGCATAGGGCAGCTTCCCAAGGCACCGCACCAGCCACAAAAGGCCCGCGCTCCCCTGTTTGCCCACCCAGCCCAGGGCCATGCCAAGGCCCGGCACAGTCGACAGCGCCAGCGTGACGAAATACCAGGGGATCAGCACCCCGGCCATGGGCACGATGAGCAGGTTCAGCAAAAGCCCGTACAGGGGCAGCTGGTGAAAATACAGGGCCGTGGGCAGCAGCACCCCCAGCTGGGCGGCCAGGGACACGGCCAGCAGCTCCCTTCCCTGTTGGGCCACCTTGGCCAGGCCCTTGGCAACATTGCCCGCAAACCACTGCCGTCTGCGGCGCTCCCGCCGCCACTGGTCGAAAAGAGTGCCCCGCAGCGCCTTCAGCGCCGTGGGATACAGCAGCAAAATGCCCGCCATGGCGGTAAAAGACAGCACAAACCCAACGGAAAACAGCTGCAAGGGGTTCAGCAGCAACACCGCCGCCATCGCCGTGGCCAGGGTGACCAGCGGGTCGGGCCTGCGGCCCAGGGCCCTGGCCATCAGCGCCATCACCAGCATCACCGCCGCCCGGACGGAGGCGGCGGAAAACCCGGTCAGGGCGCAATAGCCCCACAGAAAGCCTCCCACCAAAAGCAGCCGCCACGTTTTGGGAAGCCGCAGCTTTTCCAGCAGGAGCAGCAAAAACCCGCCCACAATGGCCACATGCATCCCGGACACGGACAGCACATGGGCAATGCCCAGCTTCCGGAATGCCCCCACCTCTTCCAGCAAAAGCCCCTGGGAATCGTTCACCAGCATGGCCATGGCCAGCCGGGCCTCCGGGCCCATCACCCGGGCGAGCTGTTCCCGCATCCACCTCCGCGCCCGGGAAGCGCCGTCGTTGATCGCCGCCGTTTCCGGGGTGTTCAGCACCCGCAAGTCCCGAACCGAGGCAATGGCGTAGCCAATCCCGCGTTCCTGAAGCCACATCCGAAAATCGAAATCATAGGGGCCGCTCTGGCCCTGGGGGGTGTATACCCTGCCTGTAAAGGCCACCTCCGCCCCGTCAAACAGCTCCGGCAAAGGCTCGTCCCCGTAGGCGTACAGGCTGCAATAGGTTTTGCCCGGCCAAGGCCGGCCGTCCAGGGTCACCCGGTTCAAAAAAAAGCTCATGCGGTTTTCCCCGGGAACCTTGGCTTCGCCATACACCCGCCCGGACACGGCATAGCTTCCGTCCTGGGGCCGGGCCGGGTGCAGCCACGCCTGGGCCCATACAATGCCCACCATCACCGCGATCACCACCACCGCCAAATGCGGGGGCTTTTCAAGCTTGCGAAGGCATAGGCCCAGCAGCAGCGCCAGGGGCAGCAGCGCCCAGGGCCAGGGGCCGGCCCCTGCGCGGGGGGCCAAAACAATGCCCAAAAGCAAAGAAAACGCAACCACAAGCATCATGTGATTGCGCTTCACTTCCGCAAACCGGCTTTGGGCCGGTTGAAGGCCCCTGCTTCTTTCGTGCGTTCCGTTCATGCTACCCTGCCACCAACAGGCACACCGCCTGGGCCGAAATGCCCTTTTCTTCCCCCTCGAACCCAAGGCCCTCGGTGGTGGTGGCCTTCACGCTGACCGCGCTTTTGGGCAGGCCCATGGCCTCCGCCAGCGCGGCCCGCATGCCGTCGATATAGGGTCTTAGCTTGGGCCGCTGGGCCGCGATGGTGATATCCACGTTCACAGGCGCAAAGCCTTCTTCCGAAAGCCGCTCCATGACCACCCGCAAAAGCGCGATGGACCGCGCGCCCCGGTATCGCTCCTCCGTGTCCGGAAACAGCTTGCCAATGTCCCCCAGGGCCGCCGCCCCCAGCAGCGCGTCCATCAGGGCATGGGTGGCCACGTCCGCGTCGCTGTGGCCCATCAGCCCTTTTTCGTGGGGTACCGTCACGCCGCACAGCACCAAATCCCGGCCTTCCACCAGCCGGTGCACGTCCATGCCGTGCCCAATCCGCATCATGCTTCGCTCTCCGCCCGTCTTTGCAAAATCAATTCCGCCAGCATCAGGTCCATGGGGGTGGTCAGTTTCACGTTTTCCGGGTCCCCCAGGCATAAATACACGGTTTTCCCCGCTTTTTCCAGCAGCGCCGCGTCGTCGGTGGAAACATAGCTTTCCACCTTGGCCAGGGCGTGGGCGTTTCGCAGCGCCTCCACCGAAAAGCCCTGGGGGGTTTGCATGGCGAACAGCGTTCTCCGGTCCAGGGTTTCCCGCACCCGGCCGTCCGGGTCCGCCCGCTTCACGGTGTCCGTCACAGGCACCGCCGCCACGCCGCTGCCGTGCTCCTTCACCGAGTCGATCACCCGGCGGATGACCTCCTCCGTCACCAGGGGCCTTGCCCCGTCGTGAACCAGCACCACATCCGCGTCCTTGGGCAGGGCGCTTAGGCCGTTGGCCACCGAGGCCTGGCGGTCCTCGCCGCCCGGCACCACCACGGGCACAAAATTTTGCAGGCCGTAGCGTTCCAACACGGTTCGCATCAGCTCCACTTCCCCGGCCTGGGCCACCACCACCACCCCCGCGCACAGCGCGGTGAAGGGGGCCACGGCCCGCACAATGGCCGGAATGCCCCGCAAAGACAAAAACACCTTGTTTTCGGCCATTCCCATGCGCCGTCCCGCGCCGCCGGCCAATACAATCGCATAGCAGCCCATGTTATTCCTCCCCGCGTTCCGCAGCGGTCTGCGGGTCCTCTTCCAGCACCTCATACATGTCCTGGGCGTTTTCCTTGCGCACGGTTTCCTGCACGCCTGCGATCCGGTATTTTCCCACCCGGTTCCCAAAGCGAATTTCCAGCGTGTCCCCCATCTTCACTTCCGCGCCGGGCTTGGCCGTCTTGCCATTCAGGGACACCCGGCCACCCGCGCAGGCCTCGTTGGCCACGGTTCTACGCTTGATGATCCGGGAGATTTTCAGAAATTTGTCAAGCCGCATGATGATCTCCTTCGCATGGGTTTTTCCCCATTGATTCCTGCTTATTGTACGACATTCGGGCCTCCGGTTTCAAGTGCTTTGTGCCCTTTTGCCCGTTTCTTCCCACAGCGGCTACCCAAAGCCTTTCCCCTGTGCTACAATGAAAAAAAGAGGTGGACGCCATGGGCAGGTGCGTTGTTGTGGGTGCTGGGGAATTCGCAAAAGAGGCTTTTTGCCTGGAGCCCGGCGATTTTGTCATCGCGGCGGACGGGGGCTACCTTCCTCTTTCGGAAATGGGCGTAACGCCCCATTTGCTGGTGGGGGATTTCGATTCTTTGCCCGCCCTGCCGGAGGGAATCCCCACGCTGCGCTTTCCCGCCGAAAAAGACGACACGGACATGGGCCTGGCCCTTGAAACCGGCTACGATAAAGGCTTTCGGCAATTTGTGCTCTTTGGCGGCAGCGGCAGCCGCCCGGATCATTTTCTTGCCAACCTGCAAAGCATGGGCGGCCTCAGCCGCCGGGGCGCGTCGGCGCGAATGGTCTGCAAGGGATACCAGGTCTTTGCCCTTACCGACGAAACGCTTGCGCTGCCTCCCCGGCAGCCGGGCACGGTGATTTCGGTGTTTTGCCAGGGGGACCGGGCGGAGGGCGTCACCTTGCGGGGCCTGAAATATCCCCTTGCAGAAGCGGTCCTCACCTGCCGCCATCCCCTGGGGGTCAGCAACGAGGTTCTTTCCGACGCCGCCAGCGTCAGCGTCCGGCAGGGCACTTTGCTGGTGCTCCTCTATGACGACCCGTCTGCCACAGACTGACGGCCCTATCGGTCGGCCCGGCTTATTCGTCCCCCCCGTCCCCCACCAGCCGCTGTTCCACCTGGGCTGCCAGGGCGGCGGCCTCTTCCTTGGTCAATTCGGCGCTTCGGCTCAGGTTCAGGGCCTCGTTGGCTTTCAGTTCCTTCAATACCCCCAATGTCAGGGGAAGGCACAGCGCCAGCGAACAAACGTCGGACACCGTCTGGCTTACCTGAACGCCCAGCAGCCCAAAAAACCGGGGCAAAATCAGCACGCAGGGAATCAAAAACAGGCCCTGGCGCGCAATGGCCAGCAGCGACGCCTTCCCCGCCATGCCCATGGTTTGCAGCATCATATTGCTGAGAATGACAAAGGAAAAGGTCGGCATGAAAACGCACTGAAGCCGCAGGGCCAGGGCGCCGATGCGGATCACGTCCGGGTCGTTGGGCTGAAAGCGCCAAATCATTTGGGGCGCAAAAATCAGCGCCGCCACGGAAATCACCAGCAGCAGCCCAAAGGACAGCTTCACGCAAAACCAAAACGCCGACCGGACCCGGTCAAACCGCTTGGCGCCGTAGTTGAAGCCGCACACGGGCTGAAAGCCCTGGCCAAAGCCGATGATGGCGGAAACCATCACCTGCATCAGGCGGTTTACGATGCTCATGGCCGCCACCGCCGCGTCGCCAAAGCCCCCGGCGGCGGTGTTCAGGCAAATCACGGCCACGCTGCCCAGGCCCTGGCGCAGCAAAGAGGGAATGCCGCCCCGGAAAATTTCCCGGTATACCTCCCATTTCATGGAAAAGCTTTTGAAGCGGATGCGGATGTTGCCGCCCCGGCGGGTGCCCCCCAGCAACAGAACGAGGCTAACGCACTGGCAGATGGCGTCGGTCAACGCCGCGCCCGCCACGCCCATTTTGAACACGAAAATAAACAGCGGGTCCAGCGCCACGTTGAGCAGCGCGCCCGCCAGGATGCCCAGCATGCTGTACACCGCGCTGCCCTGAAACCGGAGCTGGTTGTTCAGCACCAGACCGCCGACCAGAAAAGGCGCTCCCACAAGGGTGTAGCCCGCGTAGTCCATGGCGTAGGGCACGATGGTCGGGGTAGCGCCCAGCAAAACGACCAGGGGACGCAGCAGCAGCAAGCCGATCAGCGCGATCAAAGCGCCCAAGATCAGCGCGGAAAAAAAGGCGGTAGAGGCCATGCGCTTGGCGCTCTGGTCATCTTGCGCGCCCAGGGAGCGGGCGATGTGGTTGCCGGAGCCATGGCCAAACATAAACGCCACGGCCTGCAAAATTGCCATGAGGGGAAACACGATGCCCACCGCGCCGGTGGCGCTGGTATTGTGCATCATGCCCACGAAAAAGGTGTCCACAATGCTGTAAAAAGCGGAGATCAGCATGCTGATGATGGTGGGCACCGACAGGGACACAATGAGGCGGGGAATGCTGGTATCGATCATTTTGCGGTATTTTTGCTCGGCGGTCAATGTTTTTGGCATCAGGAACGCTCCTTCGGGTTTTTGCACGGTACCATGAAAACAGGGCTGGCGAGAAATGCCAACCCGTCGTTTCTATTGTTGTAACACAGCGGTGCAAAAAATGCAAGTTTGGGCGCGGGGGCGCATGCCGCTTTCACGGCCGTCGAAAGCCCGCCTCCGGCATTGCAATTCAAGGTGCTGTGCTGTATACTTTAGGTTGTCCCATTCCCCGAAGGAACCTCGTTTTCTGAGGAGGTTTGCCCAGTGAAACTCACCATGATCACCATCGGCTCCACCGGCGACGTGCGCCCCTATGTGCTTTTGGGCCGCGAGCTGCAAAAACGGGGCCATGATGTGGGTATCTGCGCGTTTCCGGATTTTGAACCCATGATCGTTTCCGAAGGGATGCGGTATCTGCGCCTGACGGGGGACGCCCGAGATTTTATCAGCACCCTGATGAAGCCGGGCACCGGGGGCATCGGCTATTTAAACCAGCTGCGCCGTTCCCTCAAGGCGACCCTGCTCCCCTTTCTGGAGGATCTGGAGGCCGCCTGCGCGGATGCGGACGCGCTGGTTTCCACGTATTTTGGCGGGATCATCAAGTCCATCGCCGAGATCCGACGCCTTCCCTATGTGCAAACCTATTACAGCCCCATGGATTCCAACGACCTGGCCCCGGTGCCGGTGGCCAACGTGCCCCGGGCGGGCAAGGCCTGGAACCGCATGAGCTACCGGCTGGCCTATCTGCTCATCTCCACCATGGAGTGCATGTATCTGTCGGACTGGCGAAAGGCCCACGGCATGAGCCCCCGCCGGCTGGAGGGCAGCCCTAACTATGTGCTTCACGGGCACCGGGTGCCCGCGCTGTACGCCATGAGCCCCCTTTTAATGCCCCGCCCCCGGAACTGGGGGGAAAACATTCACATGACCGGGTTTTGGCTGGATGACCAGACTGAGGCCTTCTCTCCCCCGCCGGAGCTGAAAGCGTTTTTGGAAGCCGGGCCAAAGCCCGTGTACATCGGCTTTGGGTCCATGGCCAGCGGTGATATGGGCGAAACCCTGGGCATTGTGCTGGAGGCGATCCGGGAAAGCGGGGTTCGGGCGGTGATCTCCACAGGCTGGGGCAACGTGGCCATCCCCAAGGTGAAAAACGTGTATGTGATTCACGGGTTCGTCCCTCACGACTGGCTGTTTGCCCATGTGGCCGCGGTGGTCCACCACGGCGGCGCGGGCACCACCGCCGCGGGCCTTTTGGCCGGGCGGCCCACCCTCATCATTCCCTTTGGCGGGGATCAGCCCTTCTGGGCCATGCGGGTGCGCATGCTGGGGGTCGGCCCCAGGCCCATTCGCCGGGAAAAGCTGACGGTACTCAAATTAACCAAAGCGCTGCATAACCTGGTAACGGTGAAAAGCTACCGGGTGGCCGCCAGGGAACTGGGCGAACGGCTGCGGCTGGAAAACGGCGTAAGCATCGCCGCTAACATCATCGAGCATGAGGTGGAAAAATGGCTGCGGGAAGACAGCCTGAAAAAGGATGTTTTCCCACCCCACAGAACGGAGAGACGGCCATGAGGGACGGAAACGGCAAACACGCGCGGGATACAAACGGGCAGTCGCCTGCCAAAACCCTGGCGGACCTCTGCCCGGGGGAGGAGGGCGTGGTGGCTTCGGTGGGGGGCGAAGAGGCCCTGCACCGGCACCTGCTGGACATGGGGCTGACCCCGGGGGTCACCGTGCTTCTGCAAAAAACCGCCCCCATGGGCGACCCTTTGGAGCTTCACCTGCGGGGCTACGCACTCACCCTCCGGCTTCAGGACGCGCGGAATATTCTGCTGCGGTAGGCGCAGGAAAAGTGGCGTCGTGGAATTTGCATTTCTTCTCCGGGAGGCTTGGAGGGACCGCAATCCCTCCGAATGAAATCGTATCGCCCGGCTCCGCCGGGTGGGCGGGCGTTTCGGCGGCAGCGGAAACAGAACCCGTACCCTCAGCAAAGTGGCGCATGCCACTTTGTTGAACATAAAGAGGGATGATTCTATGCGCTATACTTTTGCCCTGGCGGGCAACCAAAACAGCGGCAAAACCACCCTGTTCAACCAGCTCACCGGCAGCAACCAGCACGTGGGCAACTGGCCGGGGGTGACTGTGGAGCAAAAAACGGGCACCATGCTGCACCACCACCATGGCAAGCAAACCCACCTGGGGCTTCCCCACCGGCACCACCGGGCGCTGGAGGGCGCGGAAGGCAAGCCCATTCCGGAAAAGTATTCCGACGTCACCATTGTGGATCTGCCGGGCATTTACTCCCTCAGCCCCTATTCCATGGAAGAAATCATCAGCCGCAATTATATCGTTCAGGAAAAGCCCGACGTGGTCATCAACATCGTGGACGCCACCAACCTGGAACGGAATTTGTATTTGTCGTTGCAGCTTTTGCAACTTGCCCGGCCAGTGGTCATCGCCCTGAACATGATGGACGAGGTGGCCCGCCATGGGGACCTCATCGACCTGAAGGCCATGGAAAAGGCCCTGGGCGTGCCGGTGGTGGCCATCTGCGCCCGCAGGGGGGAAGGCCTGGACGAACTGGTGCGCCGCACCATGGACGTGGCGGAGCACCGCCAGCTTCCAAGCAGGCTGGACATTTGCGACGGCTCGGTGCACAAGGCGCTGCACGCCCTCACCCACCTCATCGAGCAGCAAGCCATGGCAAAGGACATCGCGCCCCTGTACGCGGCCACCAAGCTGTTTGAGGGCGACGCGCCCATGACGGAATTTTTGAAATTGGACGGGGAAACCCGGCACATCATTGAAGAAATCCTTTCCAAAATGGAAAAAGAAGTGGGCATGGAGCGGGCCGCCGTCATGGCGGACACCCGTTACCGCTTCATTGAAAACATCATCAGGGACTGCGTCACCCGCAACCCGGAATACCGGGGCAGCACCAGCGACAAGATCGACAACGTGTTAACCCACCGGGTGTTGGCGATTCCTGTGTTTTTGCTGATGATGCTGCTGGTGTTTTACATCACCTTCGGGCCCTTCGGGTCCATGGTGGCGGACCAGTTTTCGGCGCTGGTGAGCCGGGGCGTCGACCTGATGGCGGGGGCCCTCGCCGGCTGGGGCGTGGCCCAGTGGGTGCGCGATCTGCTGGTGAACGGCGTTTTCACCGGGGTCGGCAGCGTGCTTTCCTTTATGCCCACCATCCTCATTTTGTTCTTGCTCCTGTCCATTCTGGAGGACAGCGGCTATATGGCCCGGGCGGCGTTTTTGATGGATAAGCCGCTGCGCAAGCTGGGCCTGAACGGCCGCAGCTTCATTCCCATGATGATGGGCTTTGGCTGCACGGTGCCCGCCGTCATGAGCGCCCGCAGCATGAATACCCAGCGGGACCGCCGCTTTACCATCATGCTGACCCCGTTTATGAGCTGCGGGGCCAAGGTGCCCATTTACGCCCTGTTTACCCAGGCGTTTTTCCCGGGGCGGCAGGTGCTGGTGATGAGCGCCTTTTACGTGACGGGCATCCTCCTTTCCATTGTGGCCGGCCTTTTGCTGAAGCGTTTCGTGTTCCACGGGGACGCTTCCCCCTTCATCATGGAACTGCCCAGCTACCGGCTGCCCACGCCGGGGAACGTGGCCCGGCAAATGTGGGACAAGGCAAAAGATTTTCTGCGCCGCGCGTTTACCGTCATCTTTTTGGCTACCCTTGTGGTGTGGTTTTTGCAAAGCTTCACCTTTAGCCTGAAAGCCGCGCCGGACATTGCCAGCAGCATGCTGGGAACCATCGCGGGGGCCATCGCGCCGGTGTTTGCCCCCGCCGGGTTTGGCAACGTGCAGGCCTCCACCGCCGTGCTGACGGGCATCATGGCCAAGGAAAGCGTGGTGTCCACCCTGGCGGTGCTCTCCGGCGTGGACGCGGAAAGCTCCCAAATGCTGCAAAGCCTGCACACCATTTTCCCCTCCCTGCTTTCGGTGGTGTCGTTCCTGCTGTTTGTGCTGCTGTATATGCCCTGCGTGGCCGCCCTGGCCGCCATGCGCCGGGAAATGGAAAGCGGCCGCTGGGCGTTTTTCACCGTGCTGGGCCAAAGCCTGCTGGCCTGGGTGGTGGCCACGGCGGTGTACCAGGCGGGACGGCTGCTGGGCCTTGGCTAAAACCAGCCTGACAAAGAAAGGAATCCGCCATGAACTTGGGCGCCTTTTTGACCGTTTTAATTCCCCTTGTGGTGCTGGGCTACGCGGCCTTTTTGCTCGTTCGCATGGTGCGGGACCGGCGCAAAGGCCGGTGCAGCCTGGGCGGCTGCGGCCATTGTCCCATGCGGGACGGCTGCGGCGCGGCGAAACAAGGGTTTTCCAATGAAACAGCCCAAAAGAAACAACCTGCAAAGGATGATGATCCCCATGCCCCATGAAACGCCTGAAACCATCCGGCTTTTTGGCCTGGAGGCCGGCTCCATCGTAGACGGCCCCGGCTTTCGCGCCGCCATTTTCACCCAGGGTTGCACGCACCACTGCGAGGGCTGCCACAACCCGGAAAGCCACGATCCGAAGGGCGGTACCCTCTGGTCCCTGGACGACGTGGAAAAGAAATTCACGGACAATCCCCTTCTAAGCGGCATCACCCTGTCCGGGGGCGAGCCCTTCCTGCAGGCGGAACCCTGCGCGGAGCTGGCCCGCCGGGCCCACGCAAAGGGCCTGACGGTGTGGGTGTTTTCAGGGTACACCTATGAGGAGCTGGAAGCGCTTTCCGCCCAGCACCCCGCCATGGCCCGGCTGCTTTCGGAAACCGACGTGCTGGTGGACGGCCGCTTCGTGCTGGCCCGGCGGTCTTTGGAACTGGATTACCGGGGCAGCGCCAACCAGCGGCTGGTGGACGTGCCCAAAACCCGGGCGACCGGCGCGCTCACCCTGTATACGCCGCCGGAATGGTAAGGCGGGGAGGAAGCTTTATGTCCAAACGGCTCACCTTGCTTGCCACAGGCGGCACCATCGCCTGCACCCCCGGCCCGTCCGGCCTTGCGCCCACGCTGCGTGGGGCGGACCTTTTGCATGCGGTGCAGCCCTTCCTGCCTTGCGACATCCTCCCCCGGGACGTGTTCATGATGGATTCCAGCAACATGCAGCCCGAGGAATGGTGCGCCCTGGCCCAGGCCGTAGAGGAGGCCCTTCGGGAAAGCGACGGCGTCGTCATCACCCACGGCACGGACACCATGGCCTATACGGCTTCCGCCCTCAGCTTCATGGCGGCGGGCATCGGCAAGCCCGTCATTTTGACCGGCTCCCAGCTGCCCCTGGGGCATCCCCTCACCGACGCCCGGGGCAACCTGCTCCACGCCGTCGCCGCCGCCATGGAGGGGGTGCCGGGCGTGTACGTTTCCTTTCACGACAAGCTCATCTCCGGCGTGCATTGCGTCAAAACCCACACCACCTCCATGGACGCCTTCTCCAGCATCAACGCGCCCCTGGCCGGGCGGTTTGATGTGGACGGCGTGCATTTTGACCATCCCCAGCCCTACCGTCCTCTGCCGGGGGAGCCCCGCCGCCTGCGGGCCACCTTGGACCCCCGGGTGTTTTTGCTGAAACTGGTGCCCGGCACCTCCCCGGATGTGCTGCGTTTTGTTCAGGAAGCGGGGTACCGGGGCCTGGTGATCGAGGCCTTTGGCCTGGGCGGGCTGCACTACATTCGCCGGAACCTGGTGAAGGCCCTTCGGGAATTGGGGCAAAGCGGGGTTACGGTGCTGGTGGTCAGCCAGTGCCTGTATGAAAAATCCGACCTGAGCGTATACGAGGTAGGCCGCGAAATGACAGGCGAAAAGGTGTTCAGCGGGTACGACATGACCACCGAGGCCGCCGTTTGCAAGCTGATGTGGGCCCTGGCCCAGGAAAACACAGAGGATCTGCTTGCCCACGCCCTGGTGGGCGAATACTCCCGGGATGGGGGCCGGGGGTAGCCTCCCGCTTGACAAACCGCTCCTTCTTCCGTATAATGAACCACGTGCAAAAGCACAAGGGGTGCTGGCGAAAGCCGGCTGAGATCGGGCCCAAGGGCCCGGGACCCTCGAACCTGATCCGGGTAATGCCGGCGTAGGAATCAATGAGCATACACTCCTTGATCAATTCCGCGTTGCGTTGCCCGCAAGCGCGGGACTTTTATTTTAAGGAGGATGTTTATGACTGGATCTCTCAAACGGCTTACGGAAAGCGCTATTTTAATCGCCATCGGCACGGTGCTGAGCCTGTTCACCTTCGCGGGACCCTGGGCGCTGGGAGGCGGCATCACGGTTTGCAGCATGCTGCCCCTGGTGCTGATCGCCCACCGCTACGGCACCGGTTGGGGCGTAACCAGCGCCCTGGTGTACAGCGTTTTGCAGCTTTTGCTGGGGCTTTCCAACGTGCAGTACGCCCCCAACGCCTTTACTGCCGTGGGCATCATTTTGCTGGACTATGTGCTGGCCTTTTCCGTTCTTGGCCTCTCCGCCCTGTTCAACGGCGTTTTGAAGGACCGCCGCCGGGCCATTGTGGCGGGCATCGCCTTTTCCATGT
Organism: Eubacteriales bacterium; assembly: GCA_031556335.1. GTDB lineage: Bacteria > Bacillota > Clostridia > Christensenellales > Aristaeellaceae > Limiplasma. The sequence continues at coordinate 20,328 of JAVBTE010000111.1, read as the reverse complement.
TCCTCCGCTTCCTGTGCCACTTTTTCAGCGGCGTGCTCATTTGGGAAGCCCTCTGGCCCAACACCCTGGGCTGGGCCGCGCCCGTTTGGTCGCTGGCCTATAACGGCTCCTACATGCTGCCGGAAATCCTCCTCACCGCCCTGGTGGCCTGCCTGTCTTTCGCGCCCCTGAAAAAATACTGGCTGGGCGAGGATGTGGTGAAGCGGGTTCCCTCCAAAGCCTAGTCGATCGCAATTTTTGAAGAGGCCTCCGCGCCGCGTTCCGAAAGGAATTGCGGCGCGTCTTTTTTTCGTGTATGATAGGGGTATCTCAATCAGGAGCGTATGTCATGAATCATTTTTTCGCCTACATCAACCGTCTGCGGCTCATCCGCCGCTGGGGCCTGATGCGCAATACCATTCCGGAAAACGACATGGAGCACAGCATGCAAACCGCCCTTATCGCCCATGGGCTGGCGGTGCTGGGCAAGCAGCGGCACCAGCGGGACATCGACCCCGAGCGGGTGTTGGCCCTGGCGCTGTACCACGACGCGGGGGAGGTCATCACCGGAGATTTGCCCACCCCTGTCAAATACAAAAACCCAAATATCCAGGGGGCTTACCGCCAGCTGGAATCCCTGGCTTGCCGGCAGCTTTTGGACATGCTCCCCCAAGATTTGCAGCCCCATTACAGCCGCTATCTGCTGCCGGAAGAAAAGAGCTTTGAATGGCGGCTGGTGAAGGCGGCGGACCGGATCTGCGCCTACCTGAAATGCATCGAAGAGGAAAAGATGGGCAACCGGGAGTTTGACCAGGCGAAGCTGACCATTGTGGACAGCATCAACCAGAATCCCCTGCCTGAGGTGCACGAGTTTATGCGGGAGTTTGTGCCCAGTTTCAGCCTGTCGCTGGACGAGCTGAGCAAATTGTAATTTTCTGCTTTGTAGCAGCAAGGAGGCCTGCGCTTTGAAACGTTTCTCTGTCAAAAAGGATGGGCATATTCAACTGGACCCGGTCGCCCTGGAAAACGGCGACCTGGCCCGGCAGCTGTATGCGATGGAACAGTTTCTTTCACATCTGCAAAACCGCAAGGCGCAAATTCCAGGCGAGCTGGAGGTGCTGCGGGCCGAAAACAAGGCCAAAACCTACCGCTTTCGGGAACTGATGACCGAGCAGATGACCACGGACATGGTGATGGACTTGCTGAAGCTTTTTGATGTGGAAATGTAGCGTTACCCCCATGCCACAAACAGGGCCTCCGCGCATTTCGCGCATCGGCCCTGTTTTTTTGCTTTTACTTTGATTTCCCCTTTTGACCGCGCACGGCATGGCCAAATGAAGGGTCCAGGGGCTTGCCCCTGGCGGGATACAAGGGCAGCGCCCTTGCCGTCCCTCCGTCTCCTCCGTCTCCCCCGTCCTACCGTCCCATCAGCCGCTTGCGGCCGTCGTCCAGGAACTGGCCCAGGTCCTGCATGTTTTCCAGGGCCCGGCCGCAGCCCATCACCACGTTGTTTTGCGGGTCCTCCGCGCAGGAGCAGGGCACCTTCAGCGCGTCGGCAATGGCCTCGCACAGGCCAAACATCTCCGCGCCGCCGCCGGTGAGCAAAATGCCATATTCAAAGATGTCCGCCGCCAGTTCGGCGGGGGTGTGTTCCAGCACGCCGTGGATGCTTTCAATCAATTGCTGCAAGGGTTCGTCGACGGCCTCGGTGATGTCGTCGCGGGTGATGCGCATGGTTTTGGGCAGGCCGGTGATCAGGTTGCGGCCCGTCACCTCCATATAAAGCTGGTCGGCCCTGGGAATGGCGGAGCCAATATTGATTTTCAACTCCTCCGCCGTGCGCTCGCCAATGAGCAGGTTGTGCTTGCGGCGCAAATGGCGGATGATGGCGTCGTCAAAGCGGTCGCCGCCGATTTTGGCGCAATCGCTTACCACCACCTTGCCAAAGGACAGCACCGCGATATCGCTGACCCCGGCGCTGATGTCCACGATCATGGTGCCGTAGGCTTCCTCAATGGGCAGGCCCGCGCCCAGGGCGGCGGCCAGGGTGCGGTCCAGCAGCTGGGTGCGGCGCATGCCCGCGTCAAACATGGTGGAAATCACGGACCGCTTCTCCATTTCGTTCACGGAGGTGGGCAGGGCCAAAATGGCCCGGGGCCGGGCGAACATGTGCTTTCCAACGGCTTTGAGAACAAAGCCCTTCAGCATGAAGCTGACCAGCTCGTAGTCGGAAATCACGCCCTCCCGCAGGGGGCGAATGGCCAGAATGTTGCTGGGGGTACGGCCCACCATCCGGCGCGCCTCCTCACCAAAGGCCAAAATCGCGCGGGAATCGCGCTCAATGGCCACCACGGTGGGTTCCCGCAGGATGATGCCCTTCCCCTTCATATAGATCAGGATATTGGATGTGCCCAAATCAATCCCAATATCGTTGCTGGCTGCCATGCTTGTTTCTCTACCCCTTTTGTCTTTAATGCGCCCGGAGGGGCGCATATTCGCGTGTTTTACGGCTTCTTTCATCGCCGGGTGTGCACAGGTTTATTCGCCGCGCTATGGGCAAATCCCTTTTTAGCTCCGGTTACTTGCTGCCCTGCCTGCGTTCGCTGTATTTGTGCCGCGTGGCCTCTCCGCCCCGCAGATGCCGCACGGATTTATTGTACAAAAGCACCTTTTGCACCTCCACCGCCAACGCGCTTTGCACCTGCGGCAGCCGCTCGCCCATGTCCTTGTGTACGGATGACTTGCTCACCCCAAACCGCGCCGCCGCCGCACGCACCGTCGCACCCGTCTCCACAATGAATTGCCCGATGCGAATGCACCTCTCGGCGATATGCTCATGCATGGATATCCCCCCAAGCGTTTTGGAAAGGATATGCCACCCAGTGTGCGGATAGGCGCGTTTTCGCGAAGGAAAAGCCCTGGCGTTTTGAAAAGGTTTACAGGCCTTTGTCCGGGTAAAAAACCCGGGTCAGCTCCAGCCCTCGGGCGGGGGCGGTCACGCCCAGGTCCAGCCGGTTGCCGGTTGCCAGGGCTTTTTCAAAGGCGCTGTCCGAAAGCCGTCCAAGGCCGATCTCTATCATTGTGCCCACAATGATCCGAACCATGTTATAGAGGAATGAATTGCCCTCCACAGTGAAACGGAGGGCCTCCCCTTCCTTTGCCAGGGCCGCCCTTGTCAGGGTGCGGACGGTGGTCTTGGCGGTGCCCCCCGCCGCCTGGAAGGCCGCGAAATCGTGGGTGCCCAGCAGGGCGGGCAGGCTTTTTTCCATGGCCTGAACGTTCAGCCTTTGGGGCACATGGGCGCACAGGTCCCGGTAAAGCGCGCTGGCGTGGGGCGCGTTGTGAATGCGGTAGGTATACTGTTTGGCACAGGCGTCAAACCTTGCGTGAAAGCCGCCGTCCACGGGCTTTCCCTCCAGCACCCGGATGTCCGGGGGCAGGCAGGTGTTCAGGGCAAAGGGATATTTCTCCGGGGGGATACGGCTTCGGGTGTCGAAATGGGCCCGCTGGCCCAGGGCGTGCACCCCCGCGTCCGTGCGGCTGGCCCCGGTCACGGCGGTCTTTTCCCCGGTCAGTTTCTGAAGGGCTTCCTCCACCCGCTGCTGCACGGCCACGCCGTTTTTTTGCCGCTGCCAGCCCGCGTAGGCCGTGCCGTCGTAGCTGAGGGTCAGCAGTACCCGGCGGGTTCCCTCTGGGGGCGGAACCTTTTCATAGGGCGCCGGTTCCCCTGGCGCCAGGGCTTGCTCGTTCCTCATTTCAGCAGCGCCCCCGCAAAGATCGTCGCAAGCAGCGTGCCCACGGTGATCAGCAGCGCCTGAACATCCAGCTTTGTATATTTCAGCACCCGTAGCCGAGTACGCCCTTCCCCGCCGTGGTAGCAGCGGGCTTCCATGGCCATGGCCAAATCCCCGGCCCGGCGAAAGGCGCTCACAAACAGGGGCACCAGCAGCGGGATCATGGCCTTGGCCCGGCTCAGCAGGTTGCCGCTTTCAAAGTCCGCGCCCCGGGCCATCTGGGCCTTCATGATCTTGTCGGTTTCCTCGGTCAGCGTGGGAATGAACCGGAGGGCGATGGTCATCATCATGGCCAGCTCGTGGGCGGGAAAGCGGATTGCTTTCAGCGGCGTCAGCAGCATCTCGATGCCGTCCGACAGGGCCACCGGCGAGGTGGTCAAGGTCAAAATGGAGGTACCCACCACCAGGAAAATAAGCCGCATGCTGAAATGCACGGCCATCAGCAGGCCTTCCGCCGTAATCCTGAGAACGCCCCACTGCACCAGCACCGTGGTGCCGGTGGAAAACAGCAGGTTCAGCAAAAAGGTCAAAATCAAAAGCATGCGCAGGGGTTTCACGGATTTCAGCAGCTGCTTGCCCGTGATGCCCGAAAGCTTCGCCGCCAGCAGGATGTAGAGTAGCGGGAACACATACCACACCGGGCTGGTTACGCAAAACACCATGGCGATGTACAGCGCCGTCAGCAGAATTTTCATGCGGGGGTCCAGGCGGTGAACGGCGGAATTGCCGGGCAAATACTGCCCCAGGGTGATGTCTTTCAGCACTTTTCCGCACCCGCCTTTCCCCCGGCGCTGCGGAAAAGCTTCTCCAGGTGTTCTCGCACTTCCGCCAGGGTATACAGGTCCCCGGGCAGGTCAAACCCTTCCGCGATCAAGGCGTGGGTCAGTTCCGCCGCCTGGGGCACCCCCAGGCCGATGGACTTGAGCAGCTCCTGCCTTGTGAACACCTCCCGGGGCGTTCCCGTCAGCACCAGCCGCCCTTCGCTCATCACCACCAGGCGGGTGGCCAGGCTGGCGATATCGTCCATGCTGTGGCTGACCATGATCACCGTCAGCCCGCCCTTTGCGTGCAGCTCCCGGATCATGTCCAAAATCGCCCTGCGGCCGCCGGGGTCCAGGCCCGCGGTGGGCTCGTCCAAAATGAGGGTTTTGGGCTTCATGGCCAGCACCCCGGCAATGGCCACCCGGCGCATCTGTCCGCCGCTCAGCTCAAAAGGCGACCGCTGCCCCAGGGTTTCATAGTCGACGCCCACCTGGGCGCAGGCTTCCCGCACGCGAAGGGCGATCTCTTCCTTGTCAAGCCCCAGGTTTTTGGGCCCAAAGGCGATGTCCTTCTCCACAGTTTCCTCAAACAGCTGGTATTCCGGATACTGAAACACCAGCCCCACCTTTTTGCGAACCTCTTTCAGGGGCACGCCCTTCGCCGTGATCTCCACGCCGTCCACCAGCACCCGGCCCTCCGTGGGCTTTAAAAGGCCGTTCAAATGCTGGACCAGCGTGGTCTTGCCCGAGCCCGTATGCCCCAGCACGCCAATGAATTCCCCATCCTCAATTTGAAGGCTGACGTCGTGGACCGCCACGGCGGTAAAGGGGCTGCCGGGCATGTAGGTATGGGTCAAATGCTCGATTTGGATGGGCATATCGTCTTTTTCAGCTCCTTCACCATATCCGCCACGGTCAAAATGCCGCTTCCAAGCGGCAGGCCCGCTTCGGTCAGCTCCCGGGCCAGCTGGGCCATGGGGGGCACATCCAGGCCCAGGGCCTGAATCTCGTCCACCTTGGAAAACACCTCCGCCGGCGTTCCTTCCAGGGCGACGGCCCCCTGGTCCAGCACCACCACCCGGTCCGCCTGGGCCGCTTCTTCCATGAAATGGGTGATCCACACCACCGTAATGCCCTGCTCCCGGTTCAATTTGCGCACCGTGGACAGGACTTCCTCCCGGCCGGAAGGGTCCAGCATGGCGGTGGCCTCGTCCAGTACCATCACATCCGGGGCCATGGCCAGCACCCCCGCCACGGCCACCCGCTGCTTTTGCCCGCCGCTGAGCATATGGGGCGCGGCGTGGGCAAAGTCCGTCATGCGAACGGCTTTCAGGGCCGCGTCAATCCGTGGGATCATCTCCGGCTGGGGCACCCCCAGGTTTTCCAGGCCAAAGGCCACATCCTCCCGCACCACCGTGGCCACGATCTGGTTGTCCGGGTTTTGAAACACCATGCCCGCGTGCCTGCGCACGTCCCACACATGCTCCTCTTCGGCGGTATCCATGCCGCACACCAGCACCCGGCCTTCGGTGGGCAGGTACAGCGCGTTCATCAGCTTGGCCAGGGTGCTTTTGCCGGAACCGTTGTGCCCCAGCACCGCCACAAAGGAACCCTTTTCCATGCGCAGGGTTACATGGTTCACGGCGGCCTCCCCGGCGTCCTCGGCATATTCAAATACCACATCCAGCACTTCCATGGGGAATTGCTTTGTCTCCGTCATGCTTTCACCTTTCCCGCGTCCGCAAATCCACGCCGCTGGCCTGGGCCCAGCGCCGGGCCGCTTCCCGGTCCTTTTCCAGCTGGGCTTTCAGCGCCGGAAGGCCCGAAAACGTCTCCTCCGGCCGCAAATAGGCCTCATACCACAGCGTCAGGCGGCGACCGTACAAATCGCCGCCGTCATAGTCCAGCAAATGGGCTTCGATGGTGGGCCGTCCCTCCGGGGCGGTGGGATGGCGGCCCTGATTCAAAATGGCCACATAGCGCCGGTTTTCGCCGTCCAGCCCTGCGGTGGCCACATAAACGCCATCCCTGGGCAAGGCTTCCGCCCCGCTATGATACGCAAGGTTCGCGGTGGGAAATCCCAGGCAGGTGCCCAGGCGCTTTCCGGGAACGGCCTGGCCTTCCAGGGTATACAGTGGTTCCTTCACCAAAAAGCGCGCTCCTTCCCTCCGTGGCTGCCTTTGCGCCTCTTTTACCAGACTTCTCCACAACCTTGATATTATACCTTGAAGGAGAATTTCCGTCAAATTTTCCGCCTTTTGCCTTCCCGCCGCTATCTTTGCCGCTGAAAAAGCCAATTTCTTTCACTTTCTTGTTTTCATTTTTTTGTAATAATTGCATCATGTGTACGGCGGGCCCAATTTTCTATATTTCCCATTCATTCTTCACTTTTTCGCCCCGCACGGTTACATTTGCTTCGCAATTTATTACATTTTTCGTCAAAATTATTACAACACAATAGGTTGTGTAACAGAAATTTGAGACTACAACATGCATTGTCCTTGTGTCAAATCTTGTCATATCATACGATATATGGTATGATTCGTAAGAACATTCATAAAAGATCAGAGGCGATGTGCGTGGAATCGAATATCTTCTTCGTTGCAGTGTCGATTGCCGGAATTGTGCTAATCGCTTACTTGATTTGGCTGGACAATCGAAACCTGCGTATGCTCAAGCTTCGGGTCAAAAAAATGCATGCCTCCCCCATGTTCGCGGAGCTGGCGCCCCTTTTGAAAGCGGCCCAGAGCCGGCCCATTGAGCAGTTGATCATCGATAAAACCGGGGTGTCCATCCGCTACATGCAACCGGCGGGCATGGAAACCAACTTCAACATGTATGGCCGGGGGTACCGCAACCTGACCCCGGAAAAGCAAGAAGCCCTGCTGATTCTGCTGGAAGAGTTCCTGCCCCGCATTACCGACAGCAACCGCTATTCCCTCCGGAAAAAGCGGAACAAGCTGCTAAACGGTCAATATGAAACCTACTACCAGTACACGATCCTCAACCACTACAAAACGTCCCTGGTGCGCGCGCCCTACTACGACGGCTCGCTCCAGCACCTATGGTAACAAACGGCTCACCTTGATGGAGGTTTCCAAACGGCTTTCCACATACCGGCGCAGGATGATGAACAAATCCGAAGCGCCGGTATTTTTTTGCGTCGCCTCCGCAAGGCCCTCCCGCATCACCCGGCGCATCCACGCCACCTGCGCCCCGGTCAGCCGGTAGGCGGAGCCGCCGCATGGGTCGCACACCAACCCCCCCGCCTGCACGTCCAAAAGCGCGCCGCTTCCGGTATCCAGCACAGCCCGGCAGTGGGCGCAGTGGTTCATCCGGGGCTTATACCCGATCAATTCGGCATATACCAGTAAAAACGTGGTCACCACGTCCAGCGGCGCCTCTCCGTCGCCATGGGCCAACTGCTGAAGCCCTTGCAGCAAAAGGTCATACAGCTCCTTTGCGTCCTCCCCTGGCTGGGCGGCGGCCAGGGCCAGCCCCAGCAAGTAAGACGCGCAGGTCAACCGGTAATGGTCTAGCCGCAGGGAATAGTACGGGTCCGCAATGGTGCAGGACGTCAGCGTATAGCGGTCGCTATTGTGGAACAGCACAAACTCGCCCCGCACAAACACCTCACTGGCGGGCATCAACGGGCTTTTGGGGCGGCGGCATCCCCGGGACAGCACCTCGATCCTGCCGTGTTCGGGGCTCAGCAGGGTCATCATCCGGTCATGGTCCCGATAATTGGCGGTTCTCAGCACAATGCCCTGGGCGGTTTGTGAAGGCATGCAATCGGCCCTTTCCCTGGTCGCGTTTTTAGCGGTTCCTAGCTTTTTCATTATACCACATTCCGGATTTCGCCCCATTCTTCCTTCGCGCAAAATTTCCGAACATTTTACGGATTTTTTCTTGGTAATATTCGACTGCTTGTGATATACTATTTCCACCTTATGGCAAGGAGGAATCCTCGTGGACCGTGTACGCCGCAACGAGCGCATGGCCGCTCTCACCAAAATTCTCACTTCCGCGCCCAACCGCATCTTTACCCTTTCGCATTTTTGCGAGCTGTTCGGCGCGGCCAAGTCCACCATGAGCGAGGACATCGATATTCTCCGCGAGGTATTGAAATCCTTCGGCCTTGGAAAACTGGATACGGTCACCGGCGCGGCCGGCGGCGTCCGCTACCGTCCCTCCATCCGCCCGGAGGACGCGCTGCGCTTTATAGGCGGCCTGTGCCGCGAACTGTGCTCCCCCGCCCGGGTGCTTCCCGGCGGCTTTCTGTACCTGTCCGATATTTTAAGCGAGCCCGCCCTGGTGCGGCAAATGGGCGTGATCATTGCGGACCATTTTTATGACCACAACCCGGACTTTGTGCTCACCATGGAAACCAAAGGCATCCCCGTCGCCCTGATGACCGCCGACGCCCTGGGGATTCCCCTGGTCATTGCCCGGCGTTCCAGCAAGGTCTACGAGGGCTCCGCCGTGAATATCAACTACGTTACCGGGTCCGCGGGCACCATCGAAACCATGAGCCTCAGCCGCCGGGCTGTGAAGGAAGGCCAGCGCGCCCTGGTGGTGGACGATTTTTTAAAGGCCGGCGGCACCGCCAAGGGCATGGTGGACCTGATGAAGGAATTCAACGTGAACGTGGTGGGCACGGCTTTTGTGGTGGCCACCGCCAAGCCGGAAACCAAATGCATCCAGGGGGAAAAAGCCCTCATGGTGATGGAGCTGGACGGCGGCAACCCGGATTCGGTGTCCGTCACGCCCGCCAAATGGTTGACTGAGCAATAAAGGAATGAAAAGCCATGAAAAAAACCATCGGTTGGATTGTAACGCCCGCCGCCACCGAAATGGCCCAGCGGCCGCTTTTGGGCCGCGACTGCCGCGACTATGTGCGCCAGGCCATGGAGGAGTGCGGCGCGGTGGTCGCCGTGGACGAGGCCGCTTTTGCCCAGCCCTATGACCGGGTGCTGCTGGTGCGGGCCGACGCGCCCTGCCTGGGCCCGGATACCCTCACCGCCCTTGCCAGCGCGGTGACCGCGAACAACGCCTCCGCAGGCACCCTGCTGGCCCAAAACACCCAGGAGCCCCTGGCCATGGCCCTGCCCAGGGAAAAATGGCAGGCGCTTTGCAAGCAAAACCTGGCCCCGGCGGAAGCGGCCCGGCGGCTGTTTGCCGTGCGGGACGGCCAGGGCGCTTCTTTGAACGTGCACCGGGCCTCCGCCCCGGAAACCTGCTTCGCCGTTTGCGACGCTTTAAGCTACGCCAACGCCTGCCGCCTGGTGGGGGACAGAATCCTCCGCAAGCACATGGCCGCCGGGGTCATCATTCTGGACCCCGCCCGCACCCACATTGAGGCCAATGTGCAAATCGGCACCGGCACCTTGATCTACCCCGGCAACCTGCTCCAGGGCCATACCCAGATCGGCAAGGGCTGCACCCTGTTCCCGGGCAACCGCATGCAGGACGCCGTAATCGGCGACGACACCACCGTGGAAAACAGCGTGCTGCTAAGCTGCACGGTAGGCAACCACACCGCCGTGGGTCCCTTCGCCTTTTTGCGGCCGGATACCAAGGTGGGCGACCATTGCCGCATCGGCGATTTTGTGGAGGTCAAAAACAGCTCCATCGGCGACCAAACCAAAATCTCCCACCTGACCTACGTGGGCGACAGCGACCTGGGCCAGGACATCAACCTGGGCTGCGGGGTTGTGTTCGTCAATTACGACGGCAAAACCAAAAAGCGCTCCGTGGTGGAGGATCACGCCTTCATCGGCTGCAACTGCAACCTGGTGGCCCCCGTCAAAATCGGCCAAAACGCCTACCTGGCCGCCGGCAGCACCGTGGTGGAGGACGTGCCCCAGGATGCGCTCTACGTGGCCCGGTCCCGGGGCGTGATCAAAGAAGACTGGGTGAAAAAGCGGAAGGCCGAGGGGAAGCTCTAGGCGAAAGAGCGCCTTCGCAGGGGCTGCCGCCCCTATTACCCTGCTTGGGGGCAAGCCCCCAAACCCCTTCATTGCCCGCGCCGCGCGCGGGCCCAACAAAAGCAGCACATCGCGGGGGTGGGGGGTGCCCATCCTCGCCGAACTGCGTTCATTCCAATGTTACAGGAGATTTGCCATGTACTTGATCGTTGGCCTGGGAAACCCCGGAAGCAAATACGAGCACACCCGCCATAACGTGGGGTTTGACGTGCTCGCCCTGCTTTCGGAAAAGCTGAAAACCCCCGTCGCCCGCAGCAAAAGCAAGGCTCTCGTTGGGGAAACCCTGGTAGCCGGGCAAAAGGTGGTGCTGTGCAAGCCCCAAACCTATATGAACCTCAGCGGCGAGGCCGTGCAGGCCTTGATGCGCTGGTACCGCGTTCAGCCCCAAAATCTGCTGGTGATTTATGACGACATCGACCTGCCACCCGGTACCCTGCGCATCCGGCGGGAAGGCAGCGCGGGCACCCACAACGGCATGCGCAGCATCATCGCGGCCATCGGAACCCAGGCCTTCCCTCGCATCCGGGTGGGCGTTGGCGTCCAAAAGGAAGGCTACGAGCTGGCGGATTGGGTGCTGAGCCACTACACTACCCCGGCGGAGCGGCAAACCGCCTACGACGCCTACTGCCTGGCGGCGGAGGCGGCCATGGAGTTTGTGCAAAACGGCATTGACAGCGCCATGCAAAAATACAGCGTCAAGAAGCCCGCCAAACAAAAAGAAAAGCCGGAAGCGCCAAAAACGGAACCCCCTTCCCCGGGTTCCCCATCCGGCCAGCCCACCCCAAGCGAAGGAGCCGCGGAATGAACGAAGGATTGTTTACCGCCTTTGGCCAGCTGCCGGCCTTTGGCCAGCTGCTCAGCCATTTGCGGACAAAAGAGTGCACGGCGGCGGTGGGCATGGCGGAAGGCGAGTGCGCCTTCCTGGCCGCCGCGCTGTTTCACCAAACCCGGCGGCCCGTGGTGCTGGTATCCGCCACGGAGCTGATTGCCCAAAAGCAGGCCCAGGATATTGGCCGCCTGTTTGGTATGGCCTGCGCCTATCTGCCCCCCCGGGAGATTCAGTTCAGCCGTGCCGCCTCCAGCCAGGAAAGCACCTGGCAGCGGCTTTCGGCCCTTTCGGATGTGCTCTCCGGCAAAACCCGCATCCTGTGTCTGTCTGTGGAAGCCCTGGCCGACCGGCTGCTGCCGGCCCAGGTGTTTCAAACCGCCACCCTTTGCCTTGCCGAAGGAGAGCGTTTCCCCCCGGACAAACTGGTTCGGCGGCTGGTGGAAAGCGGGTACGAGCGGGTGCCCATGGTGGAGGGTCGGGGGCAGTGCGCCGTTCGGGGCGCCATTTTGGACGTGTTCCCCCCCGGCGACGCCGAGGCTTTGCGCATCGAGTTTTTCGACGATGAAGTGGACAGCATCCGCCGGTTTGACTGCATCAGCCAGCGGAGCATTGCCCGGGTGAAGGAAGTTCGCCTGTTCCCCGCCACCGAATGCCTGGTGACGGACCCCCAGGCCGCGGCCCTGCGCCTGAAGGCGGCCCTGGAAGAACAGGCGGCCCCTGCCCAGGACCAGCGGGGCCTTCCTGCCCGTGGCCTGAAACCCCAAAACATGGACGAACTGCCCTCCCTGGAAGAGTTTTTGGTGTCCCTGGACGCGCTGGAACTGGACGAGGCCGCCCTGCGGGAGGCCAAAAAGGCCCTGGACGACCCGGCCCTTTCCTCCTCCGACGACCGGCCCCTGAAAGAGCGGGACCTGGCCGCCAAGCGCCACCTGGACGATGTGGAACGCGTGCGCGCCGGGCATCCCCTGCGCACCGGCCCCATGTGGATGAACCTGCTTCCGGAAAGTGCCGCGCCCATCTTCGACTACCTGGAGGACCCCATCCTTTTGTGCGACCAGCCCGACCAATGGCAGGCGCGGCTGAAAAGCAAGCAGGATGCCTTCCAGCAGGAGTTTGACGAGGCCTACCGCCGGGGGGACGCTTTCCCCGCCCAACGGGGCCTGCTGTTTGCCTATCCCGACATCCTGGCGCAGCTTTCCGCCCACACCACGCTGGTTCTGTCCGACGCCAAGCGGGGCCTGGGCCAGCTGAAACCCGCCCATGCCCTGGAATTTTCCTCCGGCGGGGTGATGCCCTACCAAAGCCGCCTGGAGCCCCTGTGCAAGGACATCGCCGCCTGGAAAGAGCAGGGCTGCGCCATCGTGCTCTTAACCGGGGGCGAGGCCCGGGGCCGGCGGCTGTTAAAAGCCCTTTCCGAGCAAGGGGTGCAGGGGGTCTATGCCGATTCCCTGGACGGCAACCTCATCGCCCGGGAGGTCGTCCTTCTGCCGGTCACGTATTCGAGGGGCTTTTTGCACCCGGAGGCCAAGCTGTGCGTGGTTTCGGACACGGACATCTATGGTACGGCCTACCAGCGTGCGCGCAAAAAGCAAAACGCCGGCGAACGCATCGCCTCCTTCACCGACCTGAAACCCGGCGACTATGTGGTGCACGATTTTCACGGCGTGGGCCTGTATCAGGGCGTCATTCAAATGGCCAGCGAGGGCGTAAAGCGGGATTACCTGCTCATCCAGTACGCGGGCGTGGATAAGCTGTACGTGCCCACCGACCAGTTTGACCGGGTGCAGAAGTTTATCGGGGCCGAGCACAGCGCGCCCAAGCTGAACCGCCTGGGCGGCGGCGAATGGGAACGGCAGAAAAGCAAGGTGAAGGCGGGGCTGAAAAAGCTGGCCTTCGACCTGGCGGAACTTTACGCCAAACGCCGGGAGCCGAACGGCTATGCGTTCAGCCACGATACCCCCTGGCAGAGCGAGTTTGAGGACTTGTTTCCCTACGAGCTCACCGCCGACCAGCAGCAAAGCGTGGCCGACATCGAAACCGACATGGAAAGTGCCCGGAACATGGACCGCCTGCTTTGCGGAGACGTGGGCTACGGCAAAACCGAGGTGGCCCTGCGGGCCGCCTTCAAGGCCGTTATCGAAGGCAAGCAGGTGGCCATTTTGGCCCCCACCACCATCTTGGTGCAGCAACATTATAACACCGTCAAAAAGCGGTTCAGCGGCTTCCCCGTGGCCTGCGAAATGCTCAGCCGCTTTCGCAGCCCGAAGGAACAAAAAGAAATTTTGGAACATTTGAAGGAAGGGAAAATCGACCTGATCGTGGGCACCCATCGGCTGTTGGCCAAGGATGTGCGCTTCAAGGACCTGGGCCTTCTGATTGTGGACGAGGAGCACCGCTTTGGGGTGAACCACAAGGAATCCATCAAGCACATGAAAAGCCGCATGGATGTGTTGACCCTTTCCGCCACCCCCATCCCCCGCACCCTGCACATGAGCATGACCGGCATCCGGGATATGAGCTTACTCGAAACCCCGCCGGAGGAACGCCTGCCGGTGAAAACCTATGTGATCCCCTACGACGACGAGGTGCTTTGCGAGGCCATCCGCCGGGAAATGGCCCGGGGCGGGCAAATCTATTTTCTCTACAACCGGGTGCGCTCCATCGAGCAGATGTACGCCCGCCTCAAAACCCTGGTGCCGGAGGCCCGGGTGGGCATCGCCCACGGCCAGATGCGGGAAAACGCCCTGGAGGACGTGATGCTGGATTTCTATGCCGGGGCCTATGATATTCTGCTGTGCACCACCATCATCGAAAGCGGCCTGGACGTGCCCGAGGCCAACACCCTCATCGTGTTTGACGCGGACCGCTTCGGCCTTTCCCAGCTATACCAGATCCGGGGCCGGGTGGGGCGTTCCAACCGCCAGGCCTACGCCTATTTTACCATCCGGCAGGATAAGCTTCTGTCCGAGGCGGCGGAAAAGCGCCTCAGCGCCATCCGGGAGTTTACGGAGTTTGGCGCGGGGTATCGCATCGCCATGCGGGACCTGGAAATTCGCGGCGCGGGGGACGTGCTGGGGCCGGAACAGCACGGGCACCTCAGCGCCGTTGGCTACGACATGTACGTAAAGCTGCTGGAGCAGGCCGTGGGCGAGGTACAGGGCCTGGAGGAAAAGCCCGAGCTGGACACCCGCATGGAGTTGCAAATCAACGCCTTTCTGCCCGAGGAGTACGTCTCCTCCGAACTGATGCGCATTGAAATTTACAAGCGCATCGCCATGATCGAGGACGAGGCGGGCCGGCTGGACATTGAGGAGGAACTGGTGGACCGCTTTGGGGACATTCCGGAGCCGGTCGTAAACCTCATGCGCATCGCGCAGCTGCGGGCCATTACCCGCCGCCTGGGCATCAGCCATTTCCTGATTCGGCAAGACGGCATCCACCTGCGCCTGAACGAAAGCCACACCCCCGACCCGCTGGCCCTTTTCAGCGCCCTGAAACAAACGGACCCCCGCCTTTTTTTCAGCGCCAAAAAGGTGCCGGAGCTTGTTTTGCGCCAGGAGGGCCTCACGGCGGAAAGCGCCCTGCCCCTTGCCACCCAGGTGCTTGGGCAGCTGCTTCAAAACGTCAAGGCCCTGCAGGACGCCCAAAAGGCGGAGCCGGGGGAAGCGGGCGAGAAAACGGTTCAAGAATAACGCGGGAGCAGCGGAAAAACGCCGGAACACTGCGAGAGGAACCCCCTTTTAAAAAAGGGGGTTCAGCCCGTCGACAAACTTGTTTGGAGGCGGGATGCGAGTCTCGCGCTCTCCTGCGGGAAACCCAAGGAAAAGCTTTTTCTATTTTGCCTCATCCACCCTGCATCAGCGCTTCGCCCTGGCTTCTGGCCCCCTTGGGCGTCACGGCCAGGTACGCCGTAAAGCTGTGGTCAAAGCAGGAAAGCTGAAAGGAGCAATTGCTGTATTTTCGCAGGGTTTTTCGCAGCTGCGCCAGCCCCATGCCGCTGTGGCCCGCCTTGGTGGTTTTCCCCTGGGCCAGCCTGCCGATGTCCACATCGGCCCGGGTGCTGTTCTTCAAAATGATCAGCTTGGTGTGGTCCGGCCTTTTCTCAATGGACAGCAGCACCTTGCGCTGGGAGGAATCGGCGGCCGCTTCCACGGCGTTGTCCAAAAGGCAGCCCAGCGACCGGCAAAGGTCCATGTTGTCAATATCAAAATCCAGCCCGCAGGCGATCTCCACATCCATGATCACCCCCTGGCCTTCCGCATCATCCAGCTTCGCGTTGATCAGCGATACCAACGCCGGGTTTTCCTTGATCCGCTTCGCCAGATCCATGCGATAATTGGCCTGGGCCGTAATTTTGATGAGCGACATGTGGTGTTGCTTCAGGTTCTCCAAATCTCCCACTTCAATATAGCCTTCATAGGTCACCAGCATGTTATTGATGTCGTGTTTCACGCCGCGCAGCCGGTCGATGCTCTCCACCAAATTGTTGATATAGGTTTCTTTGTTGTCCGTTTCAATTTGCGCGCCCTTCCTGGCGTCCGACAGAACCACATTCTGCAAAATCATTGTCAGCACATAGGACAGCAACAAGTATATATAATTTCCGGGAATCAGCATGGGTACTATCGTCACCAGGCCATAGACAAAGCAATTTTTCAAAAACGTGTAAAAAATTTCCCGGGGAAGCGCGGTCACCGACAGCTGATCCGCCTGCTTCACAATCAAATGGAAACGGTCGATCACCCGCAGGGTGAGATAGTAAATGCCTACGTTGATTACCGCGCAGCAGCAAAGGGAGGCCGCGTCCAGCAGGTAATTATACTGCGGCCCCGTCTGCGCGAAAAAAGTAAAGCCGATGAATCGGTTGAAAATTTTGATGGCGATGAAATAGATATACGCTTCATACATGATGTTCAAAGAGCGGAACGGGGACAGCCGGAGCACTTTCACCCCGCAATAATAAAAGACGATGCCAAAGAACGGGTTGGGCACCGTTACCAGCGTATAGACAACGGCTGGAAAGGACATCTTTCCACCCAAAAAATACACCCCGTAGGTCCAAAAGTTATTCAGCACCAGGCCGCAGATGATGATAAAGAGGAGCCTGCGTTTGAACGAAACCTTTTCCGCGTAAATTTTCAAAATGATATTGTTGACCAGATAGGAAAACACCAAGGTGGTGGCGCACGCAACAAAGAACAGAACCACCTGCATCTCCTGCGAGAAGGGAAACTGTGAAGATAGCCGCATATATTTCCAGCCTTTCCCCGCGGTCGTTTCCAAACGGCGGAGTTCCCCGAAAAAAGCGCCGGCGCTCTTCCGGGCACAAAAAGTTCCCCTTCTTTACTCTCAGTAAGGAAGCACGCTCATCACTTTGGGCAGCAGGTCCTCATAGCGGAAGGGCTTGCGAATCAGCAAGTCAAACCCCTCCCCGTTGTTTTCCAGGCTTTCCCCCGACACGGCGATAATGGGGGTTTGCCTTGGCACGCCCCGCATATGCTCCCGCATTCGCCGCATGGTTTCATACCCGTCCAAATCTGGCATGTGTACATCAAGCAGAATCGCGTCATATTTTTCCGGGTTTTCCACATACTTTTTCAGCCCGTCCAGCCCGCCGCCCGCGCAATCCGTGCGCACATGCCGCTTGAACAAATAGGCGCTGATGACGCGCAAAAGTCCCACATTATCGTCCACAAGCAGAAAGAACAGCCCTTCCGCTCTCTTCCCTTTTTGTCCTTGTTCCGCGTTCATCCGCATGTTCACCCCTATCCCCATGAATGCGACTTGTCGCAAAAGGGCTGTACCCGCTCCGCGTTTTCCGTGCTATGCTTATGAAATATTTTTCCAAAAACATGCGGCATGATCATGCCAGAACGATCAAAGGTACTTTTCTCTTTCCACAAAACGGCCCGGACGCCCGGCTCCCACGCCGTTACAAAAACTCGCTCAACCGAATCAGCGCGGCCTTGCTGCCTTTCAGCTTCACCTTGCCCCGCAAAAGCGCGGCCAGCGGCGATATTTTGCGTTGAAACACCTGGAGCAGGTCCTGCTCCTTGCCGATGACGGTGACATCCGTTTCGTCGCCGTCTCCCAAAAGGCGGTATTGTCCCGCCGCAAGGCAAAACGCCACGGTGTAGCCCGTATCGCTGGCCTCCAGGCGGTAGCTGGCGGTCATGCCGGCCAACTCCCCCGGGTGGCGGCTTAGCACGTCCCCAATGGCCCGCATCAAATCCGAAAGAGAGGTGCCGCTGTCCGCCATGCGGTACACCGCTTCAATATCCTGTTTCATTGGGCGTTCTTGCATCGCGCTCTCCTATCGTTCCAAAAGCGATCTCATGGGCAAAAAGATACCTCATCTTACCATGAAACATCCGCCCGGGTCAATGACGCCAATCCCCGGGGAATCCGTCACAGAATCTTCCCTTCCAGCGCCCGCAGCAGCCCTTCGCAGCCGTCCTTCACATCCCGCCAAGTGGCCTCAAAGTCGCCCGTATACCAGGGATCTTCAATATCCTTGCCGTGTCCGGTAAAATCTAAAAGCCTGCGCACCTTTCCCTCGGGGTCGCCCCCCAGGGCTTTCAGCATGGCGCGGCAATTGCGTTCCTCCATCCCAATCAGCAGGTCATACCGGTCATAATCCGACCTTGTCAGGAGGCGGGCGGTTTTGCCCTCGCAGCCGATGCCGTGCTCGCGCAGCTTTGCCCGGGTACCCCGGTGGACCGGGTTTCCCAGTTCCTCGGCGCTGGTGCCTGCCGAGGCGATCTCAAACCGATCGGCCAGCCCCTTTTTTTCCACCATGTCCTTCAGCACAAACTCCGCCATGGGGCTTCGGCAAATGTTACCCATGCATACAAACAGAACGCGCGTCATCTCAACCCTCCGCCGGCAGGCGCACAAACTCCGCAAACACCGCGTTGTGCAGCCTGCGGCGCAGCCGCGCAAGCTCCGTCTCCTCCCGAAGGGAAGGGTCGCGGTTCATCAGCAGCGCCACAAAAAGGCCGCTGTCCGGGTCCACGGCAATGGAAGCCCCCATGGCGCTGGCATAACCGTAGCCGGCCTCCGGCCACAGTTCGCCCAAAAAGCCGCCGTCACGTGCGCTTCGGGCTTGAGGGCTCAGCATCAAAGCCACCGACGCGGGGGTCAAAAACAGCTCCGCGCCCAGCCTGCCCCGGCCCGCCAGCATGGCCAGAAACCGGCAGCAGTCCTCCAGGTTAGAAAACAGGCCCGCGTGGGCGGCCACGCCATGCAAAAACCGGGCGTTTTCATCATGAGGCAGCCCCTTGCGGGGTTCCCCGGTCAGGGCGTCCACCCCAATATGCACCACATCGTCGCCAGTGGGCAAATACCCCGTGCCCTTCATGCCCAGGGGGGCAAACAAATGCCGCTTGGCTGCCTGGTCCAGGGGCAGGCCGTACACCTGCTCCAGCACCTTGCCCAGCACGATCAGCCCAATGGTAGAGCGCTTGGTGCGCTTGCCCGTCATGGCCGAAAGTGGATAATGCAACGCGGCCCGAAGGGCGTCCTCCGGGTTTTCCGCGGCGTCCTCCAGCAAAAAGTTAGATTTCATCCCGCTGGTATGGGTCAGCAAATGCCACAGGGTCACGTCCCGCTTGTCGGCGGGGGCGCTGACGAACGCGGACAGCGGGTCGCTCAAACACAGCCATCCCTTTTCCAGCGCCAGTAGCGTCAGGGGCGCGGCCACCATCACCTCGGTGAGGGACGACATATCATAGCGGGTTTGGGCCGTCGCCGCCGCCCCGGAGGCGCCCCCCAGGGTGCCGCCCACGCTTTGCCAAAGCACCCGCTCGCCCTGGCCCACCGCAAGCCCAAAGCCCGAACAGCCGCCCCTGGCCACTTCCCGCGTGAGCATTTCCTCCGCCGCAGAAAACATCGCGAGCCCTCCCCGATTGGCGCAAGCGGCTCCCCGCATTGTGTCTCAATCTAGTGGTATCATACCATATTTTCCCGGGTTGACAATAAAAATGTGAGCGAGGGAAAGAAGTTCCCAGGAGGGACGAAAACAAGGCGCATGCGAGGGTGTGCATGGGCCATGTTGGCCATCGGGCCTATCGATATCCAAAGCGGCGCTGGAAGGCAATGGAAAGTGGAATGGCGAAAAAAAGTCCGCCGGCTGTGCCAGTGGTGCAGACCACCGACAAATAAGCATGGCGAAAGGGCACCACAGGGAATGAAAACCAGAGCGTTGCGTGGGAACGCTCTGGTCAGACCGCCGACAAAGATAAAGTCGGAGGTCTTTTCAATGCAAGAAAACAGAAGAAAAAAGCAAAAGAAAAGGGTCCGAATGTCGAACATATTAAGGAAAAGAAGCATGCGGAGGTGATCATGATGCTACCACACCGCTCCCGCTTGTCACCAAATCAAAAGCCGTGGCATCCAGTCTGTTGTGGGGTACCGCCCCCATACCCACAAGGGAGAACACCTGGGGAAATACCGCTTCCGGTACGATCCGGAGCGAAACGTTTATATCTGTCCCGAACATCATGACCTGGCGAACCACTAACCGGGAAGGGTACCGGGAGTATGGGTCAAGTACGAAAGACTGCAAGGGTTGTCCAAGACGAAAGCAATGCTTCGGAGAAAGTACCACAAGAAGGTTGGTGACACGCCATGTTTGGCAGGATGACCTGGAAGGCGCCGATCCCTTTACCAAGTCTCATCATGGGAAACGAATCTACCGGTGGCGCAAACAAACGATTGAACGCTCCTTTGCGGAGGCCAAAGAACTCCATGGCCTGCGCTGTGCTCGTATCCTTGGCATTGCAAATATGTATGAGCAGAGCTACTTGACCGCCGCGGTACAGAACATGAAACGCATTGCCAAGGCGTTTTGTTCTTATTTTTCCTCTTGCTTTATACTCAAAGGGCATGATTTCGGAGTGAAATCATGCCCTTTGTCGGCGATCTGAGGCTGCGTAAAACGCGGTCTTATATAACTTCTATTTTTTTATTTCGCTTCA
>JAVBTE010000008.1:0-9936 GCA_031556335.1 Eubacteriales bacterium | reverse complement strand
GTTCCCGACGATGGGACGGCCCGCACCTGAAAGCGGCGGTAATTCCCTCGGGCTGAGGGCGGGGCAACCGACAGACTGCCGCTTCCCGCAGTCAACGACACGGAGACCAGAGCGTTCCAGCCGCCCCAGGTGGCATTGTCGCTGGATTCGCTGTACTGCACTTCATAGGAAGCGATATAGTGGCCTGCGCCGCTGTCCGCGCCACTCCAGGAGAGGATCACATTCTCTTCGGACAGCGTTGTGTTGACGGAGAAGGATGTCGGCGCCGACGGCAGCGTCGCTTTGCGTACCGAATTCGATGATACCCGCCAGCCGGAGTACTCACCGAGTTTAACGAGAACCTCTTCCGCGCGACGGTCGACCGGATCATCGTCAACCGAGAAAGTGAAGTGAATGTCGAATTCCGGGATGGACGGCAAATCTGTATATCCGTAATAGGCCGGTAAAAATGAAAGCACACATTATCCAAGGGCGGTCGGAAGGTCGTCCTTTTTTTGTGCGCTGCTTTCGCGCATTTTCGAGTGTCTACAGGACGATGTCTGCACCTTTTATGTGTCCATTGATTGGGTTCACATACAGCCCGAAATCCTAAAAAAACACGGACTGGCCTAATCTTTTCACGGACTACCTTAATCATTTCACGTACTAGCCCACCCCGCATGTCCCGGTTTCATCGTGACACGGACTAGCCCAAAACGCCCACAAAATCAGCTTGTACCCTTCATAAAAACAATATGTCCCCATTTCTCGAGGACAAGCAAAAAAGCCCGCAATTGCGAGCTTTTCTGCTTACTGTCTTGAGCTAGCCATACCTAGCTCCTGATTTGGTGCGGTCGACGGGACTTGAACCCGTACTCGGTTAAGAACACGCCCCTCAAACGTGCGCGTATGCCAATTCCGCCACGACCGCACAATGTCGCTTCCCGACAGCGAGAATAAGTATACGGGAAGCGACGGCGTTTGTCAACGGATTGGGTCGAATTTCTTTATTCCATTGGTATCCGATTCTTCCGGATTCGCGCCCTGTACGGGCTGAATTTCTTTATTCATTCGGTCGAATTTCTTTATTCCATTGTACCGAATCGACTAACTCCCTTTACCGCATAATGATCGCAACATTCCCACAAAATCATTTGCAAGTGAGCCGATTCGCATTGCTTGTCCCGGAGAACGATTTCTGACAGCACTGAGGGGGTGCCGAAATGCTCTCCCCTTCCGCATCTGAGGACACTTTCCTGCCCTAAGGGCCCTTTCTACCCTAAGGGCCCTTTCGCGCCCTCAAAGCCACATTCCCTTCACCGCCGCTCGCCTTCTGCCAGCCTCCCGTTAACCACTCGTCCCCCCACAAATCCCCCGCACACCTACTGCAAAAAATAGCTTACCATATACCCCACATACCCGCTGTACTTCACCTTGACCCAGTCGTTGCCGGGCACCAGCACCGTCACGGTTTTCCCGCTGGGCACCTGCACCCGCACGCCGGAGGAAAGGTCCGGCGCAGTGCGCAGGTTCACTTTGCCTCGCTGGGGATGGGCCACCCGCATGGTGGGGGTTTTGGGCAGATTGTATAATTTCAAATATTGGGTCATCACATAGCCGGAGCATCCCGTTTCTTCGGAAGTAACCATGCACCATTCCGTGCCCTGGGCGTCCACGTACAGGCGCGTGCCGTTGTATAGCTTTTGCAGCACTTCCGAGCAGGTGTTGGGCGCCAGGCGCAGGTTCAGCGCCTGGGTGCTGCGGGGGTTGTTCACCTTGGCATAGGCCATGCCGCCGGTACCGCCGTTCTCCTGGGCGGCGTTGTCCAGGGCGGCGTGGAGGCCTTCCTTCAAAAAGTCCGAACTCATAAAGCCGGTATAGCCGTCTATGGCCACGCGGTACCAGCCGTTGCCCTTGGCTAGCACCATCACATAGCGGTCGCCGGAGAACTGGCGCACCACCCGGTATCCCGCGCCGGGGCCTTCCCGCATGTTGATGGCGGTGTTGTTGGGGGTTTTGATGGTGGCCACGGTGGAGGCGCCCACCATGTAGCTCACGTCCACATAATCCGAACTCACGTAGCCGTTCACACCGTTGATTTGTACATAATACCAGCCG
Organism: Eubacteriales bacterium; assembly: GCA_031556335.1. Taxonomy (GTDB): domain Bacteria; phylum Bacillota; class Clostridia; order Christensenellales; family Aristaeellaceae; genus Limiplasma. The sequence continues at coordinate 7,839 of JAVBTE010000008.1, read as the reverse complement.
TATCTGGAAGAAAGCACGTACAGCGGCACACCGTTGTAAAAAATGCCCAGCACTTTGGCGTTGTAGTCCGGCGCGGCCCGGAAATTAAGGAACCGGCCGCCGCCGTCGTTGTTGACCACCGCGATGGTGGAGGTGGCCTCGGCCCCTTTGTTGATATAATTCTTGCTCATATAGCCCCGGCGGCCGTCAGGGGCGGTGACGTAATAAAAATTGTTCTGGCTGCCATTGATCTCCAGCCAGGTTCCGCTGCGGTAGGTGCCCAGCAGTTTGCTGCTGGAACTGCCGCCAGAGCGCAGGTTCAGCGTATCGGTGTTATCAATGACGCCAAAGCTCTGCGCCAGGGCGGGGCCGGCGGCCAGCAGGCCTAAAAATAGCGCCAACGCAAACACCCTCAATTTTCGGCTCACGTTGTTTCCAATGACGCTTCTCATCTCATTTTCCTCCTTGGCGCTTTGTTTCCCTCTGTACACAAAACGAACCGAAACATGGGTTTCATCCCATCAAAAGGAAATTCCGAACCTATTTTTCATAGCGTGGTAAAGCGATAGCGCGGGCCACTGCCAGGCGTATTTCCTCCGCCCAGTTTTGCGTGGATTTCTCTGTGTTTCCAAAGGTCACGTGCAAAAAAAACTCATGGGTGCCGTTGTTCCCCGTCACCCCGCTGTGCGTGACCCCCGCCACCGCCGTTCCTTCCTGGGCGTTTAAGGCGGCAATCAGGCGGGAAAGCAGGGGCGTATACTCCGCCGGGTCAATCTCTCCCGTGCGGCGGGCCCCTGCGTCCTCGGTCTCAAACAGCGGCTTTACCAGGCAAAGCAGCTCGCCCCGGTCTTTCATGATGGCCCGAAACTGAGGCACCGCCTTTTGAAGCGACAGGTAGCTCAAATCCACACTGCCCAAAGTGGGGGTCGGGTCCAGGCTTTGCAGCCGCGCCTCGCCGATGTTGGTTTTTTCCAGGTTCACCACCCGGGGGTCCTGCTGCAATTTGCCGGCCAGCTGCCCAAAGCCCACCTCCACGGCGTACACCTTTTTTGCGCCGTGCTGCAAAAGGCAGTCCGTAAAGCCTCCGGTGCAGGCCCCGGCGTCGATGCAGACCCGGTCCTTTGCGTCCACGCCAAATGCCCGAAGGGCTCCTTCCAGCTTGTGGCCCCCCTTGCCCACATAGCGGTCATCCAGCCCACGCACCGTTAGGGGTACGTGGGTTGGCACCCGCTGCCCTCCCGTGCGCACCGGCTCGGCCCCGCAATACACTGCGCCGCTCATCAAAAAGGGCAGGGCGGCTTCCTTCGTTTCAAAAAAGCCTTCCCCAAGAAGGCGGTCCATGACCGGCACCCGCTTTATCTTTACCATACGCCGTCCAGCTTCTCCAGGGGAAGCCAGCTGAGCAGCTCTTTGATCTCCCCGTCCCACACGTCCCAATTGTGGCTTCCGGGCACCGTCCGGTAGTGGATGTCCAGCTTTTCCCCAAAATGCTTCACAAAATGCTCGTTGGGCGCCAGAAGGTCGTCCTCTGTGCCGCAGGACAAATAGATTTTGGGGGCCACCTCCGGCGCGATCCGCTCCGCCAGGTTCCGCAGGTTTCCCTCCCCTGCCCGCAGGGCGGCCTCGCCGCCAAAGGCGTTGTCCAACTCCTTCAAAAAATCCGGCTTTCCGGCCAGCACCCGGTAGGCTTCCGGCAGCTCCAAGGGGCCGGAAAAGCTGCCCACTGCCGCGTAGCGTTCCGGCAGGCTGAGGCCCAGCCGCATGGCCCCATAGCCGCCCATGGAAAGCCCCGCCGCAAAGCGGCCTTGCCTCCGCCTGTCCAGGGGAAAATAGCGTTCCATCACATCCGGCAACTCCCGGCTGACAAAGGTGAAATACTTGGCGCCGTGCGCCATGTCCGCATAAAAGGAGCGGTTCACGGCGGGCATCACCACCGCCAGATAGTAGTGGTGGGCATAGCGTTCCAGGCTGGTCATCCGCATCCAGCCGGTGTGGTCGTCGCTCAGGCCGTGCAGAAGGTACAGCGTGGGAACGGGCTGCCCCGCCTTTCGCTTCAGCGCCGCCGGCTCCGGCAGCAGCACGTGGGCGGTGGTTTGAATGCTGAGGGCGTCGCTGAAATATTCAAATGAAAGGAACGCCATCTCTCTCTTCCTTTCTGTTTCGGCTTTTTTTCGACCTGATTATACCATATATGGCAAAACGTTTCCAGCCGCTTCCCAGGCAAAAAAATGAAGGCTTTTCAAAATGCCCATTCCCGCCATGGGTGGAATATGGTACAATGCGGAAAGAGTCAAATAACGTCACTGCTTTTCGGAGGGAAACGTATGCGCATCACGGTGGTCGGCGATGGCAAGGTAGGCCATACGCTTGCGGAAAACCTGGCCCGGGAGGGACACGACGTGGTGATCGTGGACCGCAGCGAAAACGCGCTGCAGCGAAGCGAGGATACCCTGGATGTTCTTTGCGTGCGGGGCAACGGGGCCAACGCGAAAACCCTGCTGGAAGCCGGGGTGGACCGGGCGGACATCATCATCGCGGCCACCGCGGGGGACGAAACCAACATGCTTTGCTGCCTGGTGGGCAAGCGGTTGGGGGCGGGCTTTGCCATTGCCCGCATCCGCGACCCCGAATACAACGAAAGCCTGGCGCTTTTGCAAGAGGAACTGGGCATTGACCTGGCCATCAACCCGGAGCGGGCCACGGCGCTGGAAATCAGCCGGCTGCTTCGCTTCCCCTTTGCCAGCAACATCGAATCCTTTGCCCGGGGCCGGGTGGAGATGGTGGAGTTTCGCGCCCACGAAAACGATGTGATGGTGAACATCCCCATCAAATCCCTGTCCGCAAGGGTTCACGGCCTGCCCAAGGTGCTCTATTGCGCCGTGGAGCGGGACGGCCGGGTGCTGATCCCCGGCGGCGATTTTGTCATCCTGCCTGAGGACCGGGTGCATGTGGCGGCGGACCTTGTGACCATCACCGCCTATTTCCGCTTTCTGGGCAAGCACTCCCTCCGGGTGAAAAACGTGATGCTGCTGGGGGGCGGGCGCATCAGCTATTACCTGGCCAAAATGCTGGTGCCCATGGGCATCCATGTCACCATGATCGAAATCAGCGCCGAGAAGGCGGAAGTCCTGTCCGAGGCCCTGCCCGACGTGGACATCATCCATGGCGACGGCACGGACCAGGAACTGCTGGAGCAGGAAGGCATCCGGGAAATGGACGCCTTTGTGTCCCTGTGCGACAGGGACGAGGAAAACCTGATCACCGGGCTTTTTGCCCTGCGTGTGGGCGTGCCCAAGGTGGTCGTCAAAAACAGCCGGGGCTCCTATGCCAACATTTTTGAATCCATGGGCCTGGAAAGCATCATCAGCCCCAAGTCCATCACCTGCGACGTAATTTTGCGCTATGTGCGGGCCCGGGCCCACGCCGGAAGCGCCGCCGTGGAAAAGCTGTACCGGCTGATGGGGGGCAAGGCCGAGGCCCTGGAATTTACCGCCCGGGCCGAGGATTCCTACATCGGCATTCCCCTGAAAAAGCTGCGGATGCGCAAAAACACGCTGGTGGCTGTCATCGTGCGCCAAAACAAGGTGATCATTCCCTTTGGCGACGACCACATCGAAGGGGGCGACAGCGTGGTGATCCTGGCCTGCGAAAGCGGTATTGGCGATTTGAATGAGGTGATTCATCCGTGAACCGGCGGCTGATTTTGCGTTTGCAGGGCGCCATCCTCTTGCTGGAAGCCGCCACCATGGCGCCCAGCCTTTTTGTGGCCTACTATTTTGGGGACGGGGACGCTCCCGCCTTTTTAAAAACCATAGGCATCCTGTGCGTTTGCGGCTTTCCCATGTGGCGTTTTGCAAAGCCTCCCCAGCAAAACCTTCGGGCTCGGGAGGGGCTGGTTTCCGTGGCCCTGTCCTGGATTTTGCTCAGCGCCTTTGGCGCGCTGCCCTTTGTTTTCGGCGGTATGATCCCCAACTTTTTCGACGCTTTTTTTGAGTCGGTGTCCGGCTTTACCACCACCGGCGCCTCCATCATGCAGCAAATGGAAGGCCAGCCCCACGGCCTGATGTTTTGGCGCAGCTTTACCCACTGGATTGGCGGCATGGGGGTTTTGGTGCTGACGCTGGCCTTGCTGCCGCAAATGTCCGGGCGCACCTCCCATCTGGTGCGGGCGGAAAGCCCGGGGCCCAGCCTTTCCAAGCTGGTGCCCAAAATGGGCGACATGGCCCGCATCCTGTACCTGATGTACGGCGCGCTGACCTTTGTGGAGGTTCTGTGCCTGCTGCTTGCGGGCATGAATCCTTACGACGCGCTGATCCACGCTTTCGGCACCGCCGGCACCGGGGGCTTCAGCAATTATGGGACCAGCGTGGGGCATTTTCAAAGCCCGGCGGTGGACGTCATCATCACGGTGTTCATGGTGCTTTTCGGCGTCAACTTTGCCGTGTACTACCGCATGCTGGGCCGCCACTGGCGGGATGTGGCCAAAAACGAGGAACTGCGCTGGTATCTTTTCTTCTTTGCCACCGCCGTGCTGGCGCTAACCGTGATCCTGATGCCCAAATTCGGCAACCTGGGCCAGGCCCTTCGCCATGGCGCCTTCCAGGCGGCCAGCATCATGTCCACCACAGGCTTTTCCACCCAGGATTTTAACCTGTGGCCCCAGGCCGCCAAGATCATTTTGGTTTTGCTCATGTTCATCGGCTCCTGCGCGGGTTCCACCGCCGGCGGGCTGAAGGTGGTGCGGGTGGCCCTGCTTTGCAAAATGGGCCGCCGGGAGGTGCGCCATGCCTTTCAGCCCCGCAAAACCCAGGTGGTGCGCTTTGAAGGCAAGGGCGTGGAGGAATCCATGCTCAGCCAGGTCGCCATATACTTTTTTCTCTATGTCGCTCTCATGCTGGCAGGCACCTTTGTCATCGCGCTGGAAAACCATGGAGACTTCGAAACCAACCTGACCGCCGCCATCACCTGCATCAGCAACGTGGGCCCCGGCCTTGGCGCGGTGGGCCCTTTGGGAAACTTCTCGCTGTATAATTCGTTTTCGAAAACCGTCCTTTCCCTTCTGATGCTGGTGGGGCGGCTGGAACTGTTCCCCATGCTGGTGCTGTTCAATCCCTGCGTGTGGAAGCGGCAGTAAGCGCCTTTGTCTATCTTATCGATAACATAGAACATTTTTTCCATCTTTCGCAAGGAAATTTGCTGTCTCCTGTCAAATAAAAGATAGAACCGTTTTTTCTCCTCCATATCTCGATGGAAAAATTTGCCGAGGTGCTGTTTCTGATGAAACCGTATTGGGAAGTTCTTCGCGCCTTACGGGAAGATCATGATTTGAAACAAAACGAAATCGCGGCAGTCCTTGGCACCACCCAGCAGGTGTACTCCCGCTATGAAAACGGCCAAAACGAACTGCCGGTCCGGCATCTTGTTTCCCTATGCAATTTTTATGGTGTCAGCGCCGATGAGATCCTTGGCATTCCAGAAAAGCGGGACATCCCCGCGTCTTAGGACCCTCCCAGCGCGTCGCGCACATACCCGGCCAAAATATCCACAATGCGCGCGTTCCGGCCCCCATGGGCCACAATCACGTCCGCAAACTCGATATAGTTGCGGATGTATTGGTTGTACATGGGTTTGACCGTGGACAGGTACTGGCTGGAAATATTGTCAATGGTCCGGCCCCGCTCGTTGATGTCCCTGGTGATGCGCCTGAGCAGGCAAATATCCGGCTCCACGCTCATGTACAGCTTCAAAAACATCAGCTCGGTCAGCCGTTCGTCATAAAACACATGGATGCCCTCAATCAGTAGCACATCCGCAGGGTCGATCAGCTCCGATGTGTCCGCCCGGCGGTGGTTTGCGTAGTCATACCGCTTGCGGGTAATGGGTTTGCCCGAAAGCAGGGTTTTGATGTCCTCCAAAAACAGATCGTGGTCAAAAATACCCGGTTCGTCATAGTTCAGGCACACCCGTTCCTCAAAGGTGAGATGGGAATGATCCCGATAGTAGGAGTCATGGTTGATCACCATGCAGCCTCCGCCAATGGCCGCGCAAAGTTCCGCGGCCAACGTGCTTTTGCCGCTGCCGCTTGCGCCGCAGATTCCGATGACCAGCATGCCGACACCCCTTTTGTTTTTTTCTACGATACCGGAAAAGCGAAGGGGTGTCAAGGGAAATTCGAAGGTTCCTTACGCCGCCCGTTGACAGGGTTCCCAATCTCCACTATAATGTTGCTACAAGCGATGACGGGAGCAAGTACCCGGCGCGGCTTCGCCTGAAGAGAGCTTTCGGCTGGTGCGAGAAAGCGGCGATGCGCCAGGGAATACGTCCCCAAGCCCGGTGGTGAACGCGCGCGCAAAGGTTTCTTGCCCGCCAAGCCTTCCGACGGAGCGCCGGTTATAGCGCGGGCGGCAGGTTGCCGCCATAAGGGCATTGCCGCAAGACTGTGCCAAACGGAAGTGGTACCGCGAGTTCATCGCCTTCCCCAATCATGGGGAGGGCGATTTTTTCACAGATTCGCAAAAGGAGTGGCTCACATGATTCCAAAGGGACTGTCCTTCGCCAGCCGTTTTGACGGCATCACCGGAAGCGCCATTCGGGAAATTTTCAAGCTGCTGGCCCGGCCGGGCATGATCTCCTTCGCCGGGGGCAATCCCGCTGGCGACGCCCTGCCGGACGAGGAATGCGCCCGCCTGGCAAAAGAGGTGTTGCAAGAGGACGGCAAGCGCATTTTGCAATACGGCGCCACCGAAGGCTATCCTCCGTTTTTGGAAAGCCTGGCGGCCTATGTGAAGCCGCTGTTTCCCTTCCCCGTTACCACGGAAAACCTGCTGCCCATTACCGGCAGCACCCAGGGCATGGACCTTTTGTGCAAGGCCTTTTTGAACCCCGGCGACGTGGTGCTGGTGGAAAGCCCCACCTTTCTTGGCAACATGCAAAGCCTGCGCATTTACCAAAGCCAGCTGGTTCCCGTGGAAAGCGACGAGGGCGGGCTGATCCTTGCAAAGCTGGAAGAGGCGGTGCAAAAGCATCGCCCCAAGCTTTTGTACACCATTCCCACCTTTCAAAACCCCACGGGCCGCACCCTTGCCGCCGACCGCCGGGAACCCATTGCCCGCATGGCGGAGAAATACGGCTTTCTGGTGGTGGAGGACGACCCCTACCGCGACCTTCGCTATGAAGGCGACCCGCTGCCCACCATCAAAAGCTTTGACCGCACGGGCCACGTGGCCTATATGGGCAGCTTTTCCAAAATCATCAGCCCCGGGCTGCGGGTGGGCTACCTGGTGGCCCAGGAGGATATCCTCCGCAAGTGCGCCATCGGCAAGCAGTCCACCGATTTGCACACCCCCACCCTGAGCCAGGCCATCGTGGACGCCTACCTGCGGCAGGGCCTGCTGCTGCCCCACATCCAGGCCATTCTGCCCTCCTACCGGGAAAAGATGACGCTGATGCTGCGTCAGCTGGAAACCTTCCCCAAGGGCGTGCGCTATACCCGGCCCCAGGGCGGCCTGTTCCTTTTTGTGGAACTGCCGGAAACCGTCAGCGCCACCGACGCCTTCCCCGAAGCGGTACAGCAGGGCGTGGCCTACGTTCCGGGCACCCATTTCTACCCCGACGGCGGGCACCACAACACCCTGCGCCTGAACTTCAGCAATTCCACCCCGGACCAGATTGTGGAAGGCATGGGCATTTTGCGGGAGCTGTTTGGGAAGAAAATGTAACGGTGCGGGGGGGACGGCAGGGGTTCCACCCCTGCACCCCGGCCAGGGGCAAAGCCCCTGGACCCGCACATGACCGCGTTTCACGCGGTCAAAAAACGATCACAACCATATCCCTTTTCATCGCGTGAAACGCGATGAAATA
>JAVBTE010000186.1:0-13319 GCA_031556335.1 Eubacteriales bacterium | reverse complement strand
CGGCAGTCCCTAACGTCCCCGTCCTCCTCGTCCCCGTACCCCGCGTACCCCTCCCCCCCGTCCTACCCCGGCACCCGGCCCCTGCCGCTGGCCATAATCACGCGTTAGGCATCGGGTACGGACACCCGGTTGAAGTCGCCGTTGATGGTATGCTTCAGGCAGGAAGCCGCCACGGCAAACTCCAGGGCGGTTTTCTCATCCGCATAGGTATTGAGGCCGTAGATGAGGCCGCCGCCAAAGCTGTCGCCGCCGCCCACGCGGTCCACAATATCGGTGATTGGATACTTGCGGGACAGGAAGAAATCCTTGCCGTTGTAAAGGCAAGCGCTCCAATCGTTGTGGTTGGCGGATTTGCTCTCCCGCAGGGTGATGGCCACCCGCTTTACGTTGGGATAGGTTTTCATGGCCAGGGCCGCGATGGCCTTGTATTGGTCAATGTTCAGCTCGCCGCTTTCCACCGCGCCCGCGCTTTCGGCCTGCAGGCCCAGGGCCTTTTGGAAGTCCTCTTCGTTGGCGATGATGGTGTCCACGTACTTCACCATTTCGGTCATGAACTCGTCGGCGCGCACGCCGTATTTCCAAAGGTTTTTGCGGTAGTTCAGGTCGCAGCTTACATGCAGGCCCAGGTCCTTGGCGGCCTTCACGGCCTCCAGGCTCAGCTGGGACGCGCTTTTAGAAATGGCGGGGGTAATGCCCGTGATGTGGAACCAGCTGGCGCCCTGAAAGGCCTTTTTCCAGTCGATGTCGCCGGGCTTCGCTTCGCAAATGGCGGAGCCCGCCCGGTCGTAGATCACCTTGCTGGGGCGCTGCACCGAGCCGGTTTCCATGTAGTAAATGCCCATGCGGCCGGGCTTTTTCACAACGCTGCTTACATCCACGCCAAAGCCGCGCAGTTCTCTGAGGCATGCCTCGCCAATGTCATTGTCCGGCAAAACGGTCACATAGCCGGTTTCCATGCCAAAATTGGCCAAGGACACGCATACGTTGGCCTCGCCGCCGCCAAAAGTGGCCTCCAGCACCGGGGACTGCATCAGGCGGTCGTAGCCGGGGCTTTTCAACCGAAGCATAATTTCTCCAAACGTAACAACCTTTCCCATGGGTGGGTTCCTCCTCCATTTCGATTCTGGGACCGCTTATTTTTGCAGCAGGTGGAAGGCAAAGCCGGCAATTTCCTCCTCCAGGTAAATGGAAGCCAGCCTGCCGTTCCGCTCGGCGGCGGTGTCTTCGGCAAAGGTGAAGCCCCGGCGTTCCAAATGCCAGCGGGCCCGGCGCACGTTGTTGCAGCCAATGGCGATATGGCCGTTGGTGCCGCGATAGGGCTTCTTGGTCATCTCAAAGGCCGTGCCCACAAACATGCTGCTGTTGCCGTCCTTCACCTTCCAGCCCAGCAGCTTCACCAGGTTTTCCGCCTGCTTGGCGGCGGTTTCCGGCGTGCCACAATTGATGCCCACATGGGTCAGTTCCAGCCCCAGCAGCAGCGAAACGGCGCTTCGGGTCAGCTCCTCAATGCGCTTCCAGTCTTTGGCGGCCACCGCGTCGGCGGGCACCATCCAGCTGCCGCCGCAGGCCACCACCTTGGGGAAGGCCAGGTATTCGTTCAGGTTCTTTTCGCCGATGCCGCCGGTGGGCAGAAAATGGACGCTGCCATAGGGCGCGCTCATGGCCTTGATCAGCTCCAGGCCGCCCAGGGCCTCGGCGGGGAAAAACTTGACTGTTTTCAGGCCCATGGAAAGCGCCACTTCAATGTCGCTGGGGTTGGCGCAGCCGGGCACCACTGGAATGCCCACCTTTTGGCAATGGGCCACCACCGTGGGGTTCAGCCCCGGGGAAACAATATATGCCGCGCCCGCCGCCATGGCCCTGTCCACCTGCTCCGTGGTCAGCACGGTCCCCGCGCCCAGCAGCACCTCCGGCAGCTCGGCGTGCACCCGGCGAATGGACTCTTCGGCCGCGTCGGAGCGGAAGGTGATCTCCGCCACAGGAAGGCCGCCGTCGGCCAGCGCCTTGCAAAGAGGCACCGCGTCCGCCACGTCCTCCACTTTAATGACCGGCACCAAACCGGCCAGGGATAGCTTTTCAATCATGTCCATGGGTCCTAACCGTCCTTTCATCTGTTGGATTCCTGCGTCCGTTCATTCTTTTCCTGGAAAGCAAAGTATTGGCGGGCGTTGCGGTAGGAAATGCCCCTGACGATCTCCGCCAGGGTGTCCATATCCGCCGGGAACTGCCCGTCCTCCACCCACCCGCCTATAAGGCGGCACAGGATGCGCCGGAAATACTCGTGGCGGGGGTAGGACAAAAAGCTGCGGCTGTCCGTCAGCATGCCGATGAAGCCCGCCAGGTATCCCAGGTTTGCCAGCGACACCAGCTGGTTGGTCATGCCCACCAGGTGGTCGTTGAACCACCAGGCGCTGCCGTGCTGAATCTTCCCCACCGCTTCCTCGTTTTGGAAGCAGCCCAAAACGGTGCCAATGGCCTGGTCGTCATTGGGGTTCAGGCTGTACAAAATGGTGCGGGGCAGCCGGTTCCCAAGGGCGCTGAGGAAGGCCGCAAGCTGGGCAGAGGGCGCGTAGTTGTTGATGCAGTCGTAGCCCGTGTCCGGGCCAAGACGTTCGAACATGACGGCGTTGTTGTTGCGGCAGCATCCGTAATGCAGTTGCATGGCCCAGCCCAGCCGGTGGTATTCCCCGGCCACAAACAGCATAAAGGCGGTTTTGAACTTCAGCTCGTCCTCCCGGGAAATGGCTTTTCCCTCCAAACGCTTTTGGAAGATGGCCTCCGCCTCCCCGTCGGTTGCGGGCGCATACATCACATACTCCAGGGCATGGTCTGAAAGCCGGCAGCCATGCTCGTGGAAAAAGGCCATCCGGGCGCTGAGGGCCTTTTTCAGGGACGCGAAGGAATCGATCCTTATTGTAGACGCTTCGGATAATTTTTGCAAATATTCCAAATACTCGGCTTTTTCCAAATTCATGGCCTTCTCCGGCCGCCAGGCCGGCAGCACCGTAACGGGAAAACCCTTGTCCGCCGCCAGTTTTTCGTGCCATTCCAGGGAATCCGCCGGGTCGTCGGTGGTGCAGATCAGCTTCACATTGGACCGAAGAATCAGCCCGCGAACCGAAAATTCTTTTTCCCGCAGCTTTTGGTTGCACAGCGTCCACACTTCCTCGGCCGTGTCCCCATTCAAAACGCCCTCATAGCCAAAAAACCGGCGCAGCTCCAGGTGGCTCCAGTGGTACAGCGGGTTTCCGATGGCCTTGCCAACGGTTTCGGCCCACTTTTGGAATTTCTCCCTGGCCGGGGCTTCCCCGGTAATGTACCCTTCCGGTACCCCCGCCGAACGCATCAGCCGCCACTTGTAATGGTCGCCCCCAAGCCATACCTGGGTGATGTTGTCATAGGCGCGGTCCTCGTAAATCTCCCGGGGATCGATATGGCAATGGTAGTCCATCACCGGCTCCCGGGCCGCATGCTGGTGGTACAGCGTCCGGGCGGTTTCCGTGTCCAGCAGGAAGTTGTCGTCCATAAAGGCTTTCATGCGAGTTCTCCTCTTTCCGCGCTTACAGCGCCGTTGTTCCCCGAAGCACTAGCTCCCCGGAAAAAATGGAGCACTTGGGTTGTTCCTCCCCCGCCAGCACGCCCATCAGCGTGGCAACGCAGTTTTGGCACAGGGAAGAAAGTTTGTTGTCCACCGAGGAAAGTTCCGGCTCGGCGCACAGGCAAAGGACGGAATTGTTGAACCCCATCACCTGCAATTCCTCCGGAACCCGAATGCCCTGGGCCCGGGCGTATTTCAGCGCGCCCATGGCCATCTCGTCGGTGGCGGTCATCACGGCGTCAAAGCGCAGCCCACCGGCGGCGGCGGTTTCCAGCATGGCTTTGATCTCCCGAATGCCGTCCGCTGGTCTGCACTCCATCACCAACTCCTCCTGATGGGGAATGCCCAGGGCTTCGTGGGCTTTGCGGTATCCCTCCAGCTTGTGCACCGCGGAATAGGTGCGGGCCTGGTACAGGTACAAAATTCGCCTGAGCCCGGCGGAAAGCAACCGGGTGGTGGCCTCCATGGCCGCGGTCTGGTCGTCGCAATAGGCGCAGTAAATGTTGTCGCCATCCAGGCGGGCGTTCAGAATCATGACGGGAATTTTCTTCGCCGCGCTCAGGATGTAGGCGTTTTGCTCCCGTTCCATGCCCACAAAGTTGGAGCCCACCAGAATCACGCCGTCCACGTGTTTGGACAGCAGCAGTTCCAGGCTTTTTTTTCGGTTTTTCGTCAGGTTTCCCGTGCAGCACAAAAGCGAGTCGTAGCCGTGGTCCCGCAGGCCCTTTTCCAGAAAGGAGATGGCCTGGGCCATAAACGCGTCCGACACGTCGGCGCACAAAAGGCCGATGGTTTTCATGGTGTTCAGCCCCAGGCCCCTGGCAAAGGCGTTGGGGGTATAGCCACAATCGCTGATGACCCGAAGCACCTTCTGCCGGGTGGCTTCGCTCACCGCCTGGCTGCCGTTGATGACCCGGGAAACCGTGGCGATGGATACGCCGGATTCCCGGGAAATGTCATAGATGGTCCTGGTGACTGTATCTTTCATGAGGCCCTCACAGCAGCTCCGTTTTGAAAGCATTTACATGACTGAATCCCATTATACGCCAATCCTTGTTCACTTTCAAGCAAAAAACAAATGAAAACCACAAGGGCGCTTACATGCCATTGCGGCTATTTTTCAGGCGTTTTCCCATCTGTGGAAAGAAGCGCGGGCCGCTGTAATCCCTTACACTGCCTGTTCCCCTGCCCATTGCATCAGCAGCTCCGCCATCCAGCCCGCCACGTCCATGCCGTAGGCCGCCTCCAGGCTTGCGGGGGTCAGCGCCTCCCGCACCGTTCCCTGGGCCAGGGCTTCCCCGTCCCGCACAAGAAGGGCATGGGTGCCATACTTTTTGGCCAGGCTCAGGTCGTGCATCACCGAAAGCACGGCGCGGCCCGGGGTTTTTAGCCAGTTTTTAATCAGCTCCAACAGCTGCCGCTGGTAGGCCAAATCCAAATGGTTCACCGGCTCGTCCAGCATCAGCACCGCCGGGTCCTGGGCAAACACCCGGGCCAGGGCCACCCGCTGGGCCTGCCCCCCGGACAGCGTCACAACGCTTTGCTCCCGAATGTCCCACAGGCCCGTCACCCGCAGGGCTTCCTCCACCAGACGTTCCCCCTGGTCTTTGCCCGCGAAAAAGCCGCGCCCATGGGCATACCGGCCCATGCGCACCACTTCCTCCACACTGAAAGCATAGCCCATGAACTGGGTTTGCGACAGCACCGCAATTTTTCGCGCCAGGGCGCGGCGGGAAAGCTTCCCCGCGTCCTGCCCCTCCAGCAAAACCGTGCCCTCATAGGGCACCACCTGAGAAATGGCTTTCAAAAGCGTGGTCTTGCCCGCGCCGTTGGGGCCCGCCAGCATCAGCCACTGGCCCTCCTCCAGGGAAAAGCAAAGGTTCTTTGCCGCCGGCTTGCCATCGTAACAAACCGTGATGTTTTGCGCCTTCATCATGGCCGCGCCTTCTTTCTGCCCGTGCGCCAAAAAATCGCGACAAACACCACGGAACCGATCACCGACGTCACCGCCCCAACGGGCAGTTCCAGCGGGGCGCAAACGGTTCTGGCTAGCAGGTCCGCCAGCATCAAAAACACCGCGCCGCCAAACAGCGAAGCTGGAAGCAACCGCCCGTGGTTCGGCCCCGTCACCCGGCGCAGCATATGGGGAATGACCAGGCCCACAAACCCAATGTTGCCCCCGATGGACACGCAGGTGCCAATCAGCGCCGACACCGCAATCAGCATCGTCAGCTTCACCCGCTTCACCGCCACGCCCAAGTGGGCGGCCTCTTCCTCTCCCAGGGCAAAGGCGTTCAGCTCCGGGGCATGGAACAGGATCACCCCGCCGCACAGCGCCAGCGCCCCCAGCAGCAGCCCCGCTTCCGTGGCGCTGCTGCCCGCCAGAGAGCCCAGCGTCCAAAACGTGATGGATTTCAGCCTGTCTCCGGCAAACACCATGGCGATGCTGATGAGGCTGGAAACCAGCATGGTGAACACCACGCCGATGAGGATCATGGTATGGGCCTGGAGGGCGCGGTCCAGCGCATAGGCCAGGGACAAAATCAAAAGCAGCGCGCCGCAGGCAAAGGCCATGGCCATGGCCATAGGCCCCGCAAAGGGCAGGCCGGGCAAGGTAAAGCCAAAGGCCATGGCCAGCACCGCGCCCAAAGACGCCCCGGCGGATACCCCCATGGTGGAACCGTCGGCCAGCGGGTTGCGAAGCAGCCCCTGCATGGCCGCGCCGCACAGGGACAGCGCCGCCCCGGAAAAGGCCGTACACAGCACCCGGGGCAGCCGCACCGACAGGATGATGGCCGCCTGGGGGCCTTCATGGATCGGTATCCCCCACACATGGTTCCAAAGGATGCGCAGGGTTCCCCCTAGGGGAAACCCCACGCTGCCGCCGCACACGCAAAGCAAAAACGTCAGCAGGGACAGGGCGGCAAAAGCCGCCCACATCCATGGTCCAAAACGATCCCGTGAACGGTTCACGGCCCTATTCCTCCGCAAAGCCGTAGACCCAGCCGCAAAGCTCCCAGGCGGCGGTCCTCAGCCTGGGGCCGGGCCTGGACAGGGTATCGCCATTGGCGGCCAGCACGGTGCCCTGGGCGACTGCGTTCACATGTTCCCAGCCTGCGCGGCCCATGATCTCCTCTGCCGGGGCAAGCCCGCCCATGTCCGGGGTTACGGTCACGATCAGGTCCGGGTTCCGCTCCAGCACCTGCTCCTGGGAGACCTCCGCCCAGCCCTCGATATCGGCAAAAATGTTTGTAAGGCCGCAAATTTCGGCAATCTCGTTCATAAAGGTGCCTTTCCCCGCCGTCCACAGCCCATATTCCAGGGGAGACACCTCAAAATAGACGGTTTTGGCCTCCATGCCCTCCGTCTGCTTGGCGATATCCGCAAAGCTGTCCTGTATCTCCCGCACCAGGGCCTCCGCTTCGGCGGCTTTGCCCGTAAGGCTTCCCAGCAAAGTGATGGCTTCGTATACGCCGCCAATGTCCTCGGCCTTGGTGGCCGCCACGGGGATGCCCGCCTCCTCCAGTGCCTTGACCGTGTCCAGCGACTGGGCCATGGTGTTCATGATCACCAGGTCCGGCTGCAGGGCAATGATCTCCTCCACATTGGTGGTGGCGCCGGACTGCACCACGGGCAGCGCCAGCGCCTCCTCCGGGTAGTTGCAGTCCATGCCCCGGCCCACCAGCCTGTCCCCCGCGCCCAGGGCGCATAGAATTTCACAGTCTCCGGGGGCCAGCGCAACCACCCGGCCTGCCGGCCCCGCAAGGGGCACCTCCCGGCCCGCCATGTCCACCGCCATAATGGGGGGCGCAACCTCCGCCCCTCCGTTTGCCAGCATGCCGCAAGCCAGAACCAGCGCGCACATAAACCCAAGCAATCGCCTTTTTCCCATGAAAAAAACCTCCTTTGAAGTGGATCAAATGAACAAGCGGGAGGGAAGCCCGTCCTGTTCCGCCTCCAAAGAAGGTTTCGCAAAACACACCGCATATCCCAACCCCAGGAGCATATCCGGCGCAAACAGGTCTCCCGACTTAGCCTCATCCTTCCGGACGCCTTCCCGCCTGTTGGCAGTGGCCGGCGCTTTCGCGCCTGTCCTTCCGTCCGCTTCACGGTTACTGGGATAGTTCGGAACTCGCATCCGATTCCCGTGGCGAAGGCCTTTGCCTTCGCCGCATCAAAAAATGCATTTGCGCCTGCAATTCATTTGTCGTTTCCATTATAAGGCCCGGGCAGGTCCCCGTCAACGGTTGAAATTCCAGGTGGTTTTGGACAGGCCTTCCTGTTGACAATCCCCAAAAAGCGAACTATAATATAGTGGAAGGAAACCAAACCGTCGAACTGAATAAAGCCAGGGACTTATATAAATCCGAGATATGGTCGGATGTTTCTACCAGCCGCCGCAAACGGTTGCCTATAAGTCTTTCCCGAAGAAATTCTTGGGAAGGAGTATGGGCAATTTTTTTCGGCGGTTTTCCTTCTACCCTGATGGGAGGTGAGAAACCCTTGGCAAATTTCGTACTGAAAGGCGACCTTTGTTACAGCGCAGACCCGCAAACCCTTCGCTGCGTTCCGGACGGATATCTGGTGTGCGAAAACGGCCTGTCCGCAGGCGTTTTTGAAGAATTGCCCGCCGCCTGCCAAAATCTGCCCCTTGTGGACCGCACCGGCCAGCTGATCATTCCCGGGCTTGTGGACCTGCACATGCACGCGCCCCAGTATAGCTTCCGGGCGCTGGGCATGGACCTGGAACTGATGGACTGGCTGAACACCCACACCTTTCCGGAGGAGGCCCGCTACCGGGACCTTGCCTACGCCGACCGGGCCTATGACCTGATGGTAAATGACCTGCGGCGGGGCCCCAACACCCGGATGGTGCTGTTTGCCACCGCCCACACCGAAGCCACAAAGCTTTTGATGGACAAAATGGAATCTTCCGGGCTGGTGAGCTACGTGGGCCGGGTGAACATGGACCGCAACGCGCCGGATTCCCTGCGGGAGGCGGACGCGGAGGCCTCTTTGCAGGCCACCCGGGAATGGCTGGACGCATGCGAAGGCGCGTACCAAAACACGTACCCCATTCTCACCCCCCGCTTTATTCCCAGCTGCACCAACCCGCTGATGGAGGGCCTTGCCCGGCTGCAGGCGGAGCGGAAGCTTCCCCTGCAATCCCATCTTTCCGAAAACAAAGGAGAAGTCGCGTTTGTGCGCGAACTTTGTCCGGAAAGCAGCTGCTATGCGGACGCCTATCACCGCTGTGGCATGCTGCGGGGGTTGCCCACCATCATGGCCCACTGCGTGTGGAACGACGAGGCGGAAACCGCGCTGCTCAGAGAAAGCGGCGTTTTCGTGGCCCACTGTCCCCAGTCCAACACCAACCTTTCCAGCGGCATCGCCCCCATCCGGCGCTACCTGCGGGAGGGGCTGAACCTGGGGCTTGGCAGCGACGTGGCCGGGGGGGCGCACGCCTCTATCTTCCGGGCCATGACCGACGCCATTCAGGTTTCCAAGCTGCGCTGGCGGCTTTTGGATTCCGCCGACGCCGCCCTCACCTTCCCGGAGGCGTTCTACCTGGGCACCCTGGGCGGCGGGGCCTTCTTTGGCCAGGTGGGCTCCTTTGAGGCAGGCTACGAGCTGGACGCGTTGGTCATCGACGACCAAACCCTTCCCTCGCCCCGGCCCCTTTCTTTGGAGGACCGGCTGGCTCGGGCGGCGTATCTGTCCGACGACCGGCACATTGTGGGCAAGTACGTGCGCGGCAAACCGCTGTTTGAAACGCGCGCGCAAGCATAACATGATGCCATGGACCGGCGATTTCTGAACCGACTTTGATGGGAGGTATGTGCGAAATGAGCGTAGGAAGCAGCATCAAACGTGTGGACGCCTTTGAAAAAGTCACGGGCCGCGCCATGTATACCGACGACCTGTGCCCCAAAGGGGCCTACGTGGCCAAGGTGGTTCGAAGCACCATCGCAAACGGCCTGGTCAAAGCCTTTGACCTGACCGAGGCCGAGAAGGTTCCCGGCGTTGTCAAAATCCTGACCTGTTTCGATTGTCCGCAGATCGATTTCCCCACCGCAGGCCATCCCTGGTCTACGGACCCGGGCCACCAGGACGTGGCGGACCGGCATCTTTTAAACCGCCGGGTGCGCATCTACGGCGACGACATCGCCGTGGTGATTGCCGAGGACGAGGTGGCCGCCGCCCGGGCGGCGCGGCTGGTGAAGGCGGAATACGAGGAATACCCTGCCTTTATCAGCGTAGACCAGGCGATGGAGCCGGACGCGTCTCAGCTGCACGACCGGTTCCCCGGCAATGTATTGAAGCATACCTTCTCCAGCACCGCCGAGGTATCCTATGAGGACGCGGCCAAAGCTGCGGACCTGACCCTGTCCGGCCGGTACGAGACCCAGGTGGTGCAGCATTGCCACATTGAGGTGCCCGTCAGCTATGCCTACATGGAAAAGGGTCGCGTGGTGGTGGTTTCCTCCACCCAGATCCCCCACATCGTTCGCCGGGTGTGCGGCCAGGCCCTGGGCATTCCCTGGGGCAATGTGCGCATCATCAAGCCTTACATTGGCGGCGGCTTTGGCAACAAGCAAGAGGTGCTCTATGAACCTCTGAACGCCTGGCTCACCACCATGGTGGGCGGCCGCCCGGTGAAGTTGGAACTGAGCCGGGAAGAGACTTTCGCCTGCACCCGCACCCGCCATGCCATCCGCTTTGACCTTTCCACCGCCGTCCGCGCGGACGGGCGGCTGATCGCCCGGAAGGTGGTGTCCAAGTCCAACCAGGGCGGCTACGCCTCCCACGGGCACGCCATCGTGATGAACGCCATGAACGTGAACCGCATGCTCTACCAGGATGAAACCGTGCTGGAACTGGACGCGGCCACCATCTACACGAACATCGCCAGCGCCGGGGCCATGCGGGGCTACGGCATTCCCCAGGCCATTTTCGCCCTGGAATCCCACATGGACGACCTTGCGCTGAAGCTTCAGATGGACCCCATCGAACTGCGCAAAAAGAACTGCATGCCCCCGGGGTTTGTGGACCCCAGCACAGGCATCACCTGCTATTCCAGCGGGCTTTTGGACTGCCTGGAGAAGGGCAGGGATTTCATCCGCTGGGATGAAAAGCGCTTACAGTACCAAAACCAGCAGGGCCCGGTGCGCCGGGGCGTGGGCATGTCCATGTTCTGCTACAAGACCGGCGTATACCCCATTTCCCTGGAAACCGCCTCCGCCCGCATCGTTTTAAACCAGGACGGCAGCGTGCAGCTTTCCGTGGGCGCCACGGAAATCGGCCAGGGCGCGGACACCGTGTTCACCCAAATGGCGGCGGAAACCATTGGCATCCGGGAAGAAAGCGTGCATGTGGTCTCCACCCAGGACACCGACCTGACCCCCTTCGACCCCGGCGCATACGCCTCCCGCCAAACCTACGTAACGGGCATGGCCATCAAGCAGACGGCGGAGCGGTTCCGGGAAAGGCTGCTTCAATACGCCTCCTTCATGCTGAACGAACCTGCGGACGGCCTGGACGTTTGCGAAGACCACATCGAGCGCGTGGCGGACGGCGAAAATGTCCTGTCGCTGGAAGCCCTGGCCATGGAAGCCTTTTACAGCCTCACCAACAGCCAGCACATCACCGCGGAATCCACCCACCAGTGCAAGGACAACACCTTTGCCTTCGGCGCGTGCTTCGCGGAGGTGGAAGTGGACATTCCCGTGGGCAAAATCAAGGTGCTGAACATCATCAACGTGCATGACAGCGGCGTTTTGATCAACCCCAAGCTGGCCGAAGCCCAGGTGCACGGCGGCATGAGCATGGGCCTGGGCTTTGCCCTGGGCGAGCAGCTCCTGTACGACGACAAGGCCCGCCCCCTGAACGACAACCTTTTGGACTACAAACTGCCCACCGCCCTGGACACCCCGGAATTGATGGTAGACTTTGTGGAAACCGTCGACCCCTCCGGCCCCTACGGCAACAAGGCCTTGGGCGAACCCCCCGCCATTCCCCTGGCCCCCGCCGTGCGCAACGCGTTGCTCCATGCCACGGGCGTGCCGGTTAACAGCCTGCCCATGACCCCCCAGAAGCTTGTGGAACACTTCACGGCCGCAGGCCTGATCTAAGAAGGAGGCGAGCGCATGTACGACATTGAGAAGTTTGAACAAGCCACGTCCGTAAAGGACGCCATCGCGCTGCTTCAGCGCGACGAAAGCGCCGTGGTCATCTGCGGCGGCAGCGACGTGCTCATCAAAATTCGGGAAGGCAAGCTGGCGGGCTGCAGTTTGGTCAGCATCCACGGCCTTTCGGAACTGACGGGCGTTACCGTCGATGAGGACGGCGACATTCTGATCGGCCCCGCCACCACCTTTGCCGGGGTTACGAACAGCCCCGTCATTCAAAAGCACATCCCCACCCTGGGCTATGCCTGCGACCAGGCGGGCGGCCCCCAGCTGCGCAATATCGGCACCATTGGCGGCAACGTCTGCAACGGCGTAACCAGCGCCGACAGCGCCACCTCCCTGTTGACGCTGAACGCGGAGCTGGTCATTGAAGGCCCTTCCGGCCAGCGCCGGGTGAAGCAGGCCGATTTCTACGCAGGCCCCGGCAAGGTGCGCCTGGCCCACGACGAGTTGCTGACGCAAATTCGCATCGCCAAAGAGGACTACCAGGGCTACACCGGCCACTACATCAAATATGCCATGCGCAACGCCATGGACATCGCCACCCTGGGCTGCGCGGTGCACGTGAAGATGTACGGCAATTCCATTGCCGACGTGCGGCTGTCCTTTGGCGTGGCCGCCCCGACCCCCGTGCGCTGCCCCCAGGCGGAAGCCGCCATGAAGGGCCAGCCCGCCACGGAAGCGCTGCTCCATCAGTTTGGCGAGATCGCCGCCACCGAGGTGAACCCTCGCACCAGCTGGCGCGCCACCAAGGAGTTCCGGCTGCAATTGGTGCGGGAGCTTAGCGCCCGGGCGCTTCGCCAGGCCATTTTGAACGGAGGAGGCGTGATCGCATGAAAATCATCCGAATGACCGTAAACGGCAAGGAAACCGAGGTCGCCATTGACATCCGGGAATCCCTGGCCGATACCCTCAGGAACCGCCTGGGGCTGACCAGCGTAAAAAAGGGCTGTGAAGTGGGCGAATGCGGCGCGTGCACGGTGCTGGTGAACGGCGAGGCCATTGACAGCTGCATCTATCTCACCGCCTGGGCCGAGGGCAAAAGCATCCTCACCGTGGAAGGCCTGATGGGCCCAAACGGCGAGCTGAGCCCCATTCAGCAGGCATTCATCGACGAGGCCGCGGTGCAGTGCGGCTTTTGCACCCCGGGCCTCATCATGACCGCCGTGGAAATTGTGGGCACCGGCAAGCAATACACCCGGGAGGAACTGCGCCGGCTCATTTCCGGCCACCTGTGCCGCTGCACCGGGTACCAGAACATCCTCAACGCCCTGGAACGCATCGTGGAAGAGACCCACAAGGTTGTGGGGAAGTAACGGGGTGGGGGGACGCTATGAGGGGGATGCTTTTTGCAAAAAGCATCCCCCTCAAACTCCCCCTGAAAAACTACATAAATGATATGCTTTCAGGCCGCGTGAAACGCGGCCTGAATGATGGGTCCAGGGCAAAGCCCTGGGCGGGGTTTCAGGGGCGGCAGCCCCTGCGGTCCCCCCCCCCCGGTGGACGACCCCCAGCCCGTGTCAAGCGACTCC
>JAVBTE010000117.1:0-2635 GCA_031556335.1 Eubacteriales bacterium | reverse complement strand
CAGATGGCCGTTGATCAGCTTGCTCAGGTGCCATTGGCTGACGTATACGCTGTCGGCCACGTCGCTGAGGCTGATGTGCTCGGTATAGTGCTGCCGGATAAACTGCATGGCGGCCCGGACCACAAAGTTGCCGGCCTCGCTTTCCGACTCGCCGGCCTCGGGGGCGGGTTCCTCGGGCAAGCTGCGCAGGGCGTCGGTCATGTGGGTGAGGGCTTCTTTCAGCTCGTCCATTTTGCTGGGTTTGAGCAAGTAGCGGCATACCCCCAGGTGCAGCGCCTTTTGCGCAAAATCAAAATCCCGAAAGGCGGTCAGCACGCTGATTTGCAGATGGGGAAACTCGCTTTGGAGGGCGGCGATCATGCTGAGGCCGTCCATGTTGGGCATGCGGATGTCCGTCAAAAGAATGTGGGGCCGGGCGCTACGAATCAGGCGAAGCCCAGCCGCGCCGTCGGTGGCGGTGCCCACCACGGCGCAGTCGTAATCGGCCCAGGGAAATACCTTGACCAAGCCTTGCAGAATGATCTGTTCATCATCCACCAGCACGACGCGAAACATAGAGCGCCCCCTTTGTTTTTGTTGATGCGCGCGGGCCGAAGGCTACGGGGCGAAAGGCTCCATGGCCAGCACTTCCTGCCACATCTGGGCGGGGTCAAGGGTCCCTTCCGCAATGTCCGGAATGGAGGAAAACCAAACGGAACGGGCCTCCGGGTCCATGGCGTCCTCCAGGGGCGGGCTTAAGGCGATGGAGTTTTGAATCATTTCCACCGAGCTTGCCTGCAAGCGCCCGGAGAAGGAATAAGCGGCCAGGGCAGTCACGTTTTCCCCGGTGGTGAGGTAGGCCAACAGGTGCACGGCGGCATCCCGCTTGGCGTCGTCCTCCCAGGCGGCCCGGGTCAGGTAGAAGCCCATGGAAACCCCGCTGAGGCACACCGCCCGGGGGGCGTTGGTCGCATGGCCCGGAAAGGGCAGGACGATGGTGGAGTCCATGTTTTCGGGGGCGATGCCGTTGGCAAACCAGCTGCCATCCAGCTGCATGGCGGCCTTTTTGTCCCGGAAAAGCTGGGTGGTGGCCGACTGGGTGGTGGCGGTGGCGTCGGCGGGGAAAGCGCGCATTTGGTATAGCTTGCGAAGCAGCAGCATGCCGTCGGTCCAGCTTTTGGGCACCGGGTCGCCCGTGCCGGGGCGGGCCAGATAGTCGGAGGCGGGGCCCGCCGCCAGGATGCAAAACTCGGCGACGTAATGGGGCACATCCCCAAGGCTGACGGAAATGGGCACAATGCCTACCTGGTTGAACTTGCGGATGGCCTTTTCCAGCTTTTCCCAGGTGGTGGGCAGCTCCAGGCCGTGCTTTTCAAACAGGTCCACATTGCAAAACAGCCCCTCCCAGTAGGGCCGGACGGGAATGGCGTACACCACGCCGTCCGCCTCCGCAATGGCGGGGTTTTCTGAAAGGCGCAGGTCCGGGTACGCGGCGTTGATCTCGTGGATGGGCACCACCTTGGGCAAAATGGGGTTGCTGTCCGCGGTTTTGGCGAAAAAGAACAGCACGTCCGCCTCGTTGCCCGCGGCAAAATCGTTGAGAACCCCGGTTTTCCACGTTTCATCCGAGGTGGCGGAAGTATCCACGATGAGGTTGCCGGTGGTCTCCTGCCAGGTTTTGAGAATGTCAACGTAGATGTCCGCCGCGGCGTCGGACCCGGCAAAGGTGCTGGTGGTTTTCAGCGTAACGCCTTGGGCCGAACCCGGCAGGGCGGCGGCCAGGGCCAGCGCCAAAACGGCGGCCAAAAGATGCTTCATGGGAGAACCTCCTTTTTGGGCTCGCTGAGGGGCAGGCGGATGGTGGACACCGTGTCGCCGTGGGCGCCGCAGTCGATGACGAGCGAAGCTTTCTCGCCGTACAAAAGCCGCAGCCGCCGGGCAATGTTGCGGATGCCCAGGTGTTCGCCGGTGTCCTCGATGCCGTCCTCCAGCAGCCGGGCAATGCGCTGCCTGTCCTCCGAGGAAAGCCGCTTGCCGTTGTTGATCACCTCAATCACCAGCTGGTCCATCTGCTGAAAGATGTTCACGTTGATGCGACCGCCGCCGGCAGGCTCAATGCCGTGCTGAATGGCGTTTTCCAGCAGGGTCTGAATCATCAGCCGGGGCACGGGGGTGGGAAGCAGCGACGGGGGCACGTCCCGCCAGACGGTGAGGCGGTCGCCAAAGCGAAGCCCCACAAAGTAGAAATAGGCGTCCGCAATTTTCAGCTCCTCGGAAAGCGGGGCCAGATGCTGCTGCGCCCGGTCCATGCTGGCGTTTAACAGCAGGCTTAAGGCCTCCACCATGGCGGAGATGGTTTCGCTTTCCTCCATGCGGGCCTGCCAGTTGATGGTTTCCAGGGCGTTGTTCAGGAAATGAGGATTGATGCGGCTTTGCATGGCCTGGATGCGGGCGTCCCGAAGGGCGATCTCCTCCTTATAGGAACGATCCACCAGGGTTTTTAGTTGCAGGCTCATGCCGGAAAACGCGCTGCCAAGCTGGCCCAGCTCATCCGGCCCGTGCATGGGTACGGTGATGCCCAGCTCCCCGTTTTGAATGCGGGCGGAGGCTGCGCTTAAAATGCCAATGGGGCGAATGATGCGGCGGTTCACAAAGA
>JAVBTE010000020.1:0-5503 GCA_031556335.1 Eubacteriales bacterium | reverse complement strand
GTCTCGGTCAAAAGGCTTCTTCCCCACCTGCTCCCGCTCCTTTGCAACAGCGGCGTCCAGTTCCTCCAGATAGGCCTTGGCGTTCGTTCCACGGTAACAGTCTGTTTCTTGTGCTTGTTGGCTTTGGCTTTCACATGGGTGGAGTCCGTATACAAAATAGCGCCTCCAACCAAGCCCTTTGCCATGGCTTGCCGCAGGATTTCGTTGCATATCTGCTCTGGAATATGGTTGTCCCGGAACCGCCGTTTCCGGTTCACGCTCAGGGTGGTCGCGTCCAGCGATGTACAAGGGTGCGCAAACCTGCGGATAAAGGAAAAGTCTATGCTTTGGTCAATGCGCCGCAGCAAATGGTCTTGCGGAATCATCTGCTCGATGATCACCAATTCGGCGGACTGCTGCTTCTCATGATTCTTTTGTAACATCATGATCGCCTCCGCATGCTTCTTTTCCTTTATATGTTCGACATGCGACCCCTTTTCTCTTGCTTTTTTCTTCTGTTTTCTTGCATTGAAAAGACCGCCGACTTTACCTTTGTCGGCGGTCTGAATCAGACCGCCCATCCAAAGATGGTCGGCCTGATTTTCCTTTCTTTTCTTGTCTTTCCTAATCTTAATGACATTAGCTTATGCCTCTTTGTTCCCCTTCCCCACGCCTATTGGGCCTTCTGGTCGAAGTACGCGTCTGTTACCTTGCAAAAAATATTCACAGCTTCTTCGATTCGATCGTTTTCTGGAATGAACACCACAACGCTGGCCTGGGGCTGGTTTTGGGGCAGGCTGCCCACGACCCAGGTAAACTCCCCCAGGGCTGGGTCTTTGTTTTCGTTGGTGGCAACAATGCAGGAAATATTATGCAGAATCTCGATGTCCAGGCCATCGTAAAAGGGTTTGTACGCCTTCCCCGTAATGTCGCTGGCGCCCTCCAGCCCCTTGCGGATATCGCCCAGATACGGCCCGATCTCCCCGGACAGGTCCTTGCCTTGTGCAGGCGAAGCCCCGTTTTCCAACAGCTGCGGGTTTACCACGTGGCCGCCGTTGGCCAGCGCCGTCCAATACCGGGCCATGGCCATGGGGGTTACCTTCGTGAAGGACCGGCTCATGGCCGCCTCCGCAATGGCGTTTCCGCTCCATTTGATTCGGTTCAGCTCATCATACAGGGGTTCGATCAAGTCCCGGGTCATCACGGTCTCCTCGGAGAGGGACAATTGCGCGCCCACAATGCTGCGAATCTGCAAAAGCCACTCCGCCTGGCCGTTTTCGGCCGCCATGCGCATCAACGCGTCCGCGCACTGGCCTAAGGATTCTTCTGTGGCGCTGATCCCCTCCTGGTCCGCCGCCTGCCGCAAATGCAGAATAACCGCGCCGCGTACCTGGGCGGGAATCTCCGTTTGCTGCGCGTCTATGGGCAGGTCCGGGGCGAACAGGCTGCTTTGGCTGGACAAAACGCCTCTGGTTTCCCCTTGTATACCAAGGCCGCTGAGGCTGTCCAGGCCCAGGTCTTTGCCCATGTTCGCTAATTCCTCCGGCCCCAGGCGGCTGCCCAGGGTATAGAAAAAGGAATCGCAGGAGTTTGCAAGCCCTTCCACAACCGTTTGGTGCTGGTGCTTGTAGCGTTGCTCTTCCGAAATCCAGCAGTAGAGGGGTTGGTCTGTGCTGTACAACGCAAAGGGGCCCATGTCGTCTATGGTTTCGTCGGGCCATAGGGCTCCGTTCCGAAGGGCCGCCAGGGCCGTGACCGGCGCAAACGTCCGCCCCGGCGAGGCGCGCATGCGCAGGGCCAGGGGAACGGCTGGGGGGGAAGCATCGGGTTCGCTCTCCGCCCACGCCAGAAGCCTGCCTTCCCCGTCCATCACCACCACGGCGCCCGCCATTTCTGCGCCCAGGGTCTGTTTCAGCGCACTCTGGGCGACGGCTTGCAATGTACCGTCCAGGGTCAGCCGCACATCTTCCCCGGCGGCAAGCCGGTCTTCCGCCAGGGCGGCCATGCCCGGGCATGCGTTTTCCTCCAGCGCCGTTCCCCGTGCGTCCAGCAGTTGTCCACGGGAAGGGGCTGCGGCTAACGCGCAGACGGGCAGGCACAACACGGCCAAAATGCACGGCAACCCACGGGTTTTGAGAAATTTCATGGCGATCCCTCCTTGGAGATAGAACGACCAGCGGGCAATATTTATTCCACATTTTGGTTTTGCGGCGTCCATGCCTTGCCCCTGCGCCCCGAAACGCCAAAAAGCCGGACGCTTTTCTATCGTCCGGCGCTTTGCTGTGTTTTCTTTGGTTGCGGTTTTACCCCCGCTTTGGCACGATCTCCAGCCAGTACCCGTCCGGGTCGCTGATGAAATAAATGCCCATGGCGGTGTTTTCGTAGCAGATGCAGCCCATGGCCTTGTGCTTTTTGTAGGCCGCCTCAAAATCGTCCGTCTCAAAGGCCAGGTGAAATTCGTTGTCGCCCAGGTGATAGGCTTCGGTGCGGTCGTGAAGCCAGGTCAGTTCCAGCTGGAAGGCTGCTTCGTCGTCCGCCAGAAAGCACAGGGAGAAATGCTCCCCCTCTTTGCGGCGCACTTCCCGCAGGTCCAGGGCCGCCTTGTAGAAATCCACGGCTTTTTGCAGGTTGACCACGTTGTGGTTGACATGGATCATCTTGAACATCGCTTTTCTCCTTTATTGATGAGGTTTTTGGGGAAGGGGTCTGGGGGAACCGCGTTTTTCAAAAAGCGGTTCCCCCAGCGTCCCCCCCGTATTATTCTTCCAAATCCACGGGCAGGTCTGTATCCGCGAAGGGGTCCTCCCCTTCCGGGCCGTGGTACTTTTCGGGCCGGCGGAGGGGGGCGATGGGCAAATCGGCCAGGTCTTTGGGGGGCTCAATGATGTGGATGTCCAGCAGCTTGTCGCTGAAGGTAATGGTGGCGGTTTCCCCGGGGCGGGTGAGGGCCAGCACCTCGGTTTGGGAGGTTTTGGCCCGGCGGGCGAAATCGATGGCCACTTCGGTGCGCTCCTGCCAGTGCATGGGGATGAAGATGCGTGGCTTTTGGGTGAGGATGAAGTGGTTGGCCCCTGCGTCGTACATCATGCCTTGGCGAGGGTCCACCGGGAACATGGCCACGTCGATCTTTTCCCCCTTGAGGGGGGCGCAGGCAGCGTAGAAGGCGTTTTCCGCCGCCTCAATTTCCCGCAGGGTGCTTTCCTGCCGCCAGTGCCACAGGTTCAGGTCCCCGGCATGG
Source organism: Eubacteriales bacterium (assembly GCA_031556335.1). GTDB lineage: Bacteria > Bacillota > Clostridia > Christensenellales > Aristaeellaceae > Limiplasma. The sequence continues at coordinate 2,286 of JAVBTE010000020.1, read as the reverse complement.
AAAATGTTCAGGCCATAGGCGCGCACCAAAAAGGCCACGCCCATGTCCGTGCTTTCAAAGGCCTTCACGGAAATGTCCTGGGAAAGGGTGAGGCTTTCCAGGGGCGCGATGCGCTTGCCCCGGGTGCCCACGGGCATGTCGGAACTGACGATGTAAGTGACGGGCAGGTCTTCCCGCCATTCGTAAATGATAGGGGAGAAATGGTCCGGATGGGCGTGGCTGACGAAAACGTAAACCTGTTCAAACGCGGAGAGGATTTTGCGGTTCAGGCGGCCTACCTCGGGCAGCCGCCTGCCCTCGCCTTCCCAGTAGTCGAAAATGAGAAGATTGCCGCCCACTCGCACCGAAAAACCACTGTTATAGTGGTAGGTGATCTTGAGCTGTTTTTCCATCCTAAAAGCGCCTCCATCATCATGCCGAAAATCGTAATATCCGTCCCTCATCAGCAGAATTTATGAAGTAAAATATTACAAATGATTGCTCATGAATCTAGCGGCGCTTGTGCATAACTGTTTAAAAATCCTGCTTTGCCTGTGCCCGAGCAGTTCGGGCGTCTACGGTAGTATAGCATAACTGTAAAACTTTGTCAACAATATGCTGTGGTTTAGCAATATTCATTGCACAATTTTGTCATATAATGTATGCCTTTCCTGCCGCGTCACCAGATGTAGTATACCGCGCTGCTCCCTCCTTTATGTAGACGCGGGTGGGGCCGCTTCGGATCGTTTCCAATCCAAATCGACCGCAAAAAAATTTTGACCGCGCGCAGCGCGGGCAATGATGGGTCCAGGGCGAAGCCCTGGGCAGCGTTCTAGGGGCGGCAGCCCCTAGCGTCCTCCGTTACCCCAGGGGTTGGATGCGCCAAATTTTGTCGTTGTATTCCCGAATGGTGCGGTCGCTGGAGAAGAAGCCGGACATGGCGGTATTGGTCACGGCCATTTTCAGCCACTTCTGGCGGTCGGCATAGTCGTCCACAATGCGGCGGTTGGCCATGGAATAGCTGCCGAAGTCTTTCAGCACGAAGTAGGGGTCGGCCATGCCGCCGTGGTCCCCCACCAGCAGCATGTGGTACAGGTCTTGCAGGGCCATGGGTTCATCGGGGAACACGGTGCCGTCCAGCCACTGGTTCATGGCCTTGCGAATTTCAAAGTTGGTTTCGTAAATGCTCATGGGGTTGTAGGTGCCTTCGCGGTACATGCCCTCCACGGTATCGGCCCGCATGCCGAAGATGTAGATGTTGTCGATGCCCACCTGTTCATCAATTTCCACGTTGGCGCCGTCCATGGTGCCCAGGGTAATGGCTCCGTTCATCATGAACTTCATGTTGCCGGTGCCGCTGGCTTCCTTGCCGGCGGTGGACAGCTGCTGGCTGATCTCCGAGGCGGGCATGAGGATTTCGGCTGTGGAAACATCGTAGTTTTCGATGTACACCACTTTCAGCATTTGCCGGGCCCGGGGGTGTTTGTCAATCAGCTGGGCCAGGGCGTTGATGTAGCGGATGATGAGCTTGGCCCGGAAGTAGCCCGGGGCGGCCTTGGCCCCAAACAGGAACAGCCGGGGGGGCATGGTAAAGCCCGGGTCGTCGGCGATGCGGTTAAACAGCACCTGAATGTGCAGGGCGTTTAGCAGCTGGCGCTTGTATTCGTGAAGGCGCTTGGCCTGGGTGTCGAAGATAAAGTTGGTGTCGATGTCCATGTCCTGCCGCCGCTTGACCAGGGCTTGCAGCCGCTGCTTGTTTTGCTTCTTCACGGCGTCAAACTTCTGCTGGAAGGCGGGGTCGGTGGCGAAGGCTTTCAGTTCTTCCAGCTTTTGGGGGTCCCGCAAAAAACCGTCGCCAATGGCTTCCTTTAATAGGGAGGTCAGGTCGGGGTTGCAGGCCATAAGCCAGCGGCGATGGGTGATGCCGTTGGTGATGGCGGTAAACTTGCCCTTGTCCAGCAGCCAATAATCGTGGAAGAGGCTGCTGGTTAATATTTTGCCGTGAAGCTGGCTGACCCCGTTCACGCTGAAAGAAAGAGCCACGCACAGGTTGGCCATGTGCACCTGGCCATAGCCGATGATGGCCATATGTCCGATGCGCTCCCACTGGTCGGGATAGCTTTTGAGTAGCTGCTCGCACAGCCTGCGGTTCAGCTCTTCCAAAATCATAAAAATGCGGGGCAGGGTCTGCTTCATCATGTCCACGGGCCAGCGTTCCAGGGCCTCGGCCATGACGGTGTGGTTGGTGTAGGCCATGCAGCGGTGGGTAATGCGCTGGGCCATTTCCCAGGAAAGGCCCTCCTGGTC
>JAVBTE010000147.1:0-11368 GCA_031556335.1 Eubacteriales bacterium | reverse complement strand
CTTTTTGTTCATTTTTTGCACGCCCCTCCTTCGCTTTTGTGCCAAACCATAGGGAAACCAATACAGCTACTTATATTTTACTGTTTTTCACAGCGGCTGTCAACGCGAGGGGGAACCTTGCCAAACCGGACAGTTTTGCGTATGATAGGAAACGGACGAACGCACCCAGCCCGCGAAAGGAGGCGGTCCCCTGTGACCACCCGCTGCACCCGCTGCATCATGGACGATGCTTCCGATCTCTTCATCCGGTTTGACGAGAAGGGGCAATGCAACTACTGCACCGCCGCCCTGGCGGAGAAGGATACCCTGTATTTTCCAAACCAGGAAGGCCAGCGCAGGCTGGAGGCCCTGACCCGCACCCTGAAAGAGGAAGGCAAGGGCAAGGCATACGACTGCATCATGGGCCTTTCCGGGGGCCTGGACAGCAGCTATCTATTATACCTGGGGCACAAGCTGGGCCTGCGCATTTTGGGCGTGCACATTGACGACGGCTTTGACACGGACATCAGCAAAGAAAACCTCCGGCGGCTGGTGGAGAAAACGGGCGTCGAATACATCGTGGTAACGCCCGACGCGGAGCAGTTTTACGCCCTTTCCAGGGCCTATCTCCGGGCCGGGGTGGCCAACATCGCCGCCCCCCAGGACAATGTGCTGTTTGCCGAAATCTACGCCCTGATGCGGCGCAAGAAGATCAAATATTTTTTAAGCGGCGGCAACTGGGCCCTGGAGTGCATTTTGCAGCGGGGCAACACCCACACCGCCATGGACGTGACCAACATGAAGGACATTGGCCGTCGCTTTGGCGCGCCCGACCTTGGCAAGCTGAAATTTCTGACGGCCTACCGGCGGATGTGGGACCAATACGCCCTGGGCATTCAAAGCCCCAGGCCCCTGAACAACATCGACTACAACCGCCGGAGGGCCTTTCAGGAGCTGAAAGACTTTTGCGGGTTTGAATACTACGGCCGCAAGCACCTGGAGAACGTGTTCACCGCCTTTGCCCAGCTGAAATGGTTTCCAGAAAAGTTTGGGGTGGACAAGCGTACCTCCCATTTGTCCAGCATGATCGTCAGCGGCCAGATGACCCGGGAGGAAGCCCTGTTGGAGCTGGCGGAGCCCATGTGCGACGAGGGCATGATGGCGGAGTATATTGCGAAGATCAAGGAAAAGCTGCAAATTTCGGACGAGGAGTTTGACCGGATCATGGCCGCCCCCGCCCACGACCACAGCGAGTACCGCATCGACCCCATGCTGATTTTGGCCCGCAAGCTGCGGATGAAGCCGAAAAAGGGGTAGGCGAGGCGCAGGGGACGCTGGGGGAGCCTTCTTTTGCAAAAGAAGGTTCCCCCAGACCCCCTTCGCAAGAAAACCAAACCGGAAAGAAGGACGCATCTTTTGACCAAACCCAAAAAGACGGACTGGAAAACCATCGCCTCGCTGGTTTTGTTTGTGGTCATGGCGGCGGCGTTGGCCCTGTATGTATGGCAAAACCGGCAGGACATGCAAAAGCTACTGACCCTTTCCCTGGGCACGGTGGGGCTGCTGCTTTTGCTGGCCCTGGCGGGCTGCGTGGTGAACTGCCTGTACCATCTGGTGATGCTGAAAACCTTTGGCCTGCGCCTGTCCCTCACCGATTGGATGGGGGTGGTCAGCGTTTCAAATGCCATCGCCTATGTGCTGCCCCTGCGGGCGGATTTGGTTTTTTCCGCCGCCTACTACAAGCGGGTCAAGCGCCTTGCCTATACCAAGTCGGTCAGCATGGCGGCGGGAAACGCGGTGTTTGGCGTGGGTTTTTCCCTGCTGCAAATTCTAGTGGCGCTGCTTTGCACAGGTCTTTTGGACGGCCAGTGGCCCCCGGTTTTGTGGATCGTTTGGGGCCTGGGCGCGGTGGCGCTGGGCGGGTTTGTGGTGTTCGCGTTGCTGTTTCATGACAAACAGCCGAAGATTTTGCAAAAATACAAGCTGCTTCGGGAGGTGGCGGAGGGCTTCACCGCGCTGCTTCGCAACAAGCGGCTTTTGTGGCAGTTGCTTGCCTGCATGGTAACCAGCAACCTTTTGCAATTGCTGCTGTACAGCCTTTGCTTTCGGGCCATCGGCCTGCCCGTTACCCTCTACCAGGCCCTGTTTTACAACAGCGTCAGCTGGCTGGCCACCGTGGTGGCCATTGTGCCGGGGAACATCGGCATCAAGGAGAGCGTCATGGGCGTGGCCACCCTGGCCATGGGGGCCCTGTTCCAAAACGGCGTGGCCGTATCCCTTCTTCAGCGGGTGGCGGTGATGGTGGTCTATTTCCTGATGGGGCTGCTGTTCGCTTTCCCGGTGTATCGCAAATTGACAAAAGGGCAAAACCAGGAGGAACCAACCCATGAAAATATATGAAGAATCCATGCTGATCCGCACCTCCAACTGCGACCTTACGGGACGGTGGCGGGCCAGCGATATCCTGTCCTTCTTGCAGGAGGGGGCCGGCGTCCATTCCCATCTGCTGGGCTGCGGCCGGGATGTGATGCTGCAAAACAACATCATCTGGGTGCTCTCCCGCACGGAGCTGGTCATGGACCGCTACCCGGTGGTGGGGGAGACCGTGCGCATGGAAACCTTTCCCATGCCCAACAGGCGCTGGTTTTTTCCCCGGTACTATCTGCTGTATGACGAACAGAACCGGCTGGTTGGCAAGGCGGGCACCCTTTGGCTGCTGATGGACTGCGCCGAGCGGAAGATGGCCCCGCCGGAAACGGCCCTGCCCTATCTGCCAGACAATTCCGACATGACGGCCCCCCTGCCCTTTCCCGGCAATATCGCCCTGGTGGAAGGGGACACGGTGGTGACCGCCCGCACCCCCGCCTATACGGACATTGACGTGAACCAGCATGTGAACAACACCCGTTATGCCGACTGGCTCTGCGACGCCCTGGGCGTTCAGGCGATGCGGCAAAAGGAAATCGCCCGCATGCTGATCCACTACAACCATGAGATTCTTCCGGAAACAGAGATCCAGCTTGCGCTGGAGCGCCGGGAAAACGACCTGCGCATGAGCGGAACCCATGGCGAGACGCGGCATTTTGAGATCGGAGCCACGCTGAGGGATCGGTGACCGGGGAGAGAGGGGAAGAGGGGGGACGGCAAGGGCGCTGCCCTGGGATCCCGCCAGGGGCCTTGCCCCTGGACCCCTTGATCACCGCGTTTCACGCGGTGATTAGGGAAAGCAAAACCTGCCGTAACACACGAGCGGCCCCGCCGGAAGGCGGGGCCGCTAATTCTTTCGTGGATTTTAACATTTCCATGAACAAAAATCGTCGAAAAAACAGAGAAAATGGTATATGGCCTCAAAATTGTAACGCATCACACCTGGCGGAATAGGCTGTATTGCAAGGTGGAATCAACATCCATCTGCACTTTGTTACCCCTATGCCGAAAGGGTGAATATATGAATACTCATACCTCTCCATCGCTGTGCGGCCAAGGACGCGGTTCCCAGCAGTCTTATTCACAATGTTCCGGATATTGCGGTTCCCCGTGCGGCAATCGTTGCCCCTCTTATTCCGTAATCCAGGGCCCCAAGGGGGACACGGGCCCCCGGGGATCCATGGGCATGCAGGGCCCGCAAGGGTTTCAAGGAATTCAAGGGCCTATGGGCCCCACCGGTTTGCAAGGGCTTCAAGGGTTTATGGGCCCTACCGGCCCCATGGGATTACAAGGGGTGCAAGGCCCCATAGGGCCCACAGGTTTGCAGGGGCTTCAAGGGGCTCAAGGCCCCATAGGGCCCACGGGTTTGCAAGGTTTACAAGGTCTTCAAGGCCCCACGGGCGCCACGGGCATTACGGGCGTTACCGGCCCCACCGGCCCCACCGGTCCCACCGGTCCCACCGGCCCTACGGGCGTGCAAGGGATGCAGGGCGTTCAGGGCTCAATTGGCCCTGTGGGTCCTGCGGGTCCTGTGGGCCCTGCGGGTGCGGCGGGCACGGCGGCTGTTATCGAGGTGGGCACCGTTGAGATCGGCGAAGAGAACGAAGCGTCCGTTACCAACAGCGGAACGGCGACCAACGCGATGTTTGACTTTGTGATCCCCAGGGCAAGCGGACTTCACGCGTTTGGCGGCCGGTATAACAGCGCCGCCGCGACCACAGCCCTTACAGCGGACGTTCCCGCCGTTGTGGGGTTGCCATCAACGCTCAGCGCCCAAAACGTCACCTATACCACCGCCAACAGCATCACCGTGGTGGAAGCTGGAAGCTATATGCTGAATTATAACATTTCTGCCGGTTTCGACGCTGCCGCCACCTTGACCATGGCCGTGCGCATCGACGGAACCAATATTCCCACCACTTTGAATGTGTCCTCCGTGACGGCTACCGGTTACACGGTCACGTATACGGGAAACACGATTGTGGATTTGGCTGTGGATGACGTCGTCGATGTGGCGATCGCGTCGAGTGTGGCGCAGGACATGTCCTTCGCGGACCAGACGCCGCGCACCCTCACCCTGGTTAAACTGAACTAGCGCGCGTCGCCGCTTTTTCCTCGCGCATACCCCCGGCCATGAACCGGGGGTATTGTTTTGCTGTCGCATCTTGAAAGCTTTTGGCTGTTGGACAGGCTTTTCGCATACACAGGCGCGCTTTGGCATATAAACAGCGTAAAGAAGGTCGGGCAAGCCCGGTAAGGATGGTGACAACAACCATGAGCAACAAGCCCCTCAAACTGCGAACGCAGGGGTCCCTCAGCCAGCCGCCGCCAGTGGAAACCCCAACAAAGGAAAGGGGCGCAAGGAAGAGGGCCGCCCCCCAAAAAAGCGTGCGGGAAAGGCTCGCCGCGTTCCAGGCCTCCATGAAGCGGAGCTTTGCGGCGCAGAACAGGCAAAAATCGGCGGCGCAGTTTTCCCTGGTGCTGTGTCTGGTAACCCTTTGCGGCGCTTACACGGTGGGCCTGAACGAACCGGCCACCTCTGTGCTGGCCAAAAAGCGGGAGCTGCCCGTGTATTGCGTGGAGAGGCCCGAGAAGGTTCTCGCCATTAGCTTTGACGCATCCTGGGGCGGCGATAAAACCATGGACATTCTGGACATTTTGGACGCGCACCAGGTAAAGACCACGTTTTTTCTGGTGGGCGGCTGGGTGGACAAATTCCCGGAGCTTGTGAAAGAAATGGCGGCCCGGGGACATGAAATTGGCAATCATTCCAATTCTCATCCGCACATGAGCCAGCTTGGCGAAGCGGCCATCAGGGACGAACTGCGTATCATGAGCGATAAAGTGGAAACACTAACCGGGACGCGACCCACTTTGTTCCGGCCGCCCTATGGGGACTATAACGACCGCGTCGTAACCACTTCACGGGCCGAAGGCTACGAGTGCGTGCAGTGGAGCATTGATAGCTTGGACTGGAAAGACCGGGGCACGGCGGACATCATCAAGCAGTGCACCTACCGCGTGGGCAACGGCGACATCGTGCTGTTCCACAATGACAGCAACGACATCGTCAACGCCCTGCCCACGGTGATCAAGCATTACCAGGGCTTGGGGTACAGCATCATTCCCGTCAGCGAGCTGTTACTAAAGGGCGAAACGACGATCGATGTACAGGGGAAACAACATCCGGCGAAAGTGGAGGTTGCGGAACCAAAGCAATGAGGTGAAAGACATGGATGAAACCGGGAATACGATCCATCTTCAGGGCCGCGTATGCCAAAACCTGCAATTCGGACATGAGCTGTTTGGGGAGCAGTTCTACGTAACCACCCTGTCCGTGCCGAGGCTGTCCGGCGCGGAGGATTACCTGCCCATCACCCTCAGCGAACGGCTGCTGCTGGACTCGCCCATCACCACGGGGGCCATGCTGGGCCTGGAAGGGCAGTTGCGCAGCTACAACAAGGTGGTGGAGGGCGCGGGCCGTTTGCTGATCACGGCCTTTGCCCAGCGCCTGGTGCCCGCGGTGGAGGATGAAAACCCCAACCAGGTGCAGCTGGTGGGCGCGCTGTGCAAGCCGCCGTCCTACCGCACCACGCCCTTTGGCCGGGAGATTGCCGATTTGATGCTGGCGGTGAACCGTTCCTATGGCAAGAGTGATTATATTCCCTGCATTACCTGGGGAAGAACCGCCCGGTACGCCGCCAATTTGAAAATTGGCGACAAGGTGCAGCTGGTGGGCCGCTTTCAAAGCCGAACCTACCAAAAGCAACAGGCGGACGGCAGCACCGTCAACAAAATGGCTTACGAGGTCAGCGTCAGCCGCCTGGCGGCCTTGAAAGAGGAGCCAAAGGGCGATTTTCGCGCCTTTCAGCCCACCCCGCCGCCCCCCCATGGCAACTATTCCAGCATGGGAGAGTAGCGGATAGGGCAAAGCACCCAAAAAGGCGGAAGTGCGCCCGCGCGTCCGCCTGTTTGCGGTGGGTTTTTTGGAAGGCCAGGCGCTAAAAGGAAATGCCTGCTTTTCGGGCCTGGGACATTTGCTGGTTCCGCTGGATGCGATAGGTCCGCCCGTCTTTTTCAAACAGCGCGCCCGTTTGTTTGAAAAGGAAGGACACGCCCTGGGACTGGCATTGATCCCGCAGGGACAAAATCCATTCGTAGCGCAAAGGCCGGGCCCGGGGGCCGCTTTCCCCGCCCGCGACCACCTGACGGATGCCGTCCGGCAGGTAGGGGGACAGGTCGACGGCCTCCAGCAGGGGCTCGCATATGATGCGCTTGTCCCGGATGGGAAGGGCCCGCAGGAAGGAAAGCCGCTGGTCCGCCGTGTGCTGGTTTTCGCAGGTGACCCCGACGGCCACGTTGGGATAGCCGTCGCCCCAGTCGGCGGGCAGCCCTTCATAAAACCGCAGGATGCGCTTGGTGATGAAGAAAAAAGACAGATCGGCGCGTTCCCGCATCATGCGCCAGGCCTCGGGCCGCCAGGCGTCGGCCTGGTCCAGAAAAAAGTCCGAAGTGAAGCAGGTAAACACCTGGCTGCCGGAAGGCAAACGAAAAGCCCCGTCCCGCTTTTTTTGCAGGGGCAGGCCAAAAGCGGCGGTTTTGCGCACCTTGGAAGCGTCCAGGTCGTACAGGCCGTCCCGGCGGTACACATAGCAGTTTTGGCAACCCGGGCTGTATTTGACGCAGCCGTGCCAGGGATTCCATTCGGGCATGGGAACGCTCCTTTGGAAGGTTCTCTGTTCAGTATAGCTGCCACATGGGGTTTTGAAAAGACGCATATGTTACTTTTATGACGGAACGGTTGAAAAAAGGGCCTTTTTTTGGTACACTGAAAAGGACGCAAAGCCGGAACGGCTGCGGAAGCGAGGGATGGGCCATGGTGGATATCGCGGTCATTGGAAAAGGGCCCGCGGGCTGGTCTTGCGCCATTACAGCCAGGCTGAGGGGCCTTAGCGCCCTGGTGATCGCCCCGGAGGGCGAAAAGGGCTGGCTGGAACGGGCCGAGCGCATCGACAACTATCCGGGCCTTCCCAACGTATCCGGCCAAAACCTTTTGGACAGCTTTGCCCAGCAGGCCATCGACCTGGGGGCGGAGCACCGGGTGGGGCTGGTGCGCCAGATTTTGCAAAACGGCAAGGGCTTTATGCTGCTGGTGGAAAACGATGTGCTGGAGTGCAAAACCGTGGTGCTGGCCATGGGCGCGGGGAAGCCCCAACTGCTGGCCGGGGAAGAGGAGCACATTGGCCGGGGGGTCAGCTACTGCGCCACCTGCGACGGGATGCTCTACCGGGGAAAAAGCATCGCGGTGCTGTCGGTGTCCCGGCAGGGCCTGGAGGAAACGGCGTTTTTGGCCACGCTGGCAACAACCGTGGAATATTACCCCCTCAAAAAGCATGGCACCGAGGGCTTGCCAAAGAACGTGAAGCTGGTAAAGGAAAAGCCCGCCGCCATCTCCCGCCGGGAGAACCAAATGGCGCTGGCGACCCCTGGGGGGGAGCGTCTGTATGACGGCGTGTTCATCTTTCGTTCGGCCATGCCGCTGAACCTGCTTCTTGCAGAGCTGAAAACGGAAGACGGGTATATTGCGGTGGGCCGGGCCATGGACACCAACGTGCCGGGGGTGTTCGCGGCGGGAGACTGCACCGGCAAGCCCCTGCAAATTGCCAAGGCCGTTGGGGAAGGAAACATCGCCGCCATTTCCGCGGCGGAATATATTGCCGCCAATGGATGAAAAATGGGAAACCGGGCGTTATGTAGGAGGAACCCAAGCGCTATACAGTCAATCGCAAGGCGCAACCGCGCAAGCGCCCACTACACATAGGAGGGAACAAATCATGAAGATGTTGAAACGCAACAAGGTGGTTGCCTGGATGCTGGCCGTTTGCCTGCTGCTGGGCGGCGTGGCGGGGGCCATGGCCGAGATGGAGGCCCCGGTGGCGACGCTGGTGCCAGCTTCCCCGTCGGAGTTTGAAGCCCTGGGCCCGCTGATGGACGCGGTGGTGGGCGCGGTGATGGCGGTGAGCGAAGAGCCGGAAACCATTTATGATGAAGAAGCGAAGCTAATTCTTCCCTTTGTGGACGCGTTCTTCCGGGTGGGCGCGCAAAACCCCGCCCTGGGCATTACGGCGGACATGCTGCAAAACCCCCAGGCCCAGGCCGAGTATCTGGGCAAGGTGTTCGGCGCGCAGCTGCCCGAGTTGGAAGCGGTGGCGCCGGTGGAACCCAGCGGCGTTTATAACGGCTTTTGCCCCAAAACCGTCAACATGGGCGCCGAGGGCGGCGGCATTCAAATCATCGGCGAAATGTATTCCGCCCCCAAGCCCCTGAAAGAGCTGACCGAGGCGGAGTACCAGCAGGTGGTGTGGCGGGATTCCGCCGGGTTCACCTTCCAGGAGGATACGGCCGCCGCCAACGGCTACCGCCTGATGAGCTTTTTCCTGGGCAGGGAGCTGACCATGGAACTGGCCATGCAGAACTATTACGAGCAGCTGCTGGTGGAGTACGTCAATAACAACCTTGGCTTCCAGCTGCAATACCCCAGCGTCTTTACGGACGATTTGCTGGTGGAGGACCAGGACGGCCTTTCCGCCGAAATGCCCGACGGCAGCGCCTCTTTCTTCGCCAAGCGGGTGGAGAACGCGAACCAGGCGAACCTGCGGGATTATGTGGAAGTGATTGCCAACGGCCTGAACGGCGCGGTGGCGCAGTTCAACGACCAGGCCCAGTACGGCACCATCACCTACGCCGCCTCCCCCGACCAGGGCCAGGCCGGCTACAACGTGTTTGACATGTATGTGGTGACGGACAACTACATCTATCAGGCGGAATTGCGGTACAAGACCGAGCTGGCCGACAAGTTCAGCATGTTTACCCGGTATCTGGAAAACTCCTTCCAGATCGACGAGGTATCCGTGGGCTAAGGCCGGGCTGCCAAACAATCAATTGGACAATCGCGGCGCGGGCGACCGTGGCGCGGCGGCAAGGAGGAATCAGGATGAGGCGCGGTGCTCTGCGTGTGATATGCGCGATTTTCCTATGCCTGGCGATGCCGCTTTGGGCCCTGGGGGAAGCCTTGGAAATAGGCGACCCCATCACGGGCGTGCAGACCTATCCGGAAGGCGCCACAGAGCAGGACGCCGGCTATGTGTTCCGCTACGCCTTCCCTCAGTTTCAGGCGGTGACGGAGGCGGATAAAGCCATCAACGCCTACTATGCGGCCATGTGCGACGACCTGCGGGCGGTGCTGGCCATTGGCGCGGTCATCGAAACCGTCGCCCCCTCCGGGGAAAAGCCCCCCACCCAGTTTACCGATATCCAGTATCAGGTGACCGCCGTTACCGACGCCTATGTGAGCGTGACCCTGACCCAGAAACAGTTTATGGGCTATGTGGAAAGCGAAACCCTCAGCGCCAACGTGTTTGCCCGGGACGGGCTGTACGCGGGGCAGCCGGTGAGCCTTTCCCAGGTGATGGGCATGGAGCAGGAGCAGGGCGCGGACCAGAAAAGCTACGCCGCCGAGTTGGTGTACAAGCTGGTATGGCGCATTGTGGAGGAACAAAAGGCCAGCCTGGAGAAGGATTATTTCGACGACCTGACCCAGAAGGACCTGGAGGCGGTGTTCAGCCCGGAAACGGACTTTTACATCGACCTGGACGGCAATCTGGTGTTCTATGTGCAGGCGGGGGTCATTGCCGGGGATGTGGAAGGGATTTTGACCTATCCCTTTTCCATGGCGGAGCTTTTGACGGCAGTCAAGGAGTGACGGGGAAGCAGGGGGACGTTAAGGGCGGGGGGGACGTTAGGGGCTTGCCCCTGGACCCTTCTTTACCGCGTGAAACGCGGGGAAAAGACAGTTGAAAGATCAGTTGAAAAATAAAAGCGCGCGGGCAAAATGGCCGCGCGCTTTTGCGTGGAGGGAGGAAAGATCGGCGTTTTTAGTCCGCGAAGTGGATCACCTGGGCGCTTTTATCCGCTTCCCTGGCGGGCTTGGCGGGATATCCCAGCACAGCCATGCCGTACACATGATGGTCGGCGGGCACGCCGAAGGTCGCCAGCAACTGTTTCACATCCGGGTCGGTTTCCGCGTCCTTCATCTGGTTGATCCAGCAGGAGCCGATGCCAAGGGCGTGGGCCATCAGGAAAATGTTTTCCAAGGCGCAAGCGCAGTCAAAACCGCTGTTGGGGTTGCCCGGATCGTTGCTGACAATGACCAGGGCTGCGGGCTTGAAAAGGGTATAACCCTCCCGGCCCAAAGCCTTTGCCATAGCGTCGGACAGGGCGTCGATATTGTTCCGGGTGCGAAGCACCGTAAACTGCCGGGTTTGCTTGTTCATTGCGCTGGGAGCGTAGATGCCGGCGGTCAGGATGGTCTCCAGGTCTTCCTGGCTGATGGGTTGGTCGGTAAAGGCGCGGCAGCTGCGGCGGGTGAGCAGGGTATCGTATACTTGGCGCATGAGGGTTCACTCCTTTTTGTAATGGTTTGCGTCGCCGCCGGGCGGCGGGGGTTTCCATTATTATACAGCTTTCCCGCGTGAAAAGGCAAGGCGGGAAGCTTGTGTTGGAGGCCGGGTTTTGCTACAATAGACAGACTGCCTGAAGGGGCCGGCGGCCATTTCAGGCGACGAAGAAACATCAGGAGAGAAAGATGAGTCAGTTCGAGCATAATTTATCCGAGGGGAATGTATTCAAGCGGTTGGTCCTGTTTTCCCTGCCTTTTTTGTTGTCCAACATCATACAGTCTCTGTATTCCGTGGCGGACATGCTGATTGTGGGTAATTTCAGCGGCACGGCCAGCATGAGCGGCGTCAATATCGGCGGGCAGGTCACGTTTATTCTGACGAACTTCATCGCGGGGCTGTGCACGGGCGGTTCGGTATTGATTTCGCAATACCTGGGCAGCAAGCGCCGGGAGCAGATGGAAAAGGCGGTTGCCACGCTGATCACCGCGCTGCTGGTGGCGTCG
>JAVBTE010000179.1:0-17077 GCA_031556335.1 Eubacteriales bacterium | reverse complement strand
GGGCCCAGCACCAGTTCGCCGCCGCAAAGCACGTAAAACCCGACCCAGTTGACGTCTTCCATGGCCAGATGTAACAGCGCGCTCACATTGGCCATGTTGGCCACCGGGCTGCGCTCCCCCGCCACCAGGGCCTTGGCCTGCTCCGAAGCCATGGCGTACAGGGCGGTCTTTTCCTTTGGATAGTCCGTTGTTTTCAGTCCGCTCATTCCGTTTCCCCTTTCGTGCAAAAGAAACGAGCACAGTATATCACAAAACCTGTTCTTTTGCTGTACCTTGCTTGCAAAGGCCAAACAAAGCCGTTACAATGTCTCAAGGACGCGATCACGGAAGGCTGGGGATTCTCCCGGCACGGAAAGGAATGGCCCATCGATGGAAAAAATTCAAATGCGGACGCCGCTTGTGGAAATGGACGGCGACGAGATGACCCGCATCCTTTGGCAAAAAATCAAAGAAAAGCTGCTGCTGCCCTACGTGGATTTGAAAACCGAATACTACGACCTTGGGCTTCAAAAGCGTGACGAAACCGACGACCAGATCACCATTCAAAGCGCGGAGGCCACCCTGCGCTACGGCGTGGCTGTGAAGTGCGCCACCATCACCCCCAACGCCCAGCGGGTTGAGGAATACAACCTGAAAAGCATGTGGAAAAGCCCCAATGGCACCATCCGCGCCCTGTTGGACGGCACGGTTTTCCGCGCGCCCGTGGTGGCAAAGGGCATCTCCCCCTGCGTAAAAAGCTGGCAAAAGCCCATTACCATTGCCCGCCACGCCTATGGCGACGTATATAAAAACACAGAATTCGCCGTGCCCGGCAAAGGGCTTGGGGAGCTTTGCTTTACCGGGGAGGACGGCAAAGAGGTGCGGCTGCCCGTGATGCAATTTCAGGGCAGCGGCATTATGCAGGGCCTTCACAACACGGACGAGAGCATCACCTCCTTTGCCCACGCCTGCTTCCGCTACGCCCTCACCGTCAAGCAGGACCTGTGGTTTTCCACCAAGGACACCATTTCCAAAATCTACGACCACCGCTTTAAGGACATCTTTGCGGATTTATACGAAACCGACTACAAAAAGGCCTTTGCGGATGCCGGCATTGAATATTTCTACACTCTCATCGACGACGCCGTGGCCCGGGTCGTTCGCAGCGAAGGGGGCTTCATTTGGGCCCTGAAAAACTACGACGGCGACGTGATGAGCGACATGGTGGCCACGGCCTTTGGCAGCCTGGCCATGATGACCAGTGTGCTGGTGTCCCCGAACGGGCAGTTTGAGTATGAAGCGGCCCACGGCACCGTGACCCGCCACTACTACAAGCACCTCAAGGGCGAGGAAACCAGCACCAACCCCGTTGCCACCATTTTCGCCTGGACAGGGGCCCTTCAAAAACGGGGCGAGCTGGACAACCTGCCGGAGTTATGCGCTTTTGCCGGAAAGCTGGAAAAAGCCACGCTGCTCACCATTGAAGGCGGACAAATGACCAAGGATCTGGTGCCCCTGTTTGAAGGGGATGTGCCTGCGAAGGGATTAAGCAGCGAAGCGTTTTTGGACGCGATCCGGGAAACGTTGGCGGGGATGGGGTAAGGGGGAGGAAACGCAAACAGACCAAGCCGAACACCCAACTGTGAGCAGCCGATCACTTGTACAATTTTGTCCCTGGTGATTTGATATTTGAAAACCATCCGCTGTTCTGTTCACAAAACTGCCGCGCCCATACTGTGGGGCGCGGCAGTTTTATTAAAATTTTACAGCGAACAGTACTTTTTCATCCGCGAAACAAAACCATTTCTCATTCTGTAACGGTGAGGGTGAAAGTGGCGGATTGCGATATCTCGTCCTTTTCACCGACCACGGTAATCACGGTGGTACCTACGGCAATAGGGGTAATTTCGCCAGAGTAGCGGTCGATGGTGGCAACCTCCTGCGTCTCGCTTGTGAAGTGCCAGTTGATCAATCCCGGCTCCAGTTCATTTCCCGTACCGTTTGCCCCATCCCATCCTCTGCCGCTGACTGTGGCGGTTTCGCCTAGCGACATTGTATCATTCGTTGGACAGCCCGCAATGGTAACGCTGGCGAAGGGGCCCTTTACGGTGATGGGAATGATAAGGGGCGTGCCCCTTGTATTTTGGGTGTTAATGATGACGTTGGCTTTATCTCCAACCTTGGCCCCAGTGGCGGCGGTAATGAGGCCATCCTGGTCCACCGTCAGCACCTTGGTATTGCTGCTTTTGACGGTGAACGTTGCTGGCACCAGAACGTCTTGGCCCTCGCCGTCTACGGACCATGCCTGAAGCGCTCCTATATCAATATACGTCGTGCTGCCCACGAACAGTTCTGTGGGGGACAGCACTCCCAAATCAAGCATTGTAATCTTTGTTGGCGCGGGCAGTACTTCCACCTGCGCCTCCATAAAGACCTTCGTGCCCTTCAGGGTTCCCCGGACCTTCGCGCTTCCAGGCTTTTTGCCCGTTACAACACCTTTAGAGTCTACGCTTACAACGCCACTTACCCCGCCCACAGGTACAACGGAATAGGTAAGGCTGGGCGGCACTTCCCCATAAGCAGGCCACGACTCGATGCGTGTTTTCATGCCAACAGAAATCGGATCCGACGCCATCAAAAGCCAAGCCAAGGTTGCCCGTGCGACCTGGAAGGAGGTGGTTCCTGACACCACGCTTCCAAAATTTCCATAACCCGCTGTGAAACTGACCGTAGCGGCAGCGCCAGCAGATGCGTTAGGGTCAACTGTCACCATGCCGCTATCAGACACGGTAACAGGCCCGGCGCAACTCCAGGTGCCCTCTATATTGCTTAGCTTCTTGGCTTTTTTATCCAGCACGGTCGCGGTCATCAAAAAGCTTTCCCCCGCGCCGGCGCCGGGATTGGGCACTGCGCTTAATACTACTTTGTTGGGCTCTGGAACCACTTTCACTTGCACAGTAATCGGCTTGCTGCCGCGGGATGCAAGCGTGAAAGAAGTGCTCCCCGGCGCCATGCCTGCAACAGAAAGAGTGAATGTTCCGTCTTCATCCACAAAAAGAGGTTGATCCGTGGTTGCCGCAATCGTGCCTTTCGGCATCTTCACAACACGCAATTGGGGATCTACATCGTCATAAACAGTGACTCTGCCTTGTAGTTGATAAAAATCGCCCTCAAACAAAGTAATGGATTTTACGTTACCATCCAGCAGTATCACAGGGCAAGGCTTCACGTTTACCTTGATCAGGGCAATTTGGCCATTGTACGCGGTAGTCACCACAGTCGCGCTTCCAGCTCTTTTCGCCGTAATCTTGCCTAGTCTTGTTTTTGAGTCCACGCTGGCCGTAACAACTTTGGTGTCGGTACTGATAATGCTTTTCAGTGGAACCTCGTACAAAAATTCGCCCGCGTTACTCTTAAACTCTGGTATCAACACAAGATTCTTATCGCCTTCGGTAATGGTCATTGTGGTTTCTGTATATGCCTTGGGTTCAGGGAGTACCTCAACACCAAGATTTTTGCTAAGCGTCCCGCCGTTTGCCAAAACAGTATAGTTAAAGTCAACATACGTTCTGGCTTGTATCCCTTCCGCCACGCTGATTACGCCATTTCCGTCAATAGTTGCTACACTTGGGTCGCTTGAGACAAAAGTATAGTCTCCCGGATTCATCTTCACGGTTTTTCCAGCCGCAGTCACCTTCACCACCGGTTTCAGGGTTCTTCCTTCATGCAAAATTGCATACCAAGGCGTAATGATGACTTGGTCAGGCATTCCTGTCACAGTCACTTTGCAGGTTTTGCTTACGGTGCTTATGCCGCCGGTTGCCTTGATGGTAATTTGGGCGGAACCCGCCTTTTTTGCGGTAAGTATATAGGTAATGTCTTTGCCGTCTGTGCCCGTTCTGCCCAGTTCGGTTGCCTCCACAACGGCAGCGTTGCTGCTGGTAGCCACAACGCTATAAAGGCCTGAGTCCGCTCCTTCCCGAAGAGCAAGCGTCGCAACCAGTTTTGCCGTATTATCCGCGCCCGCTTCCTGAGAATAGCCAATGTTCATGATTGTTTTATCTAAAGTAATGGCGCTTACTATCGGCGGTAGAATCGTAAGCGGTACGGTCGTTCCAAACGCTGCCACCGGTTTTCCCTTGAAGTAAGGATTAACCACCAGTTTGATTTTTCCTGGTTTTGAAGCGAGTATGATACCATAGTTGCTTCCATTTTCCGGGGCATTTTTAATCTGCGCCACGGCCCTGTCCGCTTTAGGAACGCTGGCGTCGGTTTCCAGCGCAAATTGATAGCTTGCGGCCCAGCCGTCATTTGACCATGCATAAACACTCGATGCAATACCGGTAATGATATCGTCACTCATGCTATCATTCAGCAAAATCTGAGTATCTGTTACAAAGTTCATTACATAAATATACGCAATAGCCGATACCGTTTCGTTCACTTTGAACTCAACCTGCTTGTCACCAAGAGCCTTTGCCGTTACCAGCCCTTTGCTGTCTACCGTGATTACATCGCTGGAGCCATCTGCAACTTTCCAGGTGCCGGCAACGCCCTTCATTGGGCCTCTGGTCCCATACACAGTAGCCTTTAAAGCGATTGTTTCGCCTACTGAACCCATCATCGCAAGGTTGGCTGAATCGGGAGTGATTTCTGCAAACTGGGGAACATCCTTTACTGTAACCACAAGGGTTTTAATCGCGGTCTGCGCATTTGCCCCTTCGCCGGCAACGCCCTTCACGCTAATGGTTGCAGTGCCGTTTAGCGCACTTTTGATGACCAGCTTATGACCGCCACCCTCTAATTCCTCAACCTCGGTGGAATATACTACCTCCGTGTTGCTCGAAGTGGCGGTAAAGACTGCCCCAACAGGACCCCCGGTAATCATGACCGCGTCGTTCGTGGCGTGTGGGTCCATCGACAAGGAAGATGGCGACAAAACAATGCCAGGCACTGCCAGCAAGTCCAGTTCCCCGTCCTCTACAATCTCTTCAACGACATCTTCGACATCTTCTGTAAGATCTTCGTCTTGAACCTCGTCTATCTCAGGCTCTTCAACCGGAGGTTCTACTACGGGAGGCGCAACAACAGGGGGATTTTCCACAGGAGGCTCTTCGCCGGGAGCCACTACCGACACAATTGGTTTTTCCGCAGGAATATCGCTCGATTCCGAGAACGCGGCGCCAGCAAAGCTCCCCAGGCACAACACAAGTGACAATAAGATACCAAGGAGTTTTTTCAGACTTCGTTTCATTGTTCGCAATCCCCTTTTCTGTTTTCTTAGAACATTCCACAGAAGAACATTTGGAGAGATAAGAATAACTTCTTAGTCCGCTTTTTAGCCCGCTTTCGAAGAATCGCCTGAAGGAAAATAGTACCGAACCTCGGACGCGCACCATTAGAAGTTAATCTAACAAATTATTGTGCACTTGTCAAGCTTATTGTTTTATTATCTGCCATCTTGTAAGATATGCAACAATTTCATTCTAGCAAAAGGAGTTTTTCTATCACCCTCAACGGCAGAAGCCTTTTTTTCGAACAACTGGCCTAGTCAGTGGTTTTCAAGATACACAAACCCGGGAAGCATGGGTGCATGCTTCCCGGGTGAATGGTTTGCTGCCGAATGCAGCAGGAAATGCAGAGGTTATTACGGGGCTGCTATAACCGTAACAGTCAAAGTGATGACAATTGGATCACCTTCCGCAGGCGTATAGGTGGCGGTTAGACCAATCGTGTCGCCAACAGCAGCTGCGGTAATCTCTTTCGTACCCTGATCGAAATTAGAAGTGCCCGTGGTGGAAGCATCTACTTTTGCAAAATCAATCTGAACATCCGAAAGCGTATCGCCATCTGTGTTCTTCGCGATCGCGCCAATCAGGTAGCTTCCCACCTCAACATCCGCCACATACTCGCCCTCGGTAGGTGTCGAAGAAATGATAATGGGGTTGGCTGCATTTTCCGGATTGACAAATTCCAGGCTCGCAACGGTGGTATCGGGTTCCGGAACGGGGGCAGCCACAGCTTTCACCGTGAGCGTCGCCTTTTTGCCTGTATAGGACTTGACAATAAAGACTGCCGTTGTGTCCGCAGTAACACCTGTCGCGGGAACCGCCACGCCGGCAGCAGACACCGTAATTTTTGTTCCCTTGGTCATTGACGAATAAGTGCAGGTAACGGGAGAACCGTTATCAGCCTTAACGTAGAAGGGCGTCGTTTGGCCAATGGTCACGTCGAAGTTGCCAACGATTTCATGCTGGAAAGCAGCATCGCTGTACAGCTTAATTCCATCGGGCTTCTGCTGAATGTTATTCAGGTTGAAGTCCTTGTACACATCGCCAACCGCATACGCCTTGGCGCTAATGGACACACGAACAGTAGCAGCCCCAACGGCCTTGCCGGTCACCATCACAGCATTGCCATTCTTTTTGTCGATGGAAACAGCAATGGTTTTTGTCATGGCTTTATAAGCCAGCACAGCGTTATCCTTCTTGGTTACAGTCGCGGCGGCCTTCATGCCCACGGACAAATCGGGAACCGTGAAACCCTGAATGGTAGCGGCTTCGTTCACAGTTACCGTGCAACTGCCGGACACACCATTATAAGTGGTAAAGGTGACCCGGTAATCACCAGGCTCAGCACCGTTTTGGGCAGTCACCACGCCGTTTTGCACGGTTAGATCCGTCTTGGCAACAGGCTCATTTCCTTCCTCAGGAACGTCCGTTACCGTCCATGTGCCCACGACGTTCTTGATCTGCTTTGTCCCAAGGAGGGTCTTCCATGTCAGATCAAAGCTCTCGCCAGGTCCAATGCTCATCGCCGTTTTGCTAAGGGCAACCGCATTGGGCGCGTTTTCGCCAACTGTCACCTTAAGGGCCACAGTTTTGGCTTTGGTGCCCAAAAGGCCAAACGAAATAGTGGTGGAACCCTTCTTCAAAGCCTTAATGGTTACATCGAAGGCATTGGGAGTGCCCGCCACAGCAGCGGTGGCGACTTGAATGATATCATTCTTGTACTTGCCGAGCATCAAATCTGTCGCCAAATACTCCACATCGCTGCCAACCGTTACCCGAACGGTTTGCGATTCAAAGTTCAGGTCTTGTTCACTAATCTTTTGCGCGCTCAGGGTCAAGGCTTTCATGCCGCCTTCAATCCGAATCACAGGGGTGGCAACAACCGTGATGACCACCTTGCATTTGGCGGTATTGCCTTCGATCTTCGGCGCAACTTCGATCGTATAGGTAGCGGTGCTGCTGGCCTTTTTCGCGGTGAACTTATTGGTCTTCGCATCAAAGGTTCCCAACGCCTTGCTGGTCTTGTCCAAGGGCAACGTATAGGTGTTGTTCAGACAGGCAACTTTGTTAGGATTCTCATCCTCGCTATCCAGATACAGGGGTTGTACCTGATAGACAGAACCCACCGGAACCGTTACATTAATAGTATTCGTGGTGCCATTAGCCGGGGCTTTGTTCACCGTTATCGTGCTCGTTGCCACAGCCTCATTCGGCAGTTTGTAAACCAACGTACCCGGGCCATCGCCATCGGGCTTGGCAGTCAGCAGACCAGTGGCCCCATCGAATGTAAACGGATCATTTTCATCAACTGGTTGCCAAGCGCCTTTGTTACTGGCAGGTTTCACAGCTTTTTTACCCGTGTATTCGGTGGCTTTCACTGTCAACGTTTCGCCTTGCGCCATGCCCAACGTTACAGGAACGCTCAACTTAGCGCTGTCCGGATACGCCGCAACGGTTACATCAAACTTCTTGGTCAAAAGCGTGCCCAATACGCTAAGCGTAATGGAGGCCTTGCCAACTTTCTTGGGGGTCACAATCACTTGTTTGTTAGCCTTGTCGTATGCAGCAATCGCAATGGTTTCGTTGCTGCTCTGCACTTTCACGCCAATGGGATCATTCTCATGCTCCTCTTTCAAGCCAAAAGTCACAACGTTCTTGTTCGCCGTGTCCACCTCGGCATACGTCGCCGGGAATCCTAACGCCATGGTCGCTTTTGCAAACTCGATCGTAGAAACGGGAGAATCTGTCACCGTGATATTCACGGGGTCAGAGGCCAAGTCTTCCAATTTTTCATCCAGGAAAAACGGCGTCACAATCAAGGTGGTGGTGCCTGCTGCCAGCGCCTGGACCTTGGCATTGTCACTACTCATCTTGGCAACCGTTTCGTCGGCAATCTTGTACTCCAGTTTCGTATAATAGGCTTCGCCAATATCGCCAAAAACCACTGCCGGGGTTTCGCCAACCGACATGGGGGCAATTGCTACAACGGTCATTGGCGCGTCGATCACTTTTTTCACCGTAATGTCGCACTCGCCCACTTTGGCGTTTGTGTCAGTGGTAAACTGAACGGTGCCCGTTCCGACGTCCAAAGCAGTTACCAAGCCAGCCGCGGAGACACTCAAAACGCTTTCGCTACCGCTCTTCACGCTCCAAGCGCCGGTGGCAATCTCGCCAGTCAACGTGGCGCCCTTAACGCCTTTCACCGTGGCAGTAAGCTGAAGTGTTTCGCCAACTGCGGGGGTCTCATCAACGTCAGGAATGATACCAATGGCGCGGCCGCCGCTGATGGCAACAGAAGCGGGCGCATCCGCAACAGTGACGGCAAACGTTGCGGTCTTGTTATTTGCGTCTTTCACCGTAATGGTAGCGGTACCCGCAGACACTGCCGTCACTGTCACTTTGTGGCTAGGCTCGGTAATGTCATCGTCGTTCGGCACGATATCCTCAAATGTAACCGTCGCAACAGCTGATTTGCTGCTGGTTGCGCCGATAATTTTCACAGCGTTTTCATTGGAAGTGGTCACCACCACAATACCCGTCGCGCCAGCTTTCAGTGAAAGGCTGGCAGGCGCAAAGGTCATGCTGGGGGTCGCAAGCAAATCAAGCATTTCCCCCTCGGTCCCGGTTTCTTCCAAAACAGCAAGTTCTTCCACCGTGGGCTCCACCACAGGCTCCACTACCGGTTCCTCAGTGGTTACAGCGGGTTCTTCGGGAAGAATCTCTTCCGCGAAGGCAGGCAATACGAAGCTGCCCAGGCACAATGCAACGGACAACACGATTGCAAGGAGTTTTTCCAGACTGCGTTTCATGTTCACAATCCCCTTTTCCAATTTCTTTTGTCACACCGGCAGAGAATTTTTCGGCAAAATGGGAGAGAATTTTGGCGAGAATTGTCCGAAAAAGAAGATACCGGCGTTTTCAAATCTGCTTTATTATAACAGACAGGTCCTCTTGTAACCTCCGATACACCACAAATGATGTATATCTTCTAGTGTCCAAGAAAACCATATTCCAATCCAAAAATGACGCATTTTCAATGTTTTTTAACAAATTTGTAAGGTTTGATCCATACTGCCGACCCCCATATCTTGTGTTTTGCGATCATTTTGGAAGGGTTTTCATTTCATTTCCATAAAAACCCCTCAAAAAACCCGTCCCTTCGCCCTTTTTTCTCCACTTTCTGGAATTTTGTTGACGAAAAATTACAAAAAATGGTATACTGATTCGGTATAAGTTTTCATAACACAGCCGCTTGCGTCTGGCCTTGGAAACTTCCACGCATCCAAACGGCTGTCTTGTCACGCTCTCCCCCTGGTGTTCGGCAAAATCGTTACGGAGGCTCTGTGTATGAAAAACTGGAAGGTTTCAGCGAAAATTGTCTTTTCTTTCATCATCATCATAGCTCTGACCTGCCTCAACAGCGGCCTGGGTTACTTGGGCATGTCCCAAATGAACGCGGCGGATCAGAAGCTGTATCATAACAACGTGGTGGCCCTGGAAGAGATCGGGCATATCAATTCCAATTTTCACCAGCAGCGGGTAGTGCTTCGCAATTATTTGCTTTTGACCATCGGCAGCACCCAGTACAAAAACAACGAGGAGCAGCTCGAAATCCTGGAAACCGAAATGGAAAGGCATGTGCAAAACTATTCCCGCACCATCCTTTCGGAGCAGGACAGGACCGCTTTTAATGAATTTTTGGGAAAATATTACGGCGACTTTGCCACCTTCAAGGAGAATGCGGCAAAGATCGGCACCAATGAAACGGTGAGCAGCGCCACCAACAACCTCATCAACGCCGCCCTGGCCACCGACGGCATCGCCTCGGAAATTGAGGATTGCTACCTTTATAACGTTCAGGCCGCGGAGAAGGCCGTGAAGGCCAATGGCGACCTGTTCCATACCTTCACGTGGATCGAGGCGCTGGTCATTCTTCTTGGTGTGGGCATCGCCGTGCTGTTAAGCCGCCATTTGCGCCATTCCATTGCCCAACCGCTGAAAACAATGCTGGGCGCCGCCAACCAGATCGCCCAAGGCGATATGGAAGTAGCTTTGGATATCCACAGCGAAGATGAGGTGGGCCAGCTGGCGGAAGCCTTCCGCCGCATGGCCGCAGGCCTCAAGGATCAGGCGTTGAACCTGGAAAAAATCGCGGAGGGCGACCTTACGGCGGATATCCGTACCAGCAGCGACAAAGATCAGGTGGGCAACTCCCTCCGGGCCGTTTCCGAAAACCTGAACCGGCTGCTTAACAATATCCTTTCCGCCGCCGGCCAGGTGTCCAACGGCGCCACCCAGGTAAGCGACGGAAGCCAGTCCCTGGCCCAGGGTTCGTCCCAGCAGGCCACCGCCATCGAGGAATTGTCCAGCTCCATTTTTGAAATTTCCCTGAATACCAAGGAAAACGCCAAAATGGCGGAGAAAGCCGCCGAATTGTACGCCGGCATCAAAAAACGCGCCCAGGAAAGCACCGACCTGATGAACGAAATGATGCACGCCGTGGACGAAATCAACCAGGCCAGCGTCAACATCAGCAAAATCATCAAGCTCATCAACGATATCTCCTTCCAAACCAACATCCTCTCCCTCAACGCCGCAGTGGAAGCCGCCAATGCGGGCCAGCATGGCAAAGGCTTCGCCGTTGTGGCCGGCGAGGTTCGCAACCTGGCCACCAAAAGCTCTCAGGCTGCGGCCGATACGGATACCCTCATCGAAAACTCCATCGACAAGGCCCGGCTGGGCGCGAACATCGCCAGAAAAACCCACGAAGCGCTGGGCCAGATCGTGGCGGATATCCTGCATTCCGCGCAGTTGATCGACGACATTGCGAAGGCTTCCAGCGAGCAGGCCCTGGGGGTGGAGCAGATTAACCTGGGCATCGACCAGGTGGCCCAGGTGGTGAACATGAACAGCTCCACTGCCGAGCAAAGCGCCACCGCCGCCGAGGAGATGGCCGCCCAAGCCAACGCGCTGGAGCGGATGGTGTCCAGCTTCCGCCTGAAACAGTCCGCCGAGGCGGCGGCCTCCGCGCAAACGGCGGAACAAAGCGCAGAGCCCCGCAGACCCAAGAAAAAGCCTGTGATCGTCCTGAAAGATAACCCCGAAAAATACTAAGTACGAAAGCGAAAAGAACGGTGGCTCACAAATGAATCCTGCAGAGAAAAAAATCCTGGTGGTGGATGACACCCTATTCATGGTCACAATGATCGAAAAAGCGCTGCAAACGGCAGGCTATGCGGTCACGACCGCTTTTTCCGGCGAAGAAGCGCTGGAGAAAATCCATAGCGAGCGCTTCGATTTGATCCTGCTGGATGTAATCATGCCCGGCATGAGCGGCTTTGAGCTTTGTGAGATCCTGCGCGGTGATTTTCGCTATAACCTGATTCCCATCATCATCATCACCGGCCAGACCGAAGAGGAAGACCGGCTGAAAGGGCTGGAACTGGGCGCGGACGACTATGTGGTTAAGCCCTTTGTAAAGCGCGAGCTGCTGGCCCGGGTGCACAATACCCTGGTGCGCCTGGAGCGCATGCGGGGCGTGAACCCCATGACCGGCCTGAGCGGCAACAACGACATCGAGGCGGAAATGAAACGGCGCATTCAAGAGGAAATCCCCTTTGCCGTGATGTATTACGACCTGAACCTGTTCAAGCCCTACAACGATGTATACGGCTTTGCCAACGGCGACAAGCTGATCCAGATGGCCGCCGACGTCATCGTCGCCTCGATAATGGATTGCGGCAGCCCCACGGATTTTATCGGCCACATTGGCGGGGATGACTTTATCACCATTGTGGACCCCGAAAACGCGGTGCGTATCGCCGAGGCGGTCATCGAGCGGTTTGAGTCCCGAAAGCCCGATTTTTACAGCGATGAGGACCGGGCAAAAGGCTACATCACCACCAAGGACAGAAACGGCACTCCGCAAAACTTTGGCCTTACGGGCATTGCCGTGGCCATCGTCATGTGCGACAAGCATCAGCTTCGCGATACCATCGAATTGGCGAAGATCGCCGCGGGCACCAAAAGCAAGGCCAAAAAAATGCAAAAGAGCGCTTACTTCCTCAGCGAATAAGGCGCCCTATCGCGGTTGGAGGTGAGGGTTCATGGATGAATTTCAAAAAGAAATGTTCGATATATTTGTCTTTGAAACCAACACCTTTTTGGAGCAGCTGGAAACCATCCTGATGCAGGCGGAAAACCAGGACGGCGATATTTTGGATGCGGTACCCGAGGTTTTCCGCATCATGCATACCATCAAAAGTTCCTCCGCAATGATGGGCTTTTCCAATATTTCCAAGCTGGCCCATAGCATGGAGGATTTGTTTTTCTATCTTCGGGAGCACAAGCCCACCCAGGTGGACAAAAAGCGGCTGACGGACATCGTGCTTTTCGGCGTGGACTACATCAAGCGCAACATGGCCGACCCGGAGGAGGAAGAGGACGCAACGGACGCCATCCAGGAAGTGTCCGGATACCTGAAGTTGCTGTCAGGTTCCGCCGCTGAACAGAGCGCGGCCAACCAGGGCGGTGCCGACAATGCCGTTCCCGACCATGCGGAAAGTTCCGGACCCTCCATTCGCGTCCGGTTCAAACCCAATTGCGTCATGATTGGCCTGCGGGCCTTTGAAATCATTCACAAAGCCAGCTTGCTCCAAAACGATCTGGTCGCCACCCCCGGGGAGGATGACCCGGAGGCGGAAACCGTCCTGCAACAGGACGGGCTTGTGTTGGCTTTGCCGTCTTCGGATCATTTGGAGGAAATCCTGGCCCAGGTGAAGGCCTCCCCCTTTGTGAGCGGCGCGGCCCTTGTGGGCGAGGATGCTGGCGCTTCCCCGGATGCCGCCGCCCCCGCACCGCCGGCGGAAACAGGGCCGCCCCCCATGCGCCGCCGCCGGGATGATTTCTTCCCCAATTCTTCCAATTACCTGGGCATTGAAGTGAAAAAGCTGGATAAGCTCATCAATCTGGCGGGGGAAATGATCATTGCCTCCATGGGCTCGTCCCATGCTTTTGACCAGGGCGACGAGGAGTTGACCCACCGGGCCCTGGAGGACTTGCACCACCTCATTTTGGAGATGCAGGACCGGGTGCTGTCCCTTCGCATGGTATCGGTGAAGGATATGTTCCACAAGCTGAGCCGCTCCGTGCGGGACGCGGAAACCAGGCTGCAAAAAGAAATCCACTTCACCACTTCCGGCGAGGATACCGCCCTGGACCGGAACGTGATCGATCAGGTGTTTTCTCCCCTCATGCACATTTTGCGCAACGCGGTGGACCACGGCATTGAACCGGAATACGAACGCTTGGCGGCTGGAAAGCCCTCCGCGGGGCAAGTGCACCTTTCCGCCGCCATCGAGGGGGATTTGGCTGTTCTGCGGGTGCAGGACGACGGCAAGGGCATCGACAAAAACGCGGTGCTCGCCAAGGCCCTGGCCTCCGGCCTGGTTCGGAAAGATCAGGTTCCGGACATGAGCGACGAAGAAATTCTGGCGCTGCTCTTTCTGCCCGGCTTTTCCACCCGGGAACAGGTAACGGAACTGTCCGGGCGGGGCGTGGGCATGGATGTGGTGCACGAAAGCGTGCGCAAGCTGAATGGCCGCGTTACCATTTCCAGTGTCCTGGGCCAGGGCACGCGAATGGAACTGCGCATTCCTCTCACCCTCACCATTCTGGACGCCATGATCATGAAGGCCGCTGGGGAAGTTTGCGCCATTCCCATCAGCTCCGTTCGGGAAGCCTTCCGCCCCGAGGAGGGCAGCATTCGGGAAGCCAACGGCCAGGATATGGTGCTGCACCGGGGCCAGTGCTACCAAATCGTTCGGCTGTCCGATCTGTATCAGGCGCCCAATCCTTCCTACATGGACGGCCTGATGCTGGTGCTGGAATCCGGCGGCGAGCAGTATGCCCTGTTCATCGACGATGTGGTCGGCCAGCAGAGCATCGTTGTGAAGCCCATTCCCCCGCTGCTGAAAGGCATTCCGGGCATTTACGGCTGCACCATCCGGGGCGACGGAAAAGTGTGCCTGATTATTGACGTGGACGGCTTGCTGAAAAGTATGGTCAAGAGGTGAAGAAGATGTTTTCCAATCCAGATCAAGAATCTTTTGTGCAAGAGGAGCAGCCCCAGCAGTATCTGGTCTTTTCCGTGGACGAAAGCTATGCGCTGGAGCTGTCCAAAATCGTGGAGATTCTGGAATACAAGCCCATCACCCGGGTGCCGGAAACCCCGCCCTATATTGCGGGGATGATGAACCGCCACGGTTCCGTGCTGCCGGTGATCGACATGCGCAAGCGCTTCCATAAGGAAGACCGCCCCGACCTCCCCTATCGCTGCATCATCGTGATCCGCTTTGATGAAATGAAGCTTGGCCTGGTGGTGGATAACGTCAACGACCTGATCACTTTGGACCCCGGCTCCATCTCCGCGCCGCCCCAGGTGGGCCCGGACTATGCCCATGTGTTCATCAAAGGCATTGGCGTGCATGAGCAAAAAATGATGCTGATTGTGGATGCCGACCGCCTCGTAAACCAAAGCGATTTGACGTTTTTGGAGGAAGAGTGACGGGGGGACGGGGAACGAGGGACGAGGGACGAGGACGGGGGACGAGGACGTTGCGGGGGCTTCGCCCCCGCGCCCCCACCAGGGCTATGCCCTGGACCCTTCACGGACCGCGTTTCACGCGGTCCGAAAATATTCTCAACGATTCACTCAAAGCCGCCTGCATGCAGGCGGCTTTGATAATAACATTTTTCCTTTTTCACCGCGTGAAACGCGGTGAAATGAAGGGTTCAGGGCGAAGCCCTGAGCAGGGTTTTAGGGGCGGCAGCCCCTAACGTCCCCCCGCCCCGTCCCCCTCCGGCTGCTCCTTGATGGCAGCGTGGGCTTCGGCGGCGGCTTCCTTGCGCGTTTTGATGGCGCTCCAGCCGTGCAGCACCAGGGCCACAGCGATGACGCCATAGCTAATGAACACGCGGAAATACTCGCCGATGGCCGCGTCGCCGAACAGGTTCTTGCCGGCGGGCGGCGCAACGATAAACAGCAGATGGAACAGCAAGCAGCCCAGAATGGCCTGGCCGTTGGTGGCCTTTACAATGGAAGCGCCGCCCACCAGGATGGCCGCGCCGGCGTACAGGCCGACCTGCTCATGGGCACCGTAGGTTTGCAGCGAGCCCATGTTTTGCACAAAAATCAGCTGGCCCAGGCCTGCCAAAACCGTGGAAATAATGATGGCAATCAGCCGTGTGCGGTTCACGTCGATACCGGCCGCGTTGGCCACGGTGCCGTTCTGGCCCACGGCGCGGAACTGCTGGCCCAACCGGGTGCGCATGATGGCCACGTTGAACAGGCACAACAGCGCCACCACCAGGAAGGTGACGATGGGCACGTTCACCATGGAGAACCAGCCCTTGACGACCGGAATCTGAATGAGCAGGCAGCTTCCCGCCGCCACCAGCAGCCATGCCAGCAGCTTTTTCCAGCTGATGCGCTTGAGGAAAAACAGCACCAATACCAGCACTGCCAGGCAACCCATCATCATGTACAGGGTGGGTTCAAACTTCAATTTCCACAGGTTGTCCAGCGCATACATCATCTTGAGAGGTTTCAGGTCCAGGGTGTTGGCAATGCCAGTAGAGCCCTTGATGACCAGCCCCGGCGTATGCATGGGAATCAGGTTGCCGAAGATGAACAGGAACAGCAGCTGGTAAAGGCCGTTAGCGAAATAACCCAGAATGAGGGAGCCGATCATTTCCTGGCCCTTCATTTTGTTCAGCAGCTTGCCCACCAGGTAGCCAAAGGCGCTGGCGATGGGCACCGTCATGGCGGCCGCCACCAGGAAGCCCTTCGTTCCGGGAATTTGCCATTCCAGCACCCACAGGATGGCGATTTGCGCGCCCATGGCGCCAATGGTGATGGCAAAGTTAATGCCCATGCCCGCGATGATGGGAATGATCAGCGCCAGTACGATAAAGGCGTTGCGGGTAAGGCGGCCCATCAGCTCGGACAGCACAAAATTGATGGACTGGCCCGAAAAGGCGAAACCGATGGTACACAGCACAATGATCAGGATGGTAACGATGTTGTTTTGCAGAATATTCTTGATGCCGCTTTGCTTACGCACGCGAACCACCTCCAGACTTGGTGAGCGCGTAGAGGATGATGCCGTTGGAGATCAGAATCCGCAGCGTTTCGGCAATGGTGGAACCCGGCACCAGCGCGTTGGCCACCGGCATGCCCAATGTCAGCACGCCCTGGAACAGGAAGGAGCCGATGATTACATGGCTGATGCGGGCCCTGGAGGTGCTTGCGCCGCCGATGAGGATGGCCGAGGCGGCGATCAGGCCCAGCTTGAGGGGCGCGGTGTACAGCTGAATGTACCCATAACTCTGGGAGAAAACGATGATGCCGATGGCGCCCAGCACCGAGGACAGCACCGTGCCGATGATGCGCATCTTGTCCACGTTGATGCCCGTGGCTTCCGCAAAGCGCGGATTGTTGCCCACCGCCTGCATGGCGATGCCGGTTTTGGTGCGGGTAAACAGCCATACCAGGAAGCAGGACAGCAGCATGAACAGCAAAAGCCCTGTGGGCACGGTAATGCCGCCGATCTTAAAGGCCAGGAACTTGTCCAGCAGCTGGGAAAACGCGGGCTCCATGCTGATGGTCATCCTCAGGCCGTTGCCCAGGGGCCATTTCAGCACCAGGGACTTGAAGGGCAGCACCAGCCAGGCGATACACATCAGCGATACGATGGAGAAGCCCACATAGGTGGTCACCGCCATCTCGTTGCCTTTCAGCCGGTTTA
>JAVBTE010000014.1:0-13494 GCA_031556335.1 Eubacteriales bacterium | reverse complement strand
TCTTTTCCTGGGTGGCCTCCGCCCGGGTCAGCTCCCCGGCGATTTTGCCCTCGGACATCACCAGGATGCGGTCGCTGACCCCTAAAATTTCCGGCAATTCCGATGAAATCATCACAATGCTGATGCCCATTTCCACCAGCTGCTGCATGATGACGTAAATTTCATATTTCGCCCCCACGTCGATGCCCCGGGTGGGTTCGTCCAGAATAAGCACCTTGGGGTTGGTCAAAAGCCATTTGCCCAGGGCCACCTTCTGCTGGTTGCCACCGCTGAGGTTTTGCACCAGTTGTTCCAGGGTGGGGGTTTTGATGTGGAGGGTTTCCACCATCTTTTCCGCCGCCGCCAGTTCCGCGTCCTGGTTGATAAGGCCGTGGTCCAGGCGGTCGTACAGGCTGGCCAGGGCCATGTTGTCCTTCACGCTTTCAATCAGCACCAGCCCGGTGCCCTTGCGGTCCTCCGACAGATAGCCGATGCCCGCCCGGATCACGTCGCTGGGGGAACGGGTGGAAATGGGCTGGCCAAACAGCTTGGCCTCGCCGGAGGCTTTTTTGCCCCACACGCCCAAAAGACTGAGCATCAGCTCGGTGCGACCCGCGCCCATAAGGCCCGCAATGCCCAGGATTTCCCCCTGGCGGGCCACAAAATGGATGTCCTTCAGGGCCTTCCGTCCCGGAATTTCCGGGTCAAACACCGTCCAGTCGGAAACCTCCAGGGCCACCTCGCCGGGGGTATGCTTGGCGGTGGGGTAGCGCTGGGTCAGCTCCCGCCCCACCATCAGTGAGATGAGCCGGTCCTCGGTCAGATTCTCGGCCTCGTAGGTGCCCACGGTGCGGCCGTCGCACAGCACGGTGATCCGGTCGGCAATGGAGAACACTTCTTTCAGCTTGTGGGAGATAAAAATGCAGGTCATGCCTTGGGCACGGAATTGGCGCAAAAGCTGCAAAAGGTTCTCCGTCTCCGTTTCCGTCAGGGAGGAGGTGGGCTCGTCCAGCACCAAAATGCGCGCCTTTTTGGCCACGGCCTTGGCGATTTCAATCAGCTGCTGGGTGCCCAGGCCAAGGCCCATCACCTGGGTGGCCGGGTTTACGGGCAGCCGGATTTCCGCCAGCACTTCCTTGGCCCGAAGCAATGTGGCGTCCCAGTCGATGAGGCCGTTTTTCAGAATTTCATTGCCCAGAAAGATGTTTTCGCAAACGTTCATGTACTTGATCAGGGTCAGTTCCTGATAGATCACCGCCACGCCGGCCCGCTCGCTGTCCTTGATGGAATGGAAGGACATGGTTTGATCGTCGATGACGATTTCGCCCGTGTAAGCGTCCGCCGGGTAAACGCCGCTGAGCACTTTCATCAGGGTAGACTTGCCCGCGCCGTTTTCGCCCACCAGGGCATGGATGGTGCCCTCCTGAACGGAAAAGTCCACGTTGTCCAGGGCCACCACGCCGGGAAACTCCTTGCGGATATGCCGCATTTCCAAGATATTGCGTTTCAAAGCCATCATCCCGCTTCCGTTTGTCGCCCCCGTCACGACCTTCAGCCGCGCCGGGGGTACGCGCCTTGTTTGCTTCGCAAGCCCGGGCGCTAGCCGGGGCTGCGCCCCGGCCTCCTCATGTCGCCCCCGTCACGACCTTCAGCCGCGCCGGGGGTACGCGCCTTGTTTGCTTCGCAAACCCGTGCGCTAGCCAGGGCTGCGCCCCGGCCTCCTCATGTCGCCCCCGTCACGACCTTCAGCCGCGCCGGGGGTACGCGCCTTGTTTGCTTCGCAAGCCCGGGCGCTAGCCGGGGCTGCGCCCCGGCCTCCTCATGTCGCCCCCGTCGCGACCTTCAGCCGCGCCGGGGGTACGCGCCTTGTTTGCTTCGCAAACTCGGGCGCTAGCCAGGGCTGCGCCCCGGCCTGACCTGTCAAAAAACCGTATGCAGGGGCTCCGCCCCTTGCATCCCCGTCAGGGCGATGCCCTGAACCCATCCCTGGAATGCCCATAAAATGGGCATTCCAGCAGAGGGGTTCTGAGGGGCGACGGCCCTTAGGCCGCCGAAGGCCGTTCCTTACTTCAGCGCGTCCGCGCTCATGTAGCCGCTGTCCACCAGCAGCTGCTGGTAGTTGTCCTTGGTGACGGCCGCAGGGCCGAACTCCAGCACGGGCACGTCGATTTTGCCGTTGTTCTGGCTGCCGGTGGCGCCGGGATCTTCGCCCCGGGCCATCTTCACCGCCGCCTCGAAGGCTGCGGCGGACAGGTCACGCACGTCAAAGAACACGGTCATGCTCTGGGTGCCGGCGATGATGCGCTTGATGGCGTCCACTTCGGAGTCCTGGCCGGTTACCACGACTTTGCCGTCCAGGCCCTGGGCAGCCAACGCCTGGATGACGCCGCCCGCGGTGCCGTCGTTGGGGGCGATGACGCCCTGGATGTCATTGTTGGAAGCGGTCAGGGCATTCTCCATGTGCTTGAGGGCTTCGCTGGGCTGCCAGTCTTTGCACTCCTGCTCCAGCACCACTTTGTAGGCGCCGCTGTCGATTTTGCCCTGAATGGCGCTGAGAGCGCCCTGCTTGAGGGGCACGCTGGTGTTGTCCGCCGGGTCGCCGGAGAGGATGACGACGTTGCCCTTTTCAAGGTTGGCGTTCATGTACTCGCCCATCAGCTGGCCGATGCGGAACTGGTCAAAAGTCACGTACAGGTCCACGTCGGCGTTGAGGATGAGGCGATCGTAGGAAATGACGGGGATGTTCTCCGCGTGGGCCATTTCCACGATGTTCTTGGCGGCTTCGCCGTCATGGGGGGCCACGATCAGCGCGTTGATGCCCTGGGCGATGAGGTTTTCGCATTGGGTTTGCTGGCGACCCGCGTCGTTGTCGGCAATTTGCAGGGCAATTTCAATGCCCGCAGCCGCAGCGGCCTTTTCAAAGCCTTCCTTGTCCAGCACCCAGCGCTCTTCCCGTTGCGTGGGCAGGGAGATGCCGATCTTGACCGGTTTGTCCGAAGCCAGGGCCGTGGTGGCCACCAGGCTTACAAGCAGCGCCGCAACCAGCAGCAGGGACAGGATTTTCCGTTTCATACCGAGTCCTCCTTCTGATGTGTCGAAATCTATTGCCAGCGGGACCATACACCCGCCAGAGACCTTAGGGAAACATGAGGGGGGCCAGTGCGATGCCGCCCAGCACGGGGCTGACCACCTCGTCACAGAAACGCAGGTTGCGGCAGGGGGTGACGGCTTCCATCTCCCGGATGAAGGAGCGTGTGAACAGGGGAGATTTGAACAGGCTGCCGGCGGTGACCACATCCACGGTTTTCTCCTGCTCAAAATCCAGCTTGCGGTACACCGAACGGGCGATTTGCGAAACCAGCCGGGCCGCCTCGGCGACGATTCCGGCGGAGTACGCGTCGCCCGCTTCCGCCCAGTCCATGATGGGCTTGGCGGCGGCGGCGATATCCTGCACGGTAAACCGGGAAAGCACATGGCGCAGGGCGTCAAAGTCGGGCGCGCCATACAGTTCCCGAAGCCTGTCGAAAATGTCCTGGTATCTGTCGTAGCCGTCGGAATACCGCAGCAGCGCCCGAAGCACCTGGTTGCCGATCCACCCGCCGGAGCCCTCGTCGCTGATGAAATTGCTCCAGCCGCCGGAGCGGGCCTTGCGCTGATCCCGGCCCACGCCCGTGGCCGCCGAGCCCGTGCCCGCCACAATGCAAAGGCCGGGCGGGGTGCCCTTGGAGTAAAAGGCCAGTTCCGAGTCGTTGCAAACATAAATGCGGTCTTCCGGGATGCCCGTCGACAGGGCGATGTCCAGGTAATGCGCCTGATCCTCCACGGAATCGACGCCGGACATGCCCATCACCATTCCACGAATGTTTTCCGGCCCGATCTCCATTTTCTGAAAGACGCTTTCAACGCCCGCCAAAAAGTTTCCCCGCTCGGCGTCGGTCTCGCCGATTTTGTAATTGGTGCTGCCGGAAAAAAAGTGCCACATTTCCCCTGTGCCCAGGGCGCGCAGGCAAAACTCCGTCTTGGTGCCGCCGCCGTCGACGGCCAGGTCGTATGTCCACATGGGAAGGACCTCCTTGGTTTCAGCTGCGCCGGCTTGTTTCCCGCTTGCCTATACGCCTCCGTTTTGCACCAGCTGCAGGCGTGTGGTGATGTAGCCCCGGCAGGTGAGCACCAGGCCGTGAAGGCCGGTGGAGCCGCTTTCATCGTGCAAAATCAGGGGCATGCTCTCCTTGGGGGCATAAAAAGCCATTTGGGTTTGAATCTGCTGGAGCAGGGCAGGGGAGATGGCCTCGCCGCCGAACACGATGACGTCCGGGTTCAAAACCGCCACATGGTTGGCCGCCGCCGCCCCCAGAATGTTGGCCAGCGTTTCCCGCTCCACGGGAACGTCGTGGGTCCAGAATTCTTTGGAGGAGCAGCGGGTGGAGGCGATGAGCGTGGATTCCAGGTACCCGCCGACGCCGGTATAGTCCCGCTCCGGCGGGTTTCCCGTAAGCGGCGCCATAAAGCCCAGCTCCCCCGAGAAGTTGTTGGAACCCCGGTACAGCTTGCCGCCCACGATGATGCCGGAACCCACGCCGTTGCCGGCGTAAATGTAAACGATGTTTTCATACCGGTCGCTGAGGTGGGTGAGGTAGTAGCCCACAGCGGAAAGCTTCACATCGTTTTCGATGCAGATGTCCATGGGATACCGGGCGGCCAGGGCTTCCGCCAAATTGAAGCCGTTCCAGTCCGGCACCTTGGGGATGCCCATCAGCCGCCCGTCCGGCAATACGACGCCGGGAACGCCGATGCCCACCGCCTTCACCGGGTTGGGGGCGTGCCGCAGCAGCGAATCGACGGCGGAAACCGTGTTCAAAAGAGCGCCCTCGCCGCTGGCGGAATCGAGGGGAAAGGTGGCTTTGTAAAGGCTTTTGCCCGTAATGTCCGTCACCCGGCCCGCGTACTCTCCGCCGTGGTAGTACAGCACCGCCAGGCAGCCGGAATCCTTGTTGATTTCATACAGCATGGCCTTGCGTCCCGCCCCTTTGCCGGAAAGCCCCACGGGCCGGAGGATACCGTTTGTTTCCAGGTCGTCCACCAGCTTGCTGACCGTGGGAAGGCTGAGGCTGGTAAGCCGGGCCAGCTCCGGCTTGGAAAGAGAGCCCCGCTCCAAAAGGAGCTGCTCGATCATGGCGGAATTGACGGCCTTTAAAATCTGCGGTTGCCCGATCACATCGTTCATGGGGAAATCCTTTCTGGTGAAAAGGTGCGTTACGGAGGAGGAAAAATGCTTCTGCGTGCAATTAATTAATAAGTTTTATTTATTAATTATATTATGAAGCGGTTTTTCCCGTTTGTCAAGAGGGCTGGGAAATTTTTTTGGAAATAGGGGGCATGTTGCATAATTAAAGAAGCAAGTGTTGCGATTTATGCAAAAAGCGTACGTTTTTGATCTGGAAAAAGAAAAAAAGGAGCGGTAAAATCCGCCTTCATGGCAGAAGCAAGAAGAAAGCGTCTTTCCCGAACAGATTCGACATTTTTCGCGTAAAAACGCTACCAAATTTTACAACAATCGCCAGGGATACACATTGACTTTCTATATGTTTCATGCTAAAGTGATGCCATCAAAGGGTATGTCTCTTTGTTCCCTATCAACTCTTCTCATGCAGGGAGGTTCTTTGGACCACGGCAAGCTCATCTGTCGTGGAGTACATCAGGAAAAATTTGTCTTGGCCGTGCACGCTGAGAGTTCAGCGGCATGCGTTGGGATAAACACATAACAGGTACATGATCACCGATCGCTACAAAGTCGGAAGGCGAAGCTTTGCGGATTACGCGGGAGGCGGTATGAAAAATACAAAGGCGTTTTGCCCGGCAAAAGGATTTTGGAAGCAGCTTCTCATTAAGATTGTGAAAAAACCATACGACCAGAACAATGCACGAACAAGACCGACCTTGTGAGTGTATTTTTTATTTCATTTCTTGTTGACCTTGTGGACCAACGACGAGAACCCAGAGGGCAAAGCGATGAACGAACAAGGCGGGCAGACTCCCATAGACGGGGAAAAATGTTACGGGTGTATTTTTTGTTTGACAGGCAAAGAGGAACTGGTGGCGGAAAACCTGGAGCGGACCAATCCGGACATACGCTCCAGTCCCGTGCGGCAGGTAAAGCGAAAGACCAGCAAGGGACAGGTGAGGCATGAAACCAGTGTGATTTTTCCGGGGTATGTATTTATGGAGGTTCCTGCGAACTGGGAGTTGGACCAGCGCTTTCCAAAAGACGGCGTGGTGTCGGTATTGACGTACCCCGGAGGAGACTGGCGGCTGTGTGGAAACGATGAAAAATTTGCCCGTTGGTTGTTTTCTTGTGATGGAACCATCCAGATTTCCAAGGCCTACCGGGAAGGCGGCCGGATTCGCATCATCAGCGGGCCGCTGAAAGACTTTGAAGGACAGATTCTGCGGGTGGACAAACGCAACAAGAGCGGGCAAATCGCCCTGACGTTTGAGAACAAGGTGGTAAAGATTTGGCTGGGGTTTGAGCTGGTGGATTCGCTGGAGGAGGAAAGCGCGCTGCCTTCGGCCGGCGGATTCGTGTAAGGAGAAGGAAACGCAAGGAATGGACGAAAAACGCCAAAAACGAGAGGCATATATCAGCCCGAAGCAGATGGGCTTTCGCGTGGCTTGCGTGGTGCTGGCGCTGCTCCTTTTGGTTTTGGGCATTTATTACGCGGGCAGAACGCTTGAAACCGGCGGGAGAGACGTGGAGCGCCGGGGAGAGTTGAGCCAGATGGTGGCCGAGGGCAATGTGGTACGCTATCACGAGCAAGCCTATCGGCTGAAAGAACGGCTCACCACCATTTTGATGATGGGCATTGATACCTCGGAAACACAGCATGTGTCGGGAGGGTTTCGGAACGGAGGCCAGTCCGACTTTTTGCTTTTGCTGGTGATTGACGAGGAACAAAAAACCATTACCCCCCTCCAGATCGACCGCGATACCATGGCGGAGATCACCATTCTGGGCGTGCTGGGCAATGTGGCGGGCACGAAGGAGTACCAGATTTGCCTTTCCCACGGCTTTGGAGACGGCAAGGAACAGAGTTGCCAGTTCACCGTGGACGCGGTCAGCAAATTGCTGCTGGGAACCAAGATCGATTTTTATGTTGCCATGAATCTGGACGGCATTCCGGTGCTGAACGACGCCCTTGGCGGCGTGACGGTGACCCTGGAGGATGACTTTACCGCGCTGGACCCGACCATGACCCAGGGAACGACCCTGACCCTGATGGGCAAACAGGCCGAGTACTTTGTACGAAACCGCATGAACATCGGCGTGGGCACGAACGAATCCCGGGTGGTGCGTCAGAAGCAATACCTAAAGCGGCTCGGCGAGCTGCTGGACGGGAAGATCAGGGAGCGGATGAGCTTTGCCGGAGATTTGTTTGATCTGCTTTCTCCCCATATGCAAACGGACATGCGGCGGGGCCGGATGATCAACGAGGCGTGGAGCACCCGCGACTATCTGCGCAAAGAAATTGTGAACCCCACCGGGGAGTATGTGGACGGAACGAATGGCTTTGTGGAGTTCCACATCGACCAGGAAAAATTGGAATCCCTGGTGATGTCCCTGTTTTATGAGCCGGTATGACGATACGCCCGGACTGCCGAGAGGCATTTCGATAGATACCCTTACCCCTCAATGAGCATGACTCCATGTTGTGCGGAAAGGAGATGGTTCGAATGAACAAAAAATTGCTATGTCTGGCGATGGTGTGCGTGATGTTGTTCTCCTGCGGCGCGGCGCTTGCCGCCGGAAGCCGGGGAACGGGCAACATGATCACCACCACAGTCCTGGGCGAGAACCAAACGCCGTTAGGGCTGTTTGGCATTACCGCTGACCCGAACTCCGCAGACGCCCAAAAGGAGCTTGCCAAGGTCACCGCATTTGTGGGAACCGGCAAGGCTGCGATTGAATATTTCGACGCCGCGGCGCAACAAGGCCTCGCATCGTTGCTACCCGCCGGTTTTGACCCCAAAACCCTGAAACTGAATGAGATGTTCGGGCTTTTGGTACAAAACTATGTGGAAGGTATGGGGGATGTGGATGTGCTCTTCGATTGCGCCACACCCTATGCGGCCGGACAAACGATCGTAGCGATGCTGGGCATTTCTGACGGGTCCAACGTCATCTGGACGCCCATGGCGGCGACGGTGGAAAATGGACAAGTCAAGGTGCATTTCACGGAAGCGCAAATCAAAGCGATCGTGAACGGCAGCGGAATGATCGCGGTTTTGAACTAAGGGATTCTCAGGCGGAGGCCACCGGCAGCCCAAGGCTCCGGATGGGCTGAAGCCGCCAAAGAGACCCCGGCTATCGGGCGTCTTTTGGCATTCCGGGGGGCATGCTCAATTGCGGGACAGAGGGGAACGCCCCTCTGTTCCGCGTCGCGGCATCGATTTTGGTACGTCTCAATCGACGGAGGCAATATGACGACTGAAGAAAACAAGGACTACGAGTGGAAGCGAACGCGGGAAGAGAACATGGCGCCCGTGATGGAGACGGAACCGACCGGCGGGGACGAGATCGATCTGATTGAACTGCTCTACTGGCTGATCGACCATTGGAAACAGATTGCGATCGTTTCCATTGCTTGCGCCGCCATCGCGGCGTTGTACACTTTCTTTTTGGTGACCCCCGAGTACCAGGCCACCGCAAAGCTTTATGTGGTGAACTCCAAAGACTCGGCCATCAACCTGTCCGATTTGCAGATCGGCTCTTTTCTGACGAGCGACTATCAAGAGGTATTCAAAACCTGGGAAGTGCATGAGAATGTGCTGACCAATTTGAAGCTGGATTATACATACAAGGAACTGGAAGCGATGCTTTCCATCAAGAACCCGACCAATACGAGGATCTTGAACATCTCCGTCACCGATTCCAACCCCTACGAAGCCACGCTGATCGCCAACGAATACGCCATGGTGACCAGGCAATACATTTCAGACAAGATGGCCACGGAAAGCCCCAGCATCCTGTCCAGGGCCCTGGAGCCCACCGAGCCCATCAGCCCCAACAAGACGATGAACATCCTGCTGGGGCTTTTGGTGGGGTTGCTGTTGTCCGCTGGTTTTTTCGTCGTCCGTTTCGTTTTGGATGACAAAGTCAAGACTGCGGAGGACCTGCGAAAATACGCCGGTATGGAAACCCTGGCCGTGATCCACGAAATGGAATCCGAAAAGCCTCATGGCGTGAAAAAGCGGAAAGGGGTGGAAGCGTGAAGCAACTTGAAATCACCACTTTTCCGAAACTGGAA
Organism: Eubacteriales bacterium; assembly: GCA_031556335.1. GTDB lineage: Bacteria > Bacillota > Clostridia > Christensenellales > Aristaeellaceae > Limiplasma. Next base: position 4,213 of record JAVBTE010000014.1, on the reverse strand, counting down.
TATGGCTGCGAAGAAGAAATGAACACGCTGTGTACCAACCTGTCCTTCTTCGGCAATACCACAAAGAAGATCATGGTCACCAGTTGCGAGGCCTCCGAGGGCAAATCCTTTTTGGCCATGAACATGATGCGGACCCTTTCCAAGCTTGGAAAGCGTGTGGCGCTGGTGGACGCGGACCTGCGCCGGTCCATGATGGAGGCCCGCTATGGCCTGCGGTACCCGGACCGGGACGCCTTCGGGCTGACCCACTACCTGGCGGGCCTTTGCGAATTGAATGATGTGGTGTACACCACCAACATCGCCGGCGTGCTGGTGGTACCCGCAGGCCATGAGGTGAGCAATTCCCTGCCGCTGTTAAACACGCCCCGCTTTTCGCATCTATTGGACAAGCTGACCCAATGGGTGGATTTTGTGCTGGTGGACGCCCCGCCCGTAGGGATCATCATTGACGCGGCGGAAATCGCAAAGTCTTGCGACGGCACGTTGTTTGCCGTGCAATACAACCGCATCAGCCGCAGGCAGCTGCTGGCGGCCAAGCAACAGATCGCGCGCTCCGGGTGCATGGTGCTAGGAGCGGTTTTGAACAACGTGACCCTGGACTCCTTCAGCAGCAAGAACTATTACAACAAGTCATATTACAATCATTATCATCACCAATACGCCAAAGAAGAGAAGGCGGAACCAAAGCAGAAAAAGCAAAAAGCGAGCAAGGAGCCCAAAATAAACGCACAATGACCGGCTTTGTTGATATTCACCAGCATCTTCTGTACGGGATCGACGACGGGCCGGCGAACGCGCTGGACATGGGCCAGATGCTGATGCAGGCCTATGAGGATGGTATTTCAACCATCATTGCCACGCCCCATATCGCGCCAGGGGTGAAGCCCTTTGACCCGCAAACGCTATTATTTCGCCTGAAAGAAGCCCGGAGCTTTTGCGAGCAAAAGCGGCTGGACATCGCGGTGTACCTTGGTGGCGAAATCCTTTTTACCCCCCACACCGTACGCTATCTGAAAGAGAGGCGCTTGCCCACCCTGGCCGGAACAAGGCATGTGCTGGTGGAGTTTGCCCCGGACATCCCCTTTGAGGACCTGCGGGAAGCGGTGAGAGCGCTGCTTCGCGCGGGGGTATTGCCGGTTTTGGCCCATGTGGAGCGCTACCATTGCCTCACGCACCGTATTCAAAACGCCCATGAGCTGAAACAGGACTACCAAGTCTGCTTCCAGGTGAACTGCTCCTCGGTCCTTGAAAAAAAAGGCTTTTGGGAATCGCGCTTCGTTCGGGGTCTGCTGGAAGAGGAAATGGTGGATTTTGTCGCGACCGACGCGCATAACACGAGTTCCAGGCCTGTGAGGATGGGGGAAGCATATCGCGTGTTGGAGGAGAAGTGCGGGGCTGGGTATGCGAGAAGGGTGCTGGGCGAGGGTGCGGGAGTTTTGTGGGGGAGAGGGTAGGGAGGGGGCAGTAGAGGCGAAAAGAGGTACATCAGCTTGGATGGTTCACTAACGTGAGTATACAGCAGCAACTCCCCGACTCTGCGAGAGAAACAACGATGCCTCGAGAAGTCTCATCTCTTTGGGAAGCATTTAGTTCGGAATAGCGAATAGAAGCAAGATTGATCATCCTGAAAAGTTATCTGGGTTGCACAAAAAATGCCTGGCCTGACCTAAAACCGGCCAGGGATATGGCACCCAGGACCGAAAGTCAGGAGTGCTAAGGATCCAAATAAAAAAACAGATCATTCATAAATATGAGATTATCCGCATTTTATAAGAATCAAGCCCCAGACGCGATGGTTGTCAGCCATATCTAAAGGCAAGTTTCAGCGGCCTTGAGTAAATCGCGTATCAAATCTGATAGAAAATGCCTTCTTACGCTGCGATTACTACTCTTGACACATCACACACATTCAAGACAACGCTGAATGGAGGAAGTGACAGATATGGCCGAAGAGAGATTCACAAGCTATGATGAGCAAATGGCTTCCGGTGAGGTTGGGGAGGCGTACGTTTTCGCACGGTCGCAACTGCTTCGTCGATTTCCTCGGGAAGAAATTCTAACTGATTGTCAGGATTCATGGCTGTACCTGTTCGCAAAACGGGGCCTAGATATCACTCTTGCCGCCGTTGGGTTGGTAGTGCTGTTTCCCCTGCTGTTGGCTGTGGCGGCGATCATCTATATAGACGACCCACATGGAAGCCCGATTTTTGTCCAGGATAGGGTGGGGCAAAATGGGATGTTTTTTCGTTTTCTGAAGTTTCGCAGTATGGTGGTGGACGCGGAAGCGAGGCTCAAAGAGATTGAAGCCAAAAATGAAATGGACGGTCCCGTGTTCAAAATTAAACACGATCCTAGGGTGACAAAATTCGGGAAGTTCATTCGCAGGACGAGTATCGACGAACTGCCACAGATGATTAATATCATCAAGGGTGACATGTCCATTGTGGGCCCCAGGCCGCCGCTTCCACGAGAAGTGGAAAGATATGGGGCATATGAGATGCAACGGCTGCTGGTGAAACCTGGACTGACGTGCTATTGGCAGGCCCGGGGAAGGAATCATATTGGTTTCCGGGAATGGATGGAGCTCGATATGCAGTATGTGTATCACCATAGTTTGTGGATTGATATTAAGCTGGTGCTGCTGACGATAAGGTCTGTTCTGACCGGGAGGGGGGCAATGTAGATTGTTGTTCCCTGCGCCGTTCCGGGTCAGGCGGACATGCAGAACGGGTGATATCGCGAGATTTCGTAGAATAACGGCGATTTATAACCCAAAGCTGAATGCAACCTGCGACAGTTGTAATATAGATCAGTCCAGTATCTGAGGCTGACGATGGCCTGTTCAACGGTCTGAAAGCTTTGCTTGTAAACATGCTCAGTTTTGAGCGTGTGAAAGAAACTTTCCATTGGTGCGTTGTCATAGGGGACTCCGGTGCGGCTCATGCTACCGACAATCTGATGCGCATCGAGCAGCGCATGGTACGTTTTACTTGTATATTGGCAACCAAGATCAGAGTGGTGAATGAGTCCGTGATTGGGTTTCTCTCTGTCGATGGCTAATGTGACAGCGTCCTTGTCTCGGACGGACAACCGTTCGATACCCATTTGTAATAACCGCTTCTGGATACTCGCAATACCCGGCATAGCTTCGAAACAGCATATTTGAAGCGGTGATCTTGGATGAATCCATACCTTACCTGCTGTTCTTTGCGAAGTATGTCGCTGCTTTTTTAGGATTTCTACCTCGTTCTCCAGTTCGCGTACCCGCCGCTTCGTTCTGGCTAGCTCTTCCTCATCTGACTTCATGTGTCCACTGCCAGGAAATGCATTCTCAGAGTCCCTTCGATGCTGCTCCGACCATTTATAGATCGTGTTCACATGCACGCCTAGCTCCGCCGCCAGACTCGGTGCGCCGCGCCGTCCTTCCAGATACACCTGTGCGATTTCCTTCTTTATCTCCGTGTCATGCCGAGGCTTCTTTTCTTTCATCTCCACATGCTCCTTTGGCTCTATTCTACCAGCCATTCCGCGTGTCCGCAAAGACCGTTACGGAGCAGTGGCAGTAACCGTGCTTTTTTGATAAAGCGGTGGAGGGCAGGAATAAGCGGCATGCAACAAGATGAAAAGGGTCAAAATAGGCCGATGGATGATGTCGACGATAATTATGCGAATACGTTGGACTAAATAGGGTCTACTGAAAAACCACAGAATCAGCGAAGCGAGTAAAAAAGGCGCGGCAGCAAGACCAGAGACGCCAAAGAAGGCGGATCCTGGCATTCATGCACAGCACTTGAAGAGTCGCCTCTGTCAAGGCAGACTGCGGAAGGATCGCCATGATTAAGTCCAAGCCAAACCGGCAGTTTGCCATGCCGTTGCCGCCTTTAATGATGTTTCGTTCACAGCGATCCTGGTATTCGAGTGCCCGGTCACGCTGTGTTCCTTGCCCGGGCGTCCCAGCCGAGGGCCAGAAAGCCGAATCCCGTGCGCGTTGCAGAAGGAAAGGTTCTCGCGATTGCGGTAAATCTGGTCGGCCTGCACCGCTTCGGGATGACAGCCATGGGCTTGCTTGTAACGCTCTACGCTGGCTATCAGGCTGACTCCCTCGTTGAAGCTCTCGAAGCTCTGCCGTTCTATGAAGGTGTATCCGTTGACCACGCTTAACGCCAGCTTCTGTCCAAACTCAAAGCGTTTTCCGGCTTTTCCTCTTACCATG
>JAVBTE010000033.1:0-61694 GCA_031556335.1 Eubacteriales bacterium | reverse complement strand
AACCGCATTCTCCTACTCGACAGTGAACAAAAACTACAAAACGAAATATACGGCGTGACCGAAGATGGCGTATTAACCCCGTTTAAAAAGCCGATGGGCGTTTTTGTAAACGAAAATGGACTGTTTATCGCGGATGGCGCTGCAAAAAATTTCGGCGTTTGGCAACCGGTCCAAAGCCACCTCCCGCGCCCTTGGCATGGAAACCCCAAACCCCGCCCTGGAAGAAGCGATGCGCAAGGCCATGGACTTCATCCTACTGATTACCAAATACGAAAAACCGCGCTATGCCACCCTTCCCGTGTTCAGCGACGCCGAGCTGCGCCGGCTTGCCATGCCGCTGCTGGTGGTCTTTGGCGAGGAGGACATGCTTCTGAACGCGCCAAAAAGCCTGGAACGCATCCAGCGCCTGGCGCCCCAAGCCACCACCGTTTTGCTGCCCGGGGTGGGGCATGCGGTGCTGGGGCAGGCGGAAAGGCTGATGGCGTTTTTGTGAAAGGGAGAATTTGAAGGCGGAATGACGCAAGCGAAAAGGCTTGAAAGCGGCTGGCGTTTCCGCCACCGGCGCTATGCTTGACTGTCATTCCAGTTTTCCTTGAATTTTTCCAGTGCTGTCTCCGCATTTCTTCTGCCCTGCGACAATCGCTCAAAGAAGTCGTCAAAGGCGATGACCATCAAAATGCTGTAATCGGTTGTACGCAAAAAGTTATTGAAATTATCGTCTATTGTGATATTCCCAAAACTGATGATCTGCGAAACAATCAGGAGGACGGCATAAAACAGATACAGCGTTGCCTTAAAGGAGATATAGTTGTCCATAAACCAACGAACGATACGATAGTTTTGCTCTGCATTTTTCTCTCTTTTTATTTCCGCAACGATCTTTGGGGATGCAAAATACTTCAGCATGAATCGATCCATTGCCAAAGCCAAAGCAACCATCACGAGATTGGCAATATATGCGTACAGAAGAGAACGCCTGGCTAACCAGGCAACCAAAGAATAGAGGGCAAACCCATAGATCACATTCGACACAGCCATGTATATGGCATGATTGCCGATCCGTTTCAATTGATCTGACATTGAATTTTCTCCTGGCCGTTTTTGATGGAATCACTGGTGAGAAGGCGATGTAGCGAAGCGGCGGCAACCCAACAACATAGAAAACGGACACTTCCACAGAAAGAGGTGTCCGTTTCGTGCGTCTCAGGCACAGGCGCGCTGTATAGCACGGGGCTGTTACAGCGAGATTTTTCCGGCCATGATTCCGACGCCTTTCATTTTGTCAAAATCAAGCGTGTCGTCTTTGCTCTTCTTGGCAGCCTTTCGCACCACTTCGGCCGAAAGGGAGTCGACCACGCATGCGTTGCAGCTTGGACAAACCGCGCACGGAACATTGACCACTTTCACCATGCCATCCTTGCCGGAGACTTCCATTTCCGTTGTGGAATCATTCAGATCTACTTTACAGACAGCGCAAAACATAACAGGTACCTCCTCATTTTTTGTCACATTGGTGATGATTGTTCCCAGTGTTACCATTATAGCACACGGAAAGAGTATTTCCTACCCCCTTATCACTTCACAAAACAGATCAATGAAAAAGACAAATGAAAATAGATAAATCCGAACCCACGCTTATCGGCATGGGTTCGGATTTGATACGGACTGGCTGGGGTAGCAGGATTTGAACCTACGAATGCGGGAGTCAAAGTCCCGTGCCTTACCGCTTGGCGATACCCCAATAAAAAATGGGGTGAGTAGTGGGGTTCGAACCCACGACATCCAGAGCCACAATCTGGCGCTCTACCACTGAACTATACCCACCACGCATTGGCGCGCCTGAAGGGATTCGAACCCCCGACCCACGGCTTAGAAGGCCGTTGCTCTATCCAACTGAGCTACAAGCGCATAGCCGGTTTTGACCGGGGACCGTCCACAGGCTTTCCCGCTGACAATTAAAGATTATACCATCGCGTCGTTTCTCTGTCAACGATTTTCTCATGATCCTCGTTCAGGAAAATGGAAAATGGCAGGAAAAACGGAAAACGCAAAACCCGGGCCTGTGCGCCAGGCCCGGGCAAAAGCCGCGCAAACCGGCGGGCCGCTTATGCGCCCTTTTCCTTGAGGTATTGGTTGGTCTTCTCAATCAGCGAGGGATAGGCCCCGTAGGGTTTCAGGGCGGGAGAAAACACGCAGTACAGGTACATCGTCTCATTGGAGATGTTCCGGCACTCATGGCTTTCTCCCCGCTGCGCCCGAACGACGGTGTTGGCCTTCACAGGGTACGTCACCCCGTCGATCATCACCTCTCCCTCCCGGGGAAAGAGGATATACTCGTCGCAATCGGCATGGATGTGCGCTTCCGAAATGCCGTGGGGCGGCAGTTTGCAGGAAACGATGGTGATATCGCCCCCCGTGGTCTGGGGGGAAAAGGGAAGGCGAATCTCCCGCTGTTCCATGGATGGGTCGCCGAAGGGCTCAAACGGAAGCGAATACAGCTCAATCATTTGCATAACGGTCATCCCCCTATCGATCGCAGGCTTCAAAGGCCTGCTTGAATGCCTCATAATCCGCCTGGCCGTCCAGCACGGTGAGGGTAAATCCTGTCTGAATGCGCTCAAAGGGCGCGATGCGCTTCAGGTTCCCCTTGGCCCGTTCATAGCCGCGCCCCGCCGCGTGGTTGTTGGAGGGGAACATGCCCACCACATAGTCGCCCGATTTCATGCACTTCCATTCCACCATGTATTCCATCGTGGCGTGGTCAAAGGTCAGCTGCACGCCCAGTTCCAACCGGGGGTTGTACAGCCCGGCGATCACCTTGCCCTGGCTGTTTTTGAAAAGCTTATGCACAAACACGTTCTCGTCATAGCCGTCAATGGGTCCGGAAATGCGGCTCCATTCGTCCAGACCCTTTTCGGCGGCGGCGTTCATGGGCGTGACCCCCGCCGAGGGAATGCACACCTCGCAGCCCTCCCGCACCAGCGGATGCCCCAGGTTTACGTGGTAGGTCAGCATCAGGTCCTGGGTTTCAAATCCCTGGTTTTCCACCGTATCGGAAAGCTGGATGCTCTTGCTGTCGATGCTGGTGCTTACGGTGCGCGCCAGCACCAGGTTCTCCTTAAACAGCGACGTATCCCGCATTTCCCCGTGCACGCCGATCACATAGTCGTCGTTTTCCCAGCGGGTAAAGCTGCCGGTGTTCTCCGCGGGGGTAAAGCGAAGCCTGCCATGGAAGATGTCGTCAATGCCCTCCTCCGGGCTTTGGAAGGCGCTGCCCGCATTGGTCAGCCCGCAGGTGTACACCAGGCCGCCCCCAATGCTGCGCAGAAAATTGATTCCGTGCAGGTCGGTATGGGCCGGCCCGCAAAGGCCGGGCTTAGATAGAAAGGGAAGATTGACCCCTCTGTAAGACAACCTATAGATATCCATGCATCGGCTGTCCATACAGGTAAAGGAAAGCCCTGCCGCGTTGTACAGCTCGTAGGCGCGGATGCCGTCCGCCTTGCCTTCGCTGTACGTAACCCGGTTCACGCCGCACAGCTGCTTCAGGTTGCCCAGGTAGCGCAGCCGGTCTTGGTTGTGCTCATTCATAGCATGTTCCCTTTCCCGCCTTATCCCTTGGGCGGCTTGTTCAGCACCGTCGCGGTGACAAGGGTGGTGTCGTCCGCCACAATTTGCGGCGTGCGGGACACCCCCAGCCGCACCGCCCCGGCGGCAATCAGCTTTTCGGCGTCGGCCCGGGTGTTGATGTCCGTGGACGCTTTGATTTTCATCCGTGGGCTGATGCATTCCCGAATGAGCTGAAGATCCTCCACCGTGGCCCCCCGGGTGCCAAAGCCGCTGGAGGTTTTCACATAGGCCGCCCCGGCCTCCTCGCACAGGCGGCTGGCGGTGCGCTTTTCCTCGTCCGTCAGGTAGCAGGTTTCGATGATCACTTTCACCGGGCGGCCCTCGGCCGCCTCCACCACGCCGTGGATGTCCTCCCGCACCAGTTCGACGTTACCGTCCCGCACCGCGCCCACGTTGATGACCATGTCCAGCTCATCCGCGCCGTCCCGCACCGCCTGGGCGGCCTCAAAGGCCTTGGTTTCAGGCTTGTTGGCCCCAAGAGGGAACCCGATGACGCAGCAGGTTTTGATGTCCGTGCCCTGAAGGCGCCGATGCACGTACGCCACGTGAATGGGGTTCACGCAAACGCTGGCGGCGTCGTACTGGATGGCCTCCTCGCAAAACGTCCCCACCATTTCCTGGGTGGTGTAGGCCCGGAGCACCGTGTGGTCGCAATATTTGCCATACTTTTTGTCATATGCCATTGGGGAATCCTCCTCACCCTCGGTCGATTCATTTTGTTTCCGGGCGGCACTGTTTCCGCCGGGTCAGCCCGTAATGCCCAGCACCTGGCGCATGCGCTCCACGCCCAGCCTGGGGCTGGTCAATACCGGCACAGGCATATCGGTCACCAGTGGCGCCAGGCAGAGCATGCTTCCCTGGGCCAGCACCACGCAGCTGGATTTTTGAGCTTCTTCCCGCACGCGCCCCAGCACCATGGCGTTGTGGGCCTCGCTTCCCTGCTTCACCAGCACGTCAAACGCGCCGTCCACATACACGGGGGCCACCTCGGCACGGATGCCCAACTTTGCGGCCGCCCGCTCCACCAGGCGGCAGCTGGGCCCCAACGTGGTGGGCACCGTGGCCATCACGGCGATGCGCCCTCCCAGGGCCGCCGCCTTTTCCGCCATGGGTTCGTCCACCTTGATATAGGGGATATTGATCAGCCCCCGGGCCACATCCACCGCCTCGCCTACGGAGGAGCACTGGTTGAGGATCGCGTCGCAGCCCATTTGCTGGGCCTCCACCGCATAGGCGCAGATGCGCCGGGTGACGTTGGGGGTCAACCCTTCGTGCTCCCGCACCTCGGGCAGAAGGCTGTCGTCCACAATATTGATGACCGCCACCCCCGGCAAGAGTTCCTTGCACAGGGCGCCCAGGTCATTCACCGACACGAAGCTGGTATGGATAATCGCCATTTTCTTCATAGATCCATCTCCTTTTTATCCCGTAATGAGCAGCGCCGCCCCCAGGGGAACCGCTTCTTCCGTATAGGTACAGCGCAGGATTTCAAACCCGTCCTTGCAGGGTTCAAAGGCGTACTGCCGGGCATAGCGCCGGATGGGCGCAAGCAACGTCTCCCCAAGGTTGGAAACCCCGCCGCCGATGGCGATTCGCTCCGGGTGCAAAAGTGTGAGCACGTTGGCCAGCCCAATGCCAAAGCTGCGGGCCACCCGGTCGATCTCCTCCAGCGCGAAGGCGTCCCCCGCCTGGGCCGCCTGCCCCAGGTGCGCGCAGGTCACCGCGCCTCCCCCGGAAAATTGCCAAAGGGCCGAAGCCGCAGGCACATACCCTTTGCGGTTCAGCCGCCGTTCCATGGCAAAGCCGGAACAGATATTTTCCACTTTTTCAGGCTCCCCCGGCGTTTCCCAGGAGGGGACCCAGGTATGCCCAAAGTACGCGCAGCCCAGGTCCTGCCCCTGCAAAAGCCGGCCTCCGGCAAACAAAGCGCCGCCGATGCCGCTGCCGATGTTGGTGTAGAAAAAGCCCCGGGTTCCCCTGCCGCTTCCCAGCCGAAACTCCGCCAGGCCGCCGCACACGGTATCGTTTTCCACCACGCAGGGCAGGGAAAAGGCTTCCTTATAATATTGCCTTAGCGGGAACTGTTCCCAGCCCGGCACTTGCACAGAAAGCAGCGTGGTGCCGGCGCCGCGGGACACAATGCCCCCAAAGCCCACGCCGATCCCCTCCAGGGGCTCCAGGGTGGTTTCCTGAAGCGAGCGAATGGCCTGGGCCGTCCACTGAAGAATGTCCCGGGCCACTTCCCCGTGTTCCACCCGGTGGCGCAGGGTTTGCCGGATGTTCCCTTCCGCGTCCGTCAGAATCACTTGCAGCTTGGAAGCGCCAATTTCAACGCCCACAATCATAAGCCGTGCCTCCTGCTATGCCTGTGCCTGGGGCAACGTAGACCCGCCATAGGGCATCACAATCACGCTGGCGTCCTCCCCAAGCCGCTCCTTTGCGGCGCGGTACGCCGCCTCCAGCGTCGGGAAGGGGGTAAAAAAGATTTTGGATACAAAGTCCGCAGGCAGATCGCTGACCAAGAACACCTGGCAGCGCTCCATCACCATGCCGATGGCCGCCGCCTTGTGCCCGCCCAGCTCAAAATTCCGCTGAATCTCCTCCACCATAAAGCCCGTGCTTTGCGAGGTGGTCATCCACCGCTCAAACACCTCTTCGCCCAGCCCTTCGGCGCAAGAGGCGCACAGCACGATCACCCCGCCGTCCCGCACGGCATGCTTGGCGTTGTCCAGCGCCTTTTGCGCCTGATACAGGTTGATGTCCTTGGGATACCCGCCGGGGGACACCAGCACGATGTCCCCCCGGGCGGGAATTTTGGTTTTATACAGCTGATCAAGGAACGCGCAGCCCTCCCGGTGGGCCTTCACCGCATCGCCGCAAACGGCATGCAAAATCTGCTTATGCTCATCCAGCACCACGTTCACGATAAAGTCCACAGGGCAGCAGCGCAGCACTTCGTCGATGTCCTGCCGCACCGGGTTGCCCTCCATGCGCCCGGCGTGGGCTTCCTCCCGCACCATCATGGAATGGTTGGACTGGATGGCCTCCCGCCGGCACACGCCCGGCATAATGGCCTTCGCGCCGCCGGAATAGCCCGCGAAATAGTGGTATTCGATGTTGCCCAGGCAAATGCGGCGCTTTGCTTCCGCCACGGGGCGAAACACGTCGTAGGGCGTGCCATGGGAGGAAACGCCCATGCGCACGCAATCGGCGGGGTCGTGGTCCACGCAGCGCACCCGTTCAAAAACGCCGTCCCCCACCAGCTTGCGCATTTCCGCCTCGCTGTGCCCCCGGTGGGACCCCAGGGCAAACACGATGAGCACATCCCCCAGGGAAACCCCCGCCGCTTCCAGCTCATCCAGCAGGGCGGGCAGCACCTGATAGGCGGGAAAAGGGCGGGTCACATCGCTGGTCACGATGGCCACGCTTTCCCCCGGCTTCACAATTTGGCCCACGGGCTTTGTGCCGATGGGCCGCGACAAGGCCTGGCGCACGGCCTCCTCCCCCTTGGGGCCGGAAAGCCCCAAGGGGTTTGGGGTCAGCACGCAAAGCACCCGGTCCTCCTCAACCGTTACTTCCTGTTCTCCCCTGGCATAGGCTAATTTCACTTGCATGGCTTGCTCCTATGGCTTATGGCAGCATTGATGGTGTACGTCATGGGCGGCTTCCATCCAAATTTCGCTGACGGTGGGATGGGGGTGGATGGTATCGGAAAGTTCCTCCACGGTGCCCTCGGCCCGCATCACGGCGGCGATCTCCGCAATCATGTCCGTGGCCCTGGGCGCCATGATCTGCGCGCCCAAAATTTCCCCCGTGCGGGCGTCGGTCACCAGCTTGGCCACGCCTTCGTTCACGTTCATAATGGTGCTGCGGCCGTTGGCGATGACAGGGAAAGACCCCATCTTCACATCCCGGCCCTGGGAAGCGGCCTGCTCCTGGGTCAGGCCCACGCTGGCAATTTCCGGGCTGGTATAGATGCAGGAGGGCACGATGTCATAGCGCATTTTCCGGCGCTCTCCGCAGGCGTTATGCGCGGCCACCAGGCCCTGGGCGCTGGCCACATGGGCCAATTGCAGCTTGCCGGTGATATCGCCGATGGCGAACACCCCCGGCGCCCCGGTGCGCATTTCGTCGTCCACCTTCACAAAGCCCCGTTCCAGCGTTACGCCGGCGGCTTCCAGGCCGATGCCTTCCGTGGCCGGTTTCCGGCCCACGGCAACCACCACCGCCTCCCCCGCCGCACGCTGCTCCTTGCCCTCGACTTCAAACACGCATTCCGTGCCGTCCTTCACGGCCAGCACCTTGGCGCTAGTATGGATCGCCACCTTTTTCTTTTCCAGCATCTTGCGCATCAGGGCGGCAATTTCCCCGTCCGTGCCAGGCAGAATTTGCGGGGCCATTTCCACCAACGTCACCTTTACCTCCAGCGCGGAAAACAGCGTGGCGAACTCCACGCCAATCACGCCTGCGCCAATGATCACCACGCTTTGGGGAAGCGCGTCCATGGCCAGCACATCGTCGGAATTTTTGGCTGTTTCAATGCCCGGAATGGGCAGGGCCGCCGGATAGGAGCCCATGGCCAAAATCACGCTGTCCGCGCTGAGGGTTTCCTCCCCGGCTACGATCGTGTGCGCGTCCAAAAGCCTTCCCTCCGCCGCAACCACGGTGATCCGGTTGGCTTTCATCAGGGCCGCGATGCCCATGCGCAGCTTTTTCACCACCGCGTTCCGGCGGGCGGCCATCTTGGCGTAATCAAAGGAAAGCTGCCCGGCCACAATGCCCAGCCGGGAAGCGTCCTTCATTTCCTCGTACAGCTCCGCGCCGTGCAGCAGCGCCTTGGTGGGAATGCACCCACGGTTCAGGCACGTTCCCCCCAGGTCCCGCTTTTCCACCAACGCCACGGTTTTGCCCAGCTGCGCCGCGCGGATGGCGGCCACATATCCGCCGGGGCCGCCGCCCAGCACGGCGACATCAAAATGACTCATCCAATACCCTCCTGTTGTGTCTTTGGTTGCCGCTTACAGCAGCAGGCAGGGGTTTTCCAGGTACTGCTTCACCCTGGCCAGGAACTGCGCGGCAGGCGCGCCGTCCATCACCCGGTGGTCGTAGGTCAGCGTCAGGCTTACCATCAGCCGGATGACGATTTCATCACCAATCACCACAGGCTGCTTTGCGATCTGCCCCACGCCCAGAATGCCGGACTCCGGCGTGTTCAAAATCGGCACGAAGCTTTCCAGCCCAAACATGCCCAGGTTGGACACCGTAAAGCTGCCCCCCGTGTATTCGGCGGGTTTCAGCTGTCCGTTTTTCGCCTTTTGCGCCAGTTCTGCGGCGCAGGCGCTCATCTCCGGCAGGCGCAACAGGTCCGCGTCCCGAATCACCGGCACGATCAGCCCCGTGGGCATATCCACCGCCATGCCCAGGTGCACGGCCTCTTTCACCAAAATGCCCCCGTCGGTCAGCTCCGCGTTCATCATGGGGAAATCCAAAAGCGCCCGGGCCGTGGCAAACAGGATGATATCGTTATAGGAAATCTTCTGGCCGTTTGCCTTGAAACTCTCCCGCAGCTCCGCCGCCTTCGTCATGTCCGCCTTGATCCTGTGGGAAAGCTGGGCATGGGTGCGCAGGGACTCCTGCATCTTGTCACCGATCATCTTCCGCTTGCCGTCGTAGGGAATCAGCTTGCCGGTGCGCTGAGCTCCGCCCTTGCGGGCGGCGATGAGGGCCTCGATATCGGCCCGGGTAATCTTCCCATGGGCGCCGCTGCCCGTGGCGTCCGCCAGGGCCACGTGCTCTTCCTGGGCCACTGCCCGGGCCAGGGGGGTGGCCTTGGTGGGGACAAACGCCAGCACGTCCCGCTCAATGACCAGGCCTTCCGGCCCAGTGCCGGGCACTTGCGCCACAGAAACGCCCTTTTCCTCCGCCCGCCATTTGGCCCTGGGCGTGGCATACACCGGCCCTTCGGGCTTTGCCCCGGCGGCGGCTGTTGTGCCCACCGGTGCGGTTGCCGCCTGGCTTTGCGCGGCGGGGGCCGCTTTCGCGGGCTCCGGGCCGGGGGCTGCCGCCGCTTCCTTTGCAAGCAGCCCGGAAATGTCCTCGCCTTCCTGCCCGATCACGGCGATCAGCTCGGTAATCGGCACGGTGGTTCCCTCCGGGGCGACGATTTTCAACAGCTTCCCCGTCGCGTTCGCGTCGATGGTGATGACCAGTTTGTCCGTTTCCATCTCAAAGAGGGGCTGGCCGCTGACGCAATCCCCGCCTTCCTTCACAAGCCACTGGGTGATGGTGCCTTCCGTCATTTGAAGCCCTTGCTTGGGCATAATAACCCGCTCCGCCATGGCTGCGCCTCCTTACCTGTACAGCGACCGCTTCACGGCCGCCACGATCTCGTCCACCTGCGGCACCACGGCGTTTTCCAGCCCCAGGTTAAAGGGCAACGTGCACATCTTCGCGCCCAGGCGAATGGGCGGGCCGTCCAGATAGCGGAACGCCTTCTCGGTCACCTGCGCGGCGATCTCCGCGCCCCAGCCCACATCCCGGTGGGCCTCGTGCACCGTAATGAGCCGGCCCGTTTTTTCCACGCTCTTCACGATGGTGTCAATGTCCAGGGGCACCAGGGTCAGCGGGTCGATCACCTCGGCGCTGATGCCTTCCTTTGCCAGGATATCGGCGGCTTCCAGCGCCTTGGATACGTACAGCAGGTTGGCCACGATGGTGGCGTCCTTGCCTTCCCGCTTCACCGCCGCCTTCCCAAAGGGAATGGCAAACTCCGGATCGTCCGGCACTTCGCCCTTGGTGGCGTAGAGCGCCTTGTGCTCAAAAAACATCACCGGGTTGTCGTCCCGGATGGCGGTGCGCAGCAGCCCCGCCGCCTCCGCCGGGGTGGAGGGGCACGCCACCTTCATGCCCGGAATGTGCATAAACATGCTTTCCACGCTTTGGCTGTGCTGCCCGGCGTTGCCCCGGCCAATGCCCTGCTGCCCGCGAATGACCAACGGCACCTTGGCCTTTCCGCCGAACATATAGCGGATTTTCGCCGCCTGGTTCAAAATCTGGTCCATGGCCACATAGGCGAAATCCATGTACATCAGTTCCACAATGGGCCGCATGCCGGCGGAAGCGGCGCCCACCCCCGCGCCCACAAAAGTGGCTTCCGAAATCGGCGTGTTGCGAACCCGCTCAAGGCCAAATTCTTTGGCCAGGTCGCGGGTGCATCCAAAAATACCGCCCAATACCTCAATGTCCTCGCCCATGATGAACACCTTGTCATCACGGCGCATTTCCTGGGCAATCGCGTCGCGAATGGCGACGGCATAGGTCTTTACGCTCATCTCTGTGCTCCCCCTTACCCTACAAAAAAGACGTCGTCCATCACATGGGCGGGGTCCGGCTCCGGGCTGCCGAGGGCAAACTCGGTGGCCTTTTCCATCTCCGCCGTGGCGGCGTTTTCGATCTCTTTAAGTTTCTTTTCGGTGGCCAAACCGCTTTCCAGCAGATAGGCGCGGAACTTTTTGATGGGACACCGTTCCATCCAGGCCGCCACCTCTTCCCGGGTGCGGTAGGGCTCGGGGTCGCCGGTCCAGTGGCCCTTCCACCGGTAGGTTTTGCACTCGATCAGGCTGGGCCCTTCGCCGCGTAAAGCGCGCTTTTGGGCCCGTTCCATGGCCGCGTCAATGGCGAGCACATCGTTGCCGTCCACGGTTTCCCCGGGCATGTCGTACCCCGCCCCGCGCACGCCAATGTCCTTCACGCTGGTGGACTGCCGCGTGGGCACCGAGATGCCGAACCCGTTGTTTTCGCAAACGAAAATGATGGGCAGCTTCCAAACAGAGGCCAGGTTCATGGACTCGTGCACCGTGCCCTGGTTGGAGCCTCCGTCGCCAAAGAAGGTGACGGTAAAGTGCTTTTCACCCTTCATTTTTTGGGCCAGCGCGCCGCCCACCGCAATGGGCACCCCGCCGCCAACGATGGCGTTGGCGCCCAGGTTGCCCTTTTCCAGGTCGGCAATGTGCATGGAGCCGCCCCGGCCCTTGCAATAGCCCGTGGCTTTGCCCATCAGCTCGGCCAGCGCCCGGTCCAGCTCCGCGCCCTTGGCGATGGCGTGGCCGTGGCCCCGGTGGGTGCTGGTGATGTAGTCCAAATCAGTCATGTAAGAGCATACCGTGGCCGCGATGGCCTCTTCCCCAATGTAAAGGTGCACGGAGCCGCGCAGCTTGTTGCTTTCAAACAGCTGCAAGGCTTTTTCCTCAAACTTGCGAATCCGGTTCATGGTTGTGTAAATCCAGAGCGCGCGTTTCTGGTCCATTGACATCATCCCTCCTGTATTTCCCAAGGGGCCGTTCGCCCTTTTTGCCCGTTTTGCTTTGCCGTTACCGAATGCCAAGCTCCCGCAGAATATCTCCAATCTGGTAGGTGCTTTCGGCAATGTGCACGCCCGCGGCGCGCAGAGCGGTTTCTTTGTTTTGCGCGCTTCCCGTTCCGTCCGCCGCCACAATGGCGCCCGCGTGGCCCATGGATTTCCCCTTGGGCGCGTTCTTGCCCGCGATAAAGGCCACCACCGGCTTTTTCACCCGGGCTTTGATGTATTCCGCCGCGGCCTCTTCCTCGCCTCCGCCAATTTCGCCGATCATGACGATGGCCCTGGTTTCCGGGTCCGCTTCAAAATCGGGCAAAAGATCCACGAAGGTGGAGCCGGGAATCATATCCCCGCCCACGCCCACGGCCGTGGAAATGCCGATGCCCAATTCCGACAGCCGGAAGGCGGTTTCATAGCCGTTGGTGGCGCTTCGGGTCATCAGCCCCACGCCGCCCTGGGTGAAAATTTTGTGGGCCATGAAGCCCGCCTTGGATTTGCCCGGGGAGATGATGCCAAAGGAATTGGGCCCGAACAGCCGCAGCCCTTTCTGGCGGGCGACGGCATAGCACAGCATCATGTCGTGCACGGGCACGTGCTCGGCAATGGTCAAAATGACGGGCACCCCCGCGTCGCAAGCCTCGTATACCCCCGCCGCCGTATACTTCGCCGGCACAAAAATGACCGTGGCGTTGGCGTTTTTCGCCTCCATGGCTTCCTTCACGGTGTTGTACACCGGCACGCCCAGCACTTCCTGCCCGCCTTTTCCGGGGGTAACGCCGGCCACCACGTTGGCGCCGTAGGCCAGCATCTGCTCGGTATGAAAGGTTCCCTCGCGCCCCGTAATGCCCTGCACAATCAGGCGCGTATTCTGGTCGATCAAAATACTCATGCTTTCACCATCCTCCGCGTTACGCGCCGCGCTTTCCGGCCAGGATGTCCACAGCGTCCGGAATGCTCTTGGCGGTGGTCACCTGGTCGGCGACGGTCTGAACGATCTCCATGGCCTTTTCCTTGTTGGTGCCCTCCATGCGGATGACCACCGTCTTTTTCTCCGCCTGCTCCAAAAGCGCCAGCCGCACGCCTTCCACCACCTCGTCGCAGCGGGTGATGCCGCCGAAGATGCTGATGAGCAGCGTATGAACCCGCCCGGTGCTTAAAAGGATGCGGACCGCCTCCTTGATGCGCTCGGCGGTGGCGCCGCCGCCCAGGTCCAGCGCGGCGGCCACAGGCAGACCCTTTTTGGCAAGCAGGTCGATGCAGCTCATCAACAGGCCGGAACCGTTGCTCATCACCGCGATATCGCCGTCCGCCTCCACGGGAATGAAAAGAAAGTTGAATTTGCGGGCTTCCAGCACCAGGGCCTCTTCCTGCAAATGGTCGCGGTAGGCTTCCACGGCGGGAAGCTTGTAAAGCGCGGAATCGTCAATATCGATCTTTCCGTCCAGCGCGATCAGGCTGCCGTCGCCGTCCGTGGCCAGGGGATTGATTTCTGTAAGCAGGGCGTTTTGCTCCATAAACAGCCGGTACAGGTTTTGAATGAGCTCCTTGAGCGACGCGCGGCAGGTTTTGTCCGCGCCGGTCACGTCCAGCAGGTAGTCGATGTGGTAGTCCTTCACGCCCACAAAGGGGTTCACCGTTGCCCGCCCAATGGCTTCGGGGTTGGTTTTGGCGGTCTCCTCAATGTCCATGCCGCCCTTGGGGGAAAAGATGATCATGGGGCATTTCGCGCTGCGGTCCAGCAGGATGGACAGGTACCATTCCCGCTTCACATCCGCCTTTTCCACAATTAACAGCTCTTTGGCGGTCAGCCCGCGAATGTCCTTGAACAAAAGCTCGCTGGCCCGGGCGATGGCCTCGCCCTCGTTTTGTGCAAACTGAATGCCGCCCGCCTTGCCGCGCCCGCCAATTTGCACCTGCGCCTTGATGACCACCGGGTAGGAAAGCCCCGCGGCTTTGATTTTGTCCGGCAGGGTGGCCAGTTCGTTCACCACGCAGCCTTTTTTCACCGGCAGGCCGTATTTGTCAAACAGCTCTTGCGCCTGATATTCCAACAGTTTCAATGAAACGTCCCTCCTTTTTGGCGGCTGTTACTCGGCCCAAATTTCCTCGTCCGACGGTTGCCGCCAGTTCGGCTTTTCAAAGGCAATGCGCTGGGTGTTGTAAAAATGCTTATAGGAAAGGTTTTCGCTGATGGAGTTGTTGCCCCAGGTGCCGCAGCCCAGGGTGGTGGTGGGGCTGAGGCCGTTGGCGAAAGCCCCGCCGTTCATGGTGGCGCAGCTCTGGTTCACCAGCACGCGGGACACGGGCAAATGCAGCCCCGCGTACACCAGGTGCTCCCTGTTGTTTGATTGCACGGAAACCGAGTGCCCCGCGCCTTCGCACAAAAGGTTCTGCCGGGCGATCTCCACGCCTTCCTCCCAGGTGCCATACTCATAAGCGCTCATGAAAGGGCACATCTTTTCCTTGCTGAGCACATCCTGCTTGCCGGCCTGGGTGGCCTTGACGATGACCAGCTTTGTGCCCTCGGGCACCTTCACCCCGGCGGCGGCGGCCATTTTTTCCACGCTCTGGCCCACCAGGTCCTTGTTCATGACCCCGCCCGGGAAAACGGTCTGACGCCACTTGTCCGTCTCGGCCGGGTCCTCGGTATAGTACGCGCCGTTTTTCACAAACTCCGCAATGATCTGGGCATAGGTGGAGCGGGGCGCGATGACGGTCTGGTCGCCGGAACAGATGATGCCGTTGTCAAAAATGCGGGAGGCCACGGCCTTGGGCACGGCGGCGGCGATATCGATGTCCGTATCATACAGACCCTGTACGTTGCCCGGGCCCACGCCGAAGCTGGGCTTGCCCGAGGAATAGGCGCTTTTCACCATGGCGGCCCCGCCGGTGGCCACCACGATATCGCAGGCGGCCATCAAAAGCTGGGTTTTTTCCACCGAGGAATCTTCCAGCACCAGGAACGCGTCCTTGGGGCATCCCAGCTTTTCAAACTCCGCGTCAAACAGCTCCTTCACCCGCGCCGTACAGCGAACGGCCCGGGGATGGGGCGCCACAATGATGGTGTTGGCGGATTTCAGGGCGAACATGGCGTTGCACATGGGCGTTACAATGGGGTTGGTGCAAGGCAGCACCGCGCAAACCACGCCCATGGGCTTGGCGACTTCCACCAGCCCTTCCTCGGGAATTTCCCGCAGCACGCCCACCGTGGTCTTTCCTTTCAGACCGTGCCAAAGAATGCGGCTTTTGCCTTTGTTTTTGGCAATCTTATGCTCGTACACGCCCATGCGCGTTTCTTCCGCCGCCATTTTCGCCAGGGGCTCGGCGTTGTCGTAAACCGCCTTGGCCATGGCGCGCACAACGGCGTCCAGCTGTTCCTGGGTATACCCTTCCAACACCGCCTGCGCCTTGCGGCTGCGAACCACCAATTCCTGAATCATATCCTTGGCATCCATGGGCGTCACTCCTACTCTGCATAAAATTGAAGAATCAGAAAACAGAACAAGAGGATGGGCTTCCCCTTGCCGGCAACGATGTAATTGGCGCGAGCCGAAACGCTCCGCAATGGAAGCGTTCCGGCCCGCTGGGATCAGATGCGCGCCACGCCGCTTTTTCGGGCGGCTTCCGCCACCGCTTTGGCGACGGCATCCCGAACGCGGGGGTCGAAGGGCGCAGGAATCACATATTCAGGCTTCAGGTCTTTTTCTTCAATCAGCCCGGCAATGGCATAGGCCGCTGCAATTTTCATTTCATCATTGATATCGCTGGCGCGCACATCCAGGGCGCCCCGGAAAATGCCGGGGAAAGCCAGCACGTTGTTGATCTGGTTGGCAAAGTCCGACCGGCCCGTGCCCACCACAAAGGCCCCGGCTTCCAGCGCCAGGTCCGGCATGATTTCGGGGGTGGGGTTGCTCATGGCAAAAATGATGGGGTCCTTGTGCATGGTGCGGATCATGTCCTGGGTGACGATGCCCGGCTCGGACACGCCGATGAACACATCCGCGTCCTTCAGCACGTCGGCGATGGAGCCTTTTTTCATCTGCCGGTTGGAGATCTTCGCCATCTCCGTCTTGGCCGGGTTCAGCCCCTCCCGGCCTTCCCAGATCGCGCCCTGGCGGTCGCAAAGGATTACGTTTCGCAGGCCCATGCTCATCAAAAGCTTGGTGCAGGCCACGCCCGCAGCGCCCGCCCCCGCGACGACGCACTCCTGCTGGGTAATGTCGCGGCCCGTCAGCTTCATGGCGTTGATCATGGCGGCGGCGGTCACCACGGCGGTGCCGTGCTGGTCGTCGTGGAAGATGGGAATATCGCAAAGCTCTTTCAGCTTCGCTTCGATTTCAAAGCAGCGGGGGGCGGAAATGTCCTCCAGGTTGACGCCGCCCAGGCTGCCGCTGATGAGGTATACCGTGCGTACAATATCGTCCACTTCCTTGGACTTCACGCAGAGGGGAATGGCGTCCACATCGCCGAAGGCCTTGAACAGCACGCACTTGCCTTCCATCACGGGCATGCCCGCCTCGGGGCCGATATCGCCAAGGCCCAGCACGGCGGTGCCGTCCGTCACCACGGCCACGGTGTTCCACCGGCGGGTCAGTTCGTAGCTTTTGGTCACGTCCTTTTGAATCTCCAGGCAGGGTTCCGCTACGCCGGGGGTATACGCCAGGGACAGGTCATCTTTGGATGTCACCGGCACCCTTGTCACAACCTCCAGTTTGCCTTTCCACTCATAGTGTTTCCGCAGGCTCTCCGCTCGATAATCCATTTGTATACCTCCAACTCAGCAGCTTGATAGCCACATCTTATCATCGTTACGGGCAGGGCGCAAGGGCTTTGGCGATGGTTTAAAATAAACCATACAAACGGGTACCGCCCCAGGGGTCACCAGATGTCCGCCCGGGTCAGGAAGGCCGCGCCCACCAGCGGAGCGTCCGCCCCCAGCACGGCGGGAAGCACCGTAAGGCGCTCGTTTTCGGCCCAGGGGGGATAGGCATACCCGCGAATTTTGGCCTTCAGCGGGCCTATCAGCAGCTCCCTGTGGGCGGACACGCCGCCGGAGAGGATGACCGTATCCACGGCCAGCAGATCGATGGCCAAAGTGAGGCCATAGGCCAGCTTATCCACGCATTCCCCGATCAACTGCAGCGCGTCGCCGTCCCCCGCGTAGGCCAGCGAAAATACCGATTCCGCCTTTTGGGGCAACCCTTTCAGCTTGTCGGGAAAGCGTTCCATGGCCTGGGCCAGAATCGCCGTTCCGCTGGCATAGCGTTCCAGGCAGCCCCGCTGCCCGCAAACGCAGGGCCGTCCCTCATACACAATGGGCACATGGCCCAGCTCCCCCGCCGTGCCCAGGGCCCCGCCAAAAACCCGCCCGTTCAAAATGACGCCGCACCCAATGCCCGTGCCCACGGTAACGCACAGCATGTTCGGGGTGGTCCGCTTTCTGCCAAAAACGAACTCCGCGTAGGCGGCTGCCCAACTGTCCTGCACCACGCTGGGCCGCAGGCCCAGCCGGGCCTCAAACAGGTCCGCCAAAGGAAGTTCCGCCTTCCCAAACAGGTTGGGGCAGTACAGCGACAGGCCCCGGCTCACGTTCGCAGTGCCGGGAATGCCCACCCCGAAGCCTTCCACGTCCCGGAGGCCCACGCCGCCGCCGTCCAGCAGCGCCCGCAGCGCCTGGCACAGCGCGTCCACAAAGGCTTCTTCGCCCAAACCGAAAGACGGCGTTGGGATCACGTCCCGCCGGAGAAGTTCCCCTTCTCCTGTCAGCAGGCCCAGCCCCACCTTGGTGCCCCCTATGTCCATGCCCACACGGTATTTTCCCATGGTTGCCCCCCTGCTTTCCGCCGGGCGCGCGGCCCCGCCCGGGCGGCGAGTTCATCAAGAAGCGGCTTTCCGTCCGCCAAAAAGGTCTTGCGTCCATCACGGCTTTTACAAGGCGTATTTGGGCGCCGGCTTTTCACTTTCCCGAAGTGCGTAAGCGGTTACGCTTTTTCCTGATATAATCATATCTCTTTTTTTGTTGCTTGTCAACGAGCAAAATTTATGCTATTCTCTGTAAAAACGTGAAATGGCAGGGCAACAAAAATGATCAAAGACGCGGTGAAGGCTTTAAGCCTGAACGTTTTGGAGCATCTTCCCCCCACGGACCGCCAGGCGGTTCAGTTGGCCCTTTCCCGGGAGCTTCCCCGGCTGAGCCGGAAAATCGTCGTATTGGACGACGACCCCACGGGCACCCAAACCGTACACGACGTTTCCGTATATACCGCTTGGGACGCGGAAACGGTCCTTTCCGGCTTTATGGAAGAAGCCCCCATGTTTTTTCTGCTGACCAACTCCCGGGCCTTCACCGCCGAACAGACGGAGCGCGTCCACGAAGAAATCGCCGCGAACATCGCCCTTGCCTCCCAAAAAACCGGCAAAGATTTTCTGGTCATAAGCCGGGGGGACTCCACGCTTCGGGGCCACTATCCCCTGGAAACCGAAACCCTGCGCCGGGTGCTGGAGGCCAAAACGGGCAAGCGCTACCGGGGCGAGGTGGTCTTTCCCTTCTTTCAGGAGGGGGGGCGGTACACCCTCCAAAACATCCACTATGTGAAGGAAGGCGGGCAGCTGATTCCCGCCGGGCAAACGGAATTTGCCAAGGACCGCACCTTTGGCTACCAGGCTTCTCACCTGGGGCTTTGGTGCGAGGAAAAAACCGGGGGCCGGCACCGGGCCGGGAACATGGCGTACCTTCCCCTGGAGGAATTGCGGCGAATGGACTGGGACCGGCTTGCCCAGCGCATGCTGGCGGCCAAAGACTTTGAAAAAATCATCGTCAACGCGGCCGGCGCGGCGGATGTGGAATCCTTTTGCGTGGCCTTGTGCCGGGCTTTGCGCCAGGGCGGGGAGTATCTTTTTCGCAGCGCCGCCGCGCTGCCCAAGGCCCTGGGCGGCGTACCAGACAAGCCGCTGCTGACCCCGGAAGAGCTGGTGACCCCTGGGGAAACCCATGGCGGGCTGATCATCATCGGTTCCCACGTGGCCAAAACCACCCGGCAGCTGGAGGCGCTGCAAAAAAGCGCTTTGCCCATTGATTTCATCGAGTTTGACCAGCACCTGGCCCTGGTGGAAGGCGGGCTGGAGGGCGAAGTGGAGCGGGTGTCCCGGGAAGCCAACGCCCGCATTTTAAATGGCCGCACCGTGGCGGTCTATACCCGGCGCGACCGCCTGGACCTGGCCGGCGAGGACAGCGAGCGGCAGCTGCTCATCTCCGTTCGCATTTCCGCCGCCGTCACCGACGTAGCGGCGCGGCTTACGGTTCGCCCGCGCTTTATCGTGGCCAAAGGCGGCATCACCTCCAGCGACGTGGGCACCGTGGCGCTTCGCGTTCGGCGGGCCACCGTCATGGGCCAGGCCGCCCCCGGCGTGCCCGTATGGAAAACCGGGGAGGAAAGCAAATTCCCCGGCATCCCCTATGTGATTTTTCCCGGCAACGTCGGGGAAGACGCAACGCTTGGCGAAGTGGCGGAAAGGCTGTTGTCCGCCCGGAACTAAAACAGTTCCAAATTGCTGCGCAGAATGATTTTCGGCTCCACCATGGTGGTGTCCGGCGCTTTAATGCCGTCGGCAATGCTGTGGTACAT
Source organism: Eubacteriales bacterium (assembly GCA_031556335.1). Classification (GTDB taxonomy): domain Bacteria; phylum Bacillota; class Clostridia; order Christensenellales; family Aristaeellaceae; genus Limiplasma. Next base: position 42,083 of record JAVBTE010000033.1, on the reverse strand, counting down.
CAGTTGCAGCGCCTTTCTGCCCTGCTGGTACTGGTTTTGGAACAGGGAGGCCACCACCACGCCCTCCCGGATATAGCGGCGCAATTCCGGGTAGACGTCCGAGGTGATCAGGCAAACCTTGCCCGCCAAAGACCGTTCCACCACCGCTTTGATCACGCCCATGGAATTGAAGGAGTTCACGTAGATGCCGCCCAGGTTGGGGCATTCGTCCAGCACCCGCACGGTTTCCTCATAGGCCAGGTTGGGGTCGTCATAATGGCTGTATACCCCTTTCAGCTCCAGCGGCGTCACCGCCAGCTGTTCCCGAAAGCCGTCCACCATTTCGGTATGAATGCTGTACTGGGGCTCTCCCCCCGAGGCGATGTACACAGGCCGCTGCCGGTCCCCGTAATGGTATAGCAGTTCCGCGGCCACACGGCCCGCCACGTGCCCGTTATACTTGACGCAAAAGCTGCGCATGGAAGGGGCGATGTCGTTGACCACCGTGGCCACCGCCACGCCGCTTTCGCTCAGAATGCGGGCATGGTCGGTGGTTTTGCCGCAAACCAGCGCCCCGTCGTAATGGGCGGCGGCGATGCGGGTATAGGTTTCCGCCAAAAAGGTTCTGCCCTTGTCCGTGTTGGACGAACCGTCGTCAAAGCTGAAACAGTCCACCTGCACATTGAAATCCCTCAGTTCCGCCAGGGCGGAGCGCACGCCGTCCAGAAAGCTGTTGTGAAACTCCGGAAAGCTGGTAAAAGCCACCGCCGCCAACCGGATGGGCTGGCGGGACAGGGACCGGGCCAGGGCGTTGGGGGTAAAGCCCATCTCCTCGGCGGTGGCCAGCACGCGCTGGCGGGTCTCCACGCTGACCCGGGGCTTGTTGGTCAGCGCCCGGTTCACCGTCGCGATGGAAACCCCCAGCCTTGCGGCAATATCGTAAATTGTAACTCTTTTGCTCACGCAGATCCCTTCCTTCAAAAGCAGACGAGATGGCTTTTTCAACGGAAATGCTTTTGTTTTCCAAATCAGTATACCATCATTCCCCCGGATCATCAACAACGCCGTAGCCGGACCCTTGGGCGGCTTCGAGTCAGGAAAGGACGGACAGAATTATGGAATTTATGCGCACAGTGGAAGAAACCCAGGTTCCCCAAAATCAGGTGGCGATTTTTTGGCTCGGGCAGGCGGGATTCCTGCTGAAAACACACGAGGGGCAAACCGTAGCCATCGACCCCTATCTTTCCGACACGGTGGAGCGCCTCTTTCCAGAACTGGCCCCCGGCTTCAAGCGGCTGTCCCCGCCCCCCTGCGCCGCCAGGGAGCTTTGCGCGGATGTGCTGCTGATCTCCCACGAGCACGGCGATCATTTTGACACAGATTCCATCGCGCCCCTCATGGCCAACGGAAAAACCCGCGTGTACACCAGCAAGCTTGTGGCCGCCCAAATGCGCGAGATGGGGCTGGACATGGCCCGGGTGACGGCCCTTTCCAAAGGCGAAACAGCCCAAATTCTGCCCCGGTGCAGCCTGACGGCCATGGACTGCGACCATGGCGAGCTGGCGCCGGAAGCCATGGGCTTCCTGCTGGATTTTGGCTTTGAAACCGTCTATTTCGCCGGGGACACCGCCCTGACCCCCGAACGCCTTTCCGCTGCCTTGCAGGCCAAGCCCGACGTATCCCTTTTGCCCATCAACGGCGCTTTTGGCAACTTAAACGGCGTGCTGGCGGCCCGCTACGCGGCCATGCTGCAAAGCAAAGTGCTGATCCCCTGCCACTTTTGGACCTTTCCCCTCCACCATGGCGACCCTCAGGAACTGATCGACGCCATGCCCACCGAGGCGGCGGATGTGCGGCTTCATCTGCTTTGCCAGGGCGAGGCCTACGTGGGGTAAGCCCACGCAGGTTTCCCGCCTTTGGAAGCATTTGACAAAAAATAAACAATCCAATTGGTGGAAAAGCTATTGACAATGGGACAAGAAACATTGTATCATGTGTCTAAACACAATGAATCGTTTGACTTGCTAACCAATCAACTATTTGTATCCTCCGATGCGTAAGCGTTTACGCAATGGTTGACAGCGTCCCACCCCAATGATATGGGTGCGCCAGTATTTTTTATCATGTCGATTGCGTAACCGCTTACGCCTGTTTTTTGTGGGCATTCGCAAGATTATACCCCTGGAAAACCCAGGGTATAAGGAGATAAAAACGAGGAGGTAAAAATCATGAAGAAGATCCTGGCTTTCGTTCTCACACTGGTGATGCTGTTCACATTGGCCGCGACGGCTCTGGCCGCGGATTTCAATCCGGCGGACTACCCCGTGTCCATCGCGATGATGGTGTACAACCATCCTGTGCACCGCATCGTGCAGCTGGGCTTCCTGAAGGCCGCCCAGGAACTGGGCTACACCAACGCGAAGGTCATCGGCACCGAGGGTACCGACAATGCCGAGGTGTTTGCCGCGATCGATTCCTTTGTGGCCGAGGGCGGCAAGGGCGTCATGGCGTGGGTCGGCGACTCCACGGGGTTTGAGTGCATCGCTAACGCGGCTGCCGGCGGCGCCGTGGTAGGCGTGGCTCACTTCAACCTCCGCGGCGAAGACGGCTCCCTCCCCGAAGGCCTGAAGTTCAACATGGCCTGCGATCCCGTTCTTTACGGCAAACAGTCTGCCGAGCTTCTGGCCAAGACCCTGGAAGGCAAGACCGGCTCCATCGCCATCACCCAGAACACCCGCAACGTGACCGAGAACGCCGCCAACGACAGCTTCCGCGCCACCTGGGCGGACCTGGCCAAGACCATGAAGCTGGAAGGCGTCGCCCTTCTGGACACCGAGCTTGAGGGCGCTGTTGTGGACTCCGCCACCGCCGTGAACCTGGCCATCATCCAGGCCCACCCCGACATCATCGGCGCGTTCGGCACCACCGGCAACTCCCCCATCACCTGGTCCGACGCCGCCACCAAGGCCGGCAAGGCTGACGGCGAAATCGCCATCATCGGCATGGACGCCACCGAAGGCAACCTGAACGCCCTGGAGTCCGGCAAGGTGCTGGCCCTGGTCGCGCAGCCCCTGTACCAGGAAGCCTACAAGACCATGGAGTACATGGATAAAGTGTTCCGCGGCGAAGAAGTGCCCGCGTGGACCGACCTGACCGCTCCCATCGTCACCAAGGACGGCGAAGGCGAGAACGGCATTGCCTTCCATCGCGACATCGCTGCCCAGGTTGCCACGTTCTTCAAGTAATCCACAAGTTTTTCCGGAACACGACTCGTAAACCTTAGCGGGTGCGGGCTTGCCTTAGCCTTAGGGCAAGCCCGTACCTCTATCAGAAAAGCCCCAGCGAGCGAGCAAAAAAGTAAGGTGTGATGGAATCATGGACTACGTACTGGAAGCGATCAACATCACCAAAAAGTTCCCGGGCGTGGTGGCCAACGACAACGTATGCATCAACGTCTGTCCGGGCGAGGTGCTGGGCCTGATCGGCGAAAACGGCGCCGGAAAATCCACGTTGCTGAAAGTGCTCAACGGAATTTACCCTCACGGGTCCTATTCGGGCATGCTGAAAATTGAGGGGGAAGAAATCCAACCGGCGAACCCCCGGGATGCCATGCGCCTTGGGATCGGATATGTGCCGCAGGAAATCAACGTGCTGAAATACAGCTCTGTTGCTGAAAATATCTACATGGCGGACCTCAAGCTGGATAAACCCCGCGCCAACGCGGGCAAGGCGGCCAGGGGCAAAGTGCCCTTTGTCAATTTCCGCGAAATGTATCAGGCCACCGCCGACCTGCTTTCCAAAAACCATATCAACCTGGACCCCCGGGCGGACGTGCGCAAACTGTCCATCGGGCAGCAGCAAATGCTGATGATTGCCCGGGCTTTGGCCACAGACCCGAAGGTGCTCATTTTGGATGAGCCCACCACATCCCTTTCCGCCAAAGACGTGCAACAGCTTTTTGAAGTGGTGCGGATGCTGAAATCAAAGGGCACCAGCATCATTTTCGTCACCCATAAGCTGGCGGAAATCCTGGAACTGACGGACCGGGTCACCATCCTTAGGGACGGCCGGAACATTTCCACGTTTGACCGGGCGCAGTATGATACCTCCACCATCATCCACGACATGATCGGCCGCGAGCTGAAAAGCCTCTATGTGAAAGAGAAGCCGGAAATCGGAGAGGAGGTTCTCCGGGTAGAGAACCTGACCATCTCTCACCCCTATATCGCACACAAAAACCTCATCGAAAACGTCTCCTTCTCCGTGCACGCGGGCGAGGTGCTTGGCATGGCCGGCCTGGTGGGCGCGGGGCGCAGCGAGGTCTGCATGGCGCTGTATGGCATGCTGCCCATTCATTCCGGCTCTATTTACGTCCACGGCAAAAAGGTGCACATCCGCTCCTCCGACCAGGCCGTGCGCAAGGGCATCGGCATGGTGAGCGAGGACCGGAAAAAGTACGGCCTCAATTTTGTTTGGGATATCAAGGACAACGTGTCCATCTCCAACCTTGGGGAAGTGAGCACCGCGGCCATCGTCAGCAACGCGAAGCTCAGACGCCGCGCGACAACCTACTACGACCAGCTGCGCATCAAAGCCCCTTCCATCAAAACCATGGTCAACACCTTATCCGGCGGCAATCAGCAAAAGGTGGTTATCGCCCGGTCCCTGAACGCCGAGCCGAAAATCATGATCCTGGACGAACCCACCAAGGGCATCGACGTTGGCTCCAAAAACGAAATTTACTCGCACATCAACGACATGGCCAAACAGGGAAAGGCGATCATCATGATTTCCTCGGAACTGCCAGAGCTCATGGCCATGTCCGACCGGTTCGTGGTCATGGCGGAAGGCCGCCTGGCAGGCGAACTGGAGGGGAACGCCAGCGAGACGGCCATTATGGAGCTTGCCGTGAAAACGTTCAAAACCATCGCGTAAGGCGCTGAAGGGGGAACCACTGTGAGTAACACTCTGGCGACACGGGAGATGAAACGGCGAAGCGGTGACATGGCCTTTCGGCTGTTTATGTCTCCGGAAATTGGCATCCTGATCCCCATCATCATCATCATGGGGGTTACGGCCAGCATCAACGAAAGCCTGCTGACCTGGAAATATTTCTCCACCATTCTGACGGGAAGCATCTTCATCGGCGTTGCGGCCCTGGCGGAATCCCTGGTGCTGATGTCCGGTGAAATCGACCTGTCCGTGGGAATGTCCGGATGCCTTGCCGGCATCGTCGGCGCCATGGTCTGCGACAAGCTTGGCTTACCGCTGATTCCCACGTTGCTGGCCACCCTGGCCACGGGCGTTCTTGTGGGCGCGGTCAACGGCCTGATGGTCACCAAGCTTGGCCTTAGTTCCTGGATCACCACCCTGGCGACCCAGTTCATCTGCTACGGTCTGGCCGTCACCTTCAGCGAAGGCCTTCCCATTCCCATCGAAACGCTGGGCACCAAGGTGTTTACCCGGCCCAAGCCCCTGGGGCTTTCCTGGCTGTTCTTCATTTTCATCGGCATGATCATTCTTTTGGACTTTGTGGTGCGCAAAACCAATTTCGGTTACCGCATACGGGCTGTGGGCGGAAACAAGGAAGCCGCGCAAATGGCGGGCATCAACGTGAACCGTACCAAACTGCTGGTGTTCATGCTGGCGGGCGGCCTGGCGGCGGTCAGCGGCCTGTTTGATGTCCTCACCACGCTCAACGCGTCCTCGGTCTATGGCGGCGGCCGGGAATTTCGCGCCATCATCTGCTGCGCCATCGGCGGCATCTCCATGGCGGGAGGCCAGGGCTCCATTTATGGGGTGGGCCTGGGGGTATTGCTCTTCCATGTGCTGTGGAATTGCCTGCGGCTTTTGAAAGTGGATACCAACCTGCAGCTGGTGCTGATCGGCGCCATTTTGGTGCTGGCCGTGCTGATGGATATCCAGCGCAAGCGCATGGAAGCCAAGCGCATCGCCAAATAATGGGAAGGAGGAGTATTCATGCTCAATAGCCAAAGCGCCGTGCAAAACAAAGGATCCTTCTTCCGCCGCTTCATGCGCTCGGACGAGGTCAGCGTCACCATGCCCCTGCTGGCGATTATCTTCATCACCACATTGATTCGGCCGGACTTCCTCACCATTAAAAACTTTTCCGCCATGTTCACCCAAATTCCCTACATCGCCGTATGCGCGCTGGGCGCGGCCTTTCCGCTGATGACGGGCAGGGTGGATATTTCCACAGGCCGCGTGGCGGGCTTTGCCGGCATCATCATGGCTTCCTTTGTGTGCGATTACGGCTGGTCCGGGGAAGGGGCCATTCTGTTCGCCCTGGCCAGCTGCGTCATCATCGGCCTGGTGAACGGGGTTTTGGTGGTGCACTTCGGCGTGCCGGATTTCGTGGCCACCATGGGCACGATGTACATCGTGGGCGGCGCGCGGTATCTGTTCATCAAAGGGTACCAGTTCGCGCTGGACAAAGTGCCCGGGTTCCCCTACACCAAAATGTTCGACAAGCATCTCCTGGGCATGCTTCCGCCCTTTTGGATCATGTTGCTCCTGTTCACCATCGCCTTTGTGGTCATCAAAAAAACCCTTTGGGGGCGCAGGTTGCTGGCGACGGGCGACAACAGCGAGGTGGCGGTGCTGGCAGGTATCAACACCAAGCGGATGCGCATGGCCGCCTATGTCATTTCGTCCTTCCTGGCGGGCGTGGCCGGCATTATGTTAACGCTGGATTATGGGTTGGGGCTTCCCGAAAACGGCGACGGCTGGGAGTTTCGCGCCATTGCCGCCTGCGTGGTGGGCGGCGTCAGCCTCAGCGGCGGCAAAGGGTCCCCCGTGGGCATCCTCATCGGCGTGCTGCTGGTGTTCGCGGCGGAAAACGCCATTATTTTCCTGGGTTTGCCAACAAGCATGCGCATCGCGGTGCAGGGCGCGCTGATGGCAGGTGCCGTGCTGTTTGACATCTATAAACAAAAGCGTAAGGTTCCCGCTTGATTCTGTTTTAATTGGAGGTGCTGGTTATGGTGAGAGTAGACGATCTGAAGGGAAAAGTTGTGATCATTACCGGTGGTGGCGGAGCGATTGGAAGCGCCATGGCAAAGCAATTTGCGGCAAACGGCGCGAAGGTGGTTGTGGCGGGGCGTACCGCCGCCACGCTGGATGAAGTGGTCAACGCGATCCGGGCGGAAGGCGGCGAATGTTCCGCCGTCATCGCCGACGTGAGCGACAAAAAAAGCGCCGAGGAAATGATCCGCAAAACCGTTGAAATCTACGGGCGGCTGGACTGCCTGGTGAACAACGCGGGCATCAACGGCGGCGTGGAGGATCGCAAACCCATTCATGAATATAACGACGATTTGTGGCAGCGCATTATCAATATCGACCTGAACGGGGTCTATTACTGCTCCAAGCCCGCCATCAAGCAGATGGAAAAGCAGGGCCAGGGCGGCAACATCATCAATATCGGCTCCATCGTGGGCCTCACCCCGCTTCGCCTCCAATGCGCCTTCACCGCCGCCAAGGCCGGCGTGTTCAACCTGACCAAAGCCATGGCGCTGGAGCTGGCCGAGCTGAACATTCGCGTCAACGGCATTGCCCCGGGTTCCATCCTGTTTGAGGGCACAAAGAAGCTGTTCTATGCCGATCCGGAGCGTGCGAAAGCGCTTACGTCCCACATTCCCCAGGGCAAGCCCGGCCAGCCCGAGGACATTGCCGCCATGACGGTGTTCCTGGCCAGCGAGGAATCCAAATACACCACCGGCGCCATCATCACCATCGACGGCGGCTGGATTTGCGGCTATACCCGGGATTTCTAGAAAATCATCGAAATCGAATTGGAAATGGGGCAAAGATATGAAAGTATTATTGGCATATAAACCGGGAGAGCTGCGCGTGGTCGACATGCCCAGGCCCGAGGTAGGCCCTCATCAGGTGCTGGCGAAGGTCCGGTATACGGGCGTATGCGCCACAGACGTTTCCATCATGAAAGGCACGCTCACCCTGGGCGAGGGCATGGAGCCCATCTACCCCGTGCGCCTGGGGCACGAATGGTCCGGCACAGTGGTGGAAGTGGGCAGCGACACCAGCCGCATCAAGGTAGGCGACAACATCATCTCCGATACGCAGTATTTTTGCGGCGAGTGCGAGTACTGCCTCCGGGGCGAAAACAACAACTGCGTCCACAGCCGCGCCCTTGGCACCATTGGCGAGTGCTGGCCCGGCGCCTTTGCCGAGTATATGCTGGTGATGGAACGCTGCGCCTTTAAGGTGCCCGAAAACGTGCCCCTGGACCAGGCCGCGATGATCGAGCCCTCCGCCATCGGCCTGTATGGGCTGACCCGCGCGCCCCTGGGCCCGGGCAATAATTTGCTGGTTTTGGGCACCGGCCCCATCGGCATGGGCGGCATGGCCTGCGCCAAGGGCATGGGCATGGGCAAAACCATCCTGGCCGGGCGCAAGGACGCCAAGCTTGCCATCGGCAAGAAGCTGGGCGCGGATATCCTGGTGAACACCACCAAGGAAAACCTGCGGGACGTGGTCATGCGCGAAACCGGCGGCCGGGGCATGGACGTGATTCTGGACACCACCGGCGACCCCACAATCTTCAACGATGTGCTGATGCTGTTGCGTCCCAGCGGCTATCTGGTCATTCCCGGCTTCTACGAGCAGGATTTGAAGGACGTGAAGCTGGACAGCCTCATCGTGCGCAATTGCACGCTGGTGGGCGCGGCGGGCACCCCCAACATGGGCCCCAAAATTTTGGATCTGCTCGCCAACAGGCACATTGACCTCTCCCCCATGATCACCGACCGTTTCCCCTTCAGCCGCGTAGAGGAAGCGTTCGCCGCCGTCACCGCCCGCAACGACAGCCGGGTGAAGGTGATGGTGGAATTTGAAAAATAAGCCCTTTGGCGCCAGAGGCCGACAAACGAGACAAACGAAAGGAAGCGACCCACACCATGAACAAACTGCCGTGGAAACTGGTCAACTCGGAAAACGTGGAAGCGTTTGTATGTGACGAAACCTATTCCAGCAAAATGCTGACAGGGGACGAAATGGCCGGCCAGCAGATTATCAATATCAACGAAGGAACGCTTGAACCCCATTGCCGCACCGAGGGCGGCGCCCATGACGATACGGAGCTTTACTATATCGTTTCGGCGGCCCCCGGCACCACCGTCTGGCTGGACGAGGACTGCGTGCCCGTCAAAAACGGCGATCTCATCGTCATTCCGCCCCATGTGTTCCATTGGATCGATAACACCATGAGCGACCAGCCCTTCGTGCTGTTCACCCTCTGGCCCAAGCAGGAGCAAAACGGCGTGTTCTTCGCCCGCCAAAAGGCCTGGGGCACCTCTGTGCGCAACAAGGACGACCAGTATACCCAAAAAAGGATGCGGCAGAAGTAATCAGCGTTTGAAGAACGGTCGCGCCGGCTCGCGTCAAGCGGCCTTGCGCGGCCGTTCCTTTGAGGAGGAATACCCATGGGAGAATTTCAGGGACAAATCGTGGTGGTCACAGGCGCGGCGGCGGGCATCGGTGAGGCCTGCGCCGCGATGTTCGCCCGGGAATCGGCCACGGTCATCGCGCTGGACATCAACGAAGCCGCCCTTAAGGCCATGGCGGACCGCCTTACGGCGGAAAAGCTCAGCGTAACGCCCATGAAGCTGGACATTGCGGACGAAAGCAGCGTTCAGGGCGTATTTGAAGAAATTGAGAAGCGCTTTGGCCGGCTGGATGTGCTGGTGAACAGCGCGGGCATCATTTCCTTTGAAAAATTTGCGGACCACGCCCAGGCGGGCTGGGACCGGGTGATGAACGTCAACATCCGGGGCACGTATTTTTGCAGCCGTTTTGCCGGCGTTATGATGCGCAAGCAGCGCAGCGGCGCGATTGTAAACATCTCCGCCGGCGCGGCCAAAACCGGGGGCATGAACCCCTCCCCGGCCTATGTGGCGTCCAAGGGGGCCATCAACTCCCTCACCTTTCATTTTGCCGTGCAGCTTGCCAAGGACGGCGTACGTGTAAACGGCATCTGCCCCGGCCCCATCGATACCGACATGATCGAACAGCAGGCCCATTTGCCCGGCGCGGGGGGCAGCGGCAAGGACAACATCATCAAGGCGGTGCCCCTGGGCCTGGGCGTGCCGGACGACATCGCCTACGGCGTGCTGTTCCTGGCATCCAGCCGCCGCGCCCGCTACATTACGGGCGAAATTTTGGACATCAACGGCGGTCTGATCATGGATTGACCCAAAACGGGAGGCCTTGGCATGACGAAAAAAGAAATCCTGGCGCTTTATGAAAACATGCTGCTGTCCAGGCGGTTTGAGCAGCGTTCCGATGAGCTTTACAAAGAGGGCCTGGTCACAGGCTCGCTACACCTGTACATTGGCGAGGAAGCGATTGGCGCGGTGGCCATGTGCCTTCGCCAGGAAGGGGACCTGTTCACCAGCACCCACCGGGGCGTGGGCCACACAGTGCTTTGCGGCAGCGATTTAAACCGCGTCATGGCGGAGCTGTTTGGCAAGGCCACCGGCCTTTCCGGCGGCAAGGGCGGTTCCATGCACATGTTTGACGCAGCCCACGGCCTTTTGGGCACCAACGGCATTGTGGGCGGCGGCACTTCTTTGGCCTGCGGCGCGGGCATCACGCTGAAGCTGGTGGAGCATACCGACCGGGTGGTGTTTTGCTTCCTTGGCGAAGGCGCGTGCAACGAAGGGGTGACCCACGAAAGCATGAACCTTGCGGCGGTGTGGAAGCTGCCCGTCATTTTCGTGGTGGAAAACAACGGCTATGAGGTGTTCACCACCGCCGCGGAAAGCTGCTCGGTGCAGGACATGGCCGTGCGCGCGGCCGGGTATGGCATGCCGGGCATGACCGTGGACGGCAATGATGTGTTTGCCCTGGAACCGGCCTACCAGCAGTGTATCGACCGTGCCCGCAGGGGCGACGGGCCCTCGTTGCTGGAAGCCAAAACCTACCGCTGGTCCGGCCACTGGCCGGGGGACGCCTATTCCTACGGCGGCTACCGCACGAAGGAAGAGGTGGACGAGTGGAAAACCCGCTGCCCCATCCTGCGCCTTGGGCGGCACATTCTGGACCAGGGGCTGGCCACCGAAGCGGAGCTGGACCAAATCGCCCGGGCCGTGGACGGGCGGGTGGATGAAAGCGTCGCCTTCGCCATGGCAAGCCCGGAACCCGACGACGCCGCGCTGACGACCCACTTGTTTTCGTGAGGGGATAAAAGATGGCTGTAATGAAGTACGCTACCGCTGTTCGCGATGCGATCGCGGAGGAGATGCGCCGGAACCCCAAGCTCTTTTTCATGGGAGAGGACATTGCCAAATTTGGCGGCGTGTTCGGTTGCTCCCTGGACCTGCCGGAGGAATTCCCCGGCCGGGTGCTGTCCACGCCCATTTCGGAGGCCGCTTTTGTAGGCGCGGGCCTGGGCGCGGCCATTACGGGAACCCACACGCTGGTGGAAATGCAATATGTGGATTTCATCCTCTGCGCCATGGACCAGCTGGTGAACCAAATGGCGAAAATCCACTACATGTCCGACGGCAAGGTGCATGTGCCCTATACCCTTCGGGTGCAGCAGGGCTGCGGCCGGGGCAACGGCGCCCAGCACGCCCAGTGCTTTGAAAGCCTGTTCGCCGGGGTGCCCGGCCTGAAGGTGGCCTGCCCCGCCACGCCGGCGGACGCGAAAGGGCTGCTGAAAACCGCCCTTCGGGACGATAACCCCGTGGTGTTTTGCGAGCACAAAATGCTCTATGCCGTCCGGGGGGAAGTGCCGGAGGATCCGGACTTCACCTTGCCCTTTGGGGTTGCGGAGGTGAAGCGTTCCGGCTCGGACGTGACCCTGGTGGCCACGGCCTACATGGTGCAGCGGGCTTTGGACGCGGCGGTTCTTCTGGAAAAGGAAGGCATTTCCGCCGAGGTGATCGACCCCCGCACGCTGGTGCCCCTGGACATGGACACCATCATCGCCTCGGTGCAAAAAACCGGGCGCTGCGTCATCGCCCAGGAGGCGCTGCCCTTCTGTTCCTTTGGCGGTGAAATCGCCTACGAGCTGCAAAACCGGGCCTTCCGCTACCTGGACGCGCCCATTCAGCGGGTCAGCCCCGCCCAGGTACCCATGCCCTACTCCCGCAAGCTGGAAAATCTGAACGTGCCCACCGCGGAAGGCATTGCCGCCGCCGCCCGCAAAACCCTCTGGCGGTAACGGGCTTCGTTTGAATAAGGAGAGGATCTCATTGGGACACCCGCGACCGACCTACCGTAACCAAAGTTCCATTCCCGTCATCAGCCGGTACCATACCCCCATGACGGACGAGGATTTGCGGGCCTTTGCCCTGCAACTTCGCCGGGACATTATCGAAATCACCTATTATTCAGGCACCCAGTCCAGCCATGTGGGTGGCGAGCTGTCCTGCGCGGAGATCCTTGCCGTATTATACGGCCATTATCTGAACCTGCGCCCTCAGGAGCCGGACTGGCCTTTGCGGGACATTTTTGTGATGTCCAAGGGGCATTGCTCCGCCGCGCTTTACGCGGCCATGGCCTGGCGCGGCTTTTTTGGGCGCGACATGCTGTGGAACGAATTCAACCGCGCCGGGGGCCTTTTGCAGGAGCACTGCAACCTGGAACTGCCCGGCGTGGAGGCCACCACCGGGTCCCTGGGCATGGGCCTTTCCAACGGCGCGGGCTATGCCTGGGCCGCCAAGCACCAAGGCCAGGCGGACCGCCGGGTGTATGTGCTGCTGGGCGACGGGGAGTGCACCGAAGGCCAAACCTGGGAAGGCGCGGCCCTTTGCGCGCAACTCAAGCTGGACAACGTGGTGGCGCTGGTGGATTACAACAAGTACATCATCTCTTCCACCACGGCCCAGGTGATGGACCTGGAGCCTTTTGAGGCCCGCTGGCAGGCCTACCGCTGGCATGTGCAACGGGTGGACGGCCATGACGTGGCCGCCCTGCGCCGCGCCATTGACCTGGCCCGGGCCCCGGAAACAGCGCCGGGGCAGCCCCGCGTTATCCTTTGCGATACCAAAAAGGGCGCGGGCATCTCCTTCATGGAGGAGGACGCGATTCACTGGCACGCCGGGCATTTGGACGACGCCAGCTACCGGCGCTGCATGGAGGAGTTAGGGCTATGAGCGAGAAAATGATGTATGGCGTTTCCCTGAAAGGTTTTCGCAGCGCGTTGGCCGATACGCTGGTGCGCATGGGCCGGCAATACCCAAACATGGTGGTGGTGGACGCGGAAACCGGTACCGCCACCAATGTGCTGGATTTTCGGGATCAGTATCCGGACCGGTACGTCACCATGGGCATTGCCGAGCAAGCGGCACTCTCCTTTGCCTTTGCCCTCTCCCGCAGCGGCATGCTGCCGGTGGTGCCGCTGTTTTCCTGCTTCCTGTCCCACCGGGCCTGCGACCAGGTGTATGTGCAAATTGGGTACGCCAAAGCCAATGTCAAAATGATCGGCTGCTACACCGGCGTGTCCACGCCCAACACCGGCGCCACCCACCAGTGCATGAACGACATCGCCATCCTCCGCTCCACCCCCAACATTCGCGTGGTGGAATGCGCCGATCCCTCGGAGCTGGAACAGGCCATTGAGCAGGCCATGGCCTATGTGGGGCCCGTGTACATCCGCATGATTCGCGGAGACCTGCCCAAGTACGACGTGCCCGTGGTGCCCCAGGGCCACCGCTTTGCCCTGGACCGCTCCACCGTGCTGCGGGAAGGAACGGACATCTCCCTGGTGGCCAGCGGCATGATGGTGGCCCGGGCCCTGGAAGCGGCGGACATCCTGAGCCGGGAAGGCGTCAGCGCCGAGGTGATCAACATGACGGCCATCAAGCCCGTGGACGAACAAACCCTTGTGGCCACCGCCAAAAAAACAGGCCGGGTGGTCACCTGTGAAAACCACAACATCTTTGGCGGCGTGGGCAGCGCCGTGGCCGAGTGCCTGTGCGAAAAATGCCCCGTGCCCATGCGGCTGGTGGGCGTGCGGGACGAGTACGGCTGGAGCGGCCCTTTGGAGGAGCTGATCCCCATGTTCGGCCTGACCACCGAAAACATTTTGAAAAGCGCCCGGGAATTGCTGGGGAAATAAAGGCTGGGCTTCCGGGGCGGCTGTCCGGGCGGCGACGCGCCCGGCGGCTCCCCGCCCCTGGTTCTTTTTCAGTCCACTGCGTAACCGCTTTCGCGTCATTTTCACAAGGAAAACGGCAGTCCAAAAGAGAATGCTTTCTTTATCTCTTTTTGACAGGCAGGCGATATAGACCATGATCCACCAATGCTTATTACTCAACGAAACCTCCCTGGACCCCGCCCATAACCTTGCGGTAGAATCCGCGCTGCTTTCCGGCGCAAAGCCGGACACCTGCGTCCTGTACCTTTGGCAGAACCAAAACACCGTCGTTATCGGCCGCAACCAAAGCGCCTGGCGGGAATGCCGCGTGGCCCAGCTGCAAGCCGAGGGCGGCACGCTGGTACGCAGGCCCTCGGGGGGCGGGGCGGTGTTCCACGACCTGGGCAACCTGAATTTTTCCTTTGTGCTGCCCCAGCAAGACTACGACGTGCCCCGTCAGCTTTCGGTCATTCTGGAGGCATTGAAAGAGTTTGGGCTCCATGGGGAAGCCAGCGGCCGCAACGACATCCTGCTGGACGGCTTCAAATTTTCCGGCAACGCCTTTTTGCAGCAAAGCGGCTTTTGCCTCCACCATGGCACGGTGCTGGTGGATGTGGACATGCAAAAGCTGGGCCGCTACCTGAACCCATCGGAGTTGAAATTGCAAAGCAAGGGCATTGCTTCGGTCAGCGCCCGGGTGAAAAACCTGCAAGAGGCTTGCCCACGCATTACGGTGGAAACCCTTCGGGCTGCTCTGGCCCATGCGCTGGGCCGGGTGTATGGCGTACCCGTGGGGCAGGCCGCTTCCTTCCCGGAGGACGACCCCACAGTGCGGGCCTACGAGGAAAAATACCGCTCCCGGGAGTGGGTGCTGGGCCGGAACACGGAATTTGCCCGGGAGGTGCACGACCGCTTTCCCTGGGGCGAAGCGCGGCTGGGCCTCACCCTTGGGGATGGCCGCATCGCGGAGGTGACCCTGTTTACGGACGCTATGGACGCGGAGTTATCCTCCATTGTTTCCAAGGCGATGTTGGGCCTTCCCTTTACCCGGGAAGCCCTCGCCCGCCTGGGGGATCAATATGCGAAAACCCCTGTCAGCGATTTGGCGGAGCTTCTCTTGCTCCATCTGGACCCGGGCGAAAACACGCCTGCCTAAGGAGGGCTGCCGGTGAACATTTCGGAAACCACCTACAAGGATCAGCGGGCCATTCTGCTGGAAAGCGACCAGGCGCGGTTCGTGTTCTTACCGGACACGGGCGCCAGTCTGGTCAGCGCGTACCGCAAGCCGCTTGGCAAGGAATACCTGGTGCAGCGACCGGAAAAAAGCTATCTTCGGCAGCCTTTTGACGGCGTGTATGTGGACGCGGAATGCTCCGGGCTGGACGACATGTTCCCCACCATCGACCGCTGCGCCTACGAACGCTTTCCCTGGACGGGAACCCCCCTGGCGGACCACGGCGAGGTGTGGAACCTGCCCTGCCGGGTGAGCACGACGGACTCCGGCGTGCGGTTCACCTGCCACGGCGTGCGGCTGCCCTATGTGTTTCACAAAACCGTTTCCATGCCCGCCGACAACGTGGCCCTGATCCGCTACCGGGCGGAGAACCCCACCCAGTTCGATATGGACTTTCTTTGGGCCGGGCACACCATGGTGGTGGCGGAACCGGGGCTGCGGCTTCATGTGCCGGAGGACTGCACAAAGGGTGTGGCGGTGTTCACCAACACCGGGCGCATCGGCCGCTATGGGGACCGCTTCGATTATCCCCTATACGCCGACGCCCAGGGCGTCCGCCGGGATGTAAGCCGTATGGACGAAACCACCGGCAACTGCGAAAAATATTACTTTGAAAACAAGCTGAAAGAAGGCTGGTGCGCCGTCAGCTATCCCGCCGGGGATGTGTTCGCCCTCAGCTTTACCGCCGAAACCGTGCCCTATCTTGGCATATTGCACAACGAGGGCGACTTCAGGGGCATCTACAACATCTTTTTGGAGCCCTGCACCTGTGCCTTCGACCGCCCGGACGCGGCCCGGCTTTGGGGCCAGGTTTCCACCATTCCCGCCAACGGGGCCTACGAATGGCAAATGGCCGTGTGCCTGGGCCAGGGCGACCCGCGGGCCGCCTGCTTCCCCCTGTAACCCGCTTTGTATCCCACCCGAGCAAAGGAGAGATTGCCCTTGTATACCATTCAAACCGTTCGCCGACTTACGCCGGACACCCTGCTGATGGACGTGCGCGCCCCCCGGGTGGCCGCCAGCTGCCTGCCTGGGCAGTTTCTGATTGTGCGCCTTGGGGACAAGGGCGAGCGCATTCCCCTTACCATTTGCGACTATGACCGGGCCGCCCAAACCGTGACGTTGGTGTTTCAGGTGGTGGGCGCGTCCACAGCCAAAATGGCGGAGCTGCAAGTGGGCGACGAATTCGACAGCATTACGGGCCCCCTTGGCATCCCCAGCGAGCTGACCCAGGAGCCTGTGGAAGCGCTGCAAAAGAAAAACATCCTGTTCGTGGCCGGGGGCGTGGGGGCCGCGCCGGTGTATCCGCAAATCAAATACCTGCACGGCCTGGGCGTCAGCTGCGACTGCATCATCGGCGCCCGGGAAAAGGGCCTGCTGATTCTTTCGGAAGAAATTCGCGCCCTGGCGGGGAACGTGTACGTCGCCACCAACGACGGCTCCGAAGGGGCGAAGGGCCTGGTGACGGATGTGCTGCGGGACCTGGTGCAGCGCCAGGGCAAGCGCTATGACCTGTGCATTGCCAGCGGCCCCATGATCATGATGAAATTTTGCGCCCAGCTGACCCGGGAACTGGGCATTCCCACCGTGGCCAGCCTCAACCCCATCATGATGGACGGCACCGGCATGTGCGGCGCCTGCCGGGTGACCGTAGGCGGCCAAACCAAGTTTGCCTGCGTGGACGGGCCGGAGTTTGACGCCCATCTGGTGGATTTTGACGAGGCGCTCAGCCGCCAAAGCGTGTACAAAGAAACGGAGGGCCGTGCCATGCGGGCGTTCCAGGAAAGCGCCCATCACGGCGGCTGCTGCGGTAAGGAGGGCCATGCCCATGCCTGAGTACAAGCGTATCCCCGTGCGGGAGCAATCCCCTCAGGCGCGGAGGGCCAACTTTGAAGAGGTGTGCCTGGGCTACAACCTGGAGGAAGCCACCCGGGAGGCCGCCCGCTGCCTGAATTGCAAAAAGCCCAAGTGCGTGGAGGGCTGCCCGGTGTTCATCGACATTCCCGGCTTTATTCAAAAGCTGCGCCAGGGCGACGTGGCGGGCGCCGCCGAGATCATCGCCAAAGACTCGGCCCTGCCGGCGGTGTGCGGCCGGGTGTGCCCGCAGGAAACCCAGTGCGAGGGCCTTTGCGTGCTGAAAGGCAAGGGCGACCCCGTCAGCATTGGCAAGCTGGAGCGGTTCGTGGCCGACAGCGCCCGGGAGCTGGACCCCCCGAAGCAGGCCCCCATTCCAAAAAACGGCAAGCGCGTGGCGGTGGTGGGCAGCGGGCCGGCGGGGCTTACCTGCGCGGGGGAATTGGCCCGCAAAGGATATTCAGTAAAAATTTTTGAAGCCCTGCACGAACCCGGCGGGGTGCTGGTGTATGGCATTCCGGAGTTTCGTCTGCCCAAGGAAAAGGTGGTCGCCGCCGAAATTGAAGGGGTCAAGCGCCTGGGCGTGGAACTGGAAACCAACACGGTGGTGGGCCGCTCGGTGACCATCGACCAGCTGATGCAAGAAGAACATTTTAACGCCGTGTTCATTGGCAGCGGCGCGGGCCTGCCCAAGTTTATGGGCATTCCCGGCGAAAACGCCAACGGCGTGTTTTCCGCCAACGAATATCTGACCCGGGCCAACCTGATGCGGGCGGGCCAGCCCGGGGCGGACACCCCCCTGCACACGGGCAACCGGGTGGCGGTGGTGGGCGGCGGCAATGTGGCCATGGACGCGGCCCGCACGGCCCTGCGCAACGGCGCGGAGGTGACCGTCGTGTACCGCCGGGGCGAGGCGGAACTGCCGGCCCGGGTGGAGGAAGTGCACCACGCCAAAGAAGAGGGCATCCATTTTGAACTGCTGACCAACCCCACGGCCATTTTGACGGATGAAAAGGGCTGGGTTTCCGGTATGACCTGCGTTCGCATGGGCCTTGGGGAGCCGGACGATTCCGGCCGCCGCCGCCCGGTCACCCTTTCGGGCACCGAGTTTACCCTGCCGGTGGACATGGTCATCATGTCCCTTGGCACCTCGCCCAACCCCCTCATCGCCTCCACCACCCCGGGCCTTGACGTCAACCGTTGGGAGTGCGTCATCGCCGACGACCAGGGCCAAACCACCAAGCAGTTTGTTTGGGCGGGCGGGGACGCCGTCACCGGCGCCGCCACGGTCATCCTGGCCATGGGCGCGGGCAAAACCGCCGCCCAAAGCATCGACAGAGCGCTTTCAGGCCAGGCGTAAAACGCCCCCTGGATCTTCAAAAAATTGAAATGGCAAAGAGAGGTGTTGCGGCGTGTATCGGCAACCGGAATGGCGCGGTTTCGACCTGACGGCGCGGTATGAAAAGTTTGAGGCGGCTTTTGCCCAAAAGCCTGTCCGGCGCGCGGAAGATGTGCCGGTGGTGGCCTACTGCCCGGTGTATTTCTGCTTTGGCTCCAATCGACCCACCACCTACTTTTCCGACCCGGCGGTGATGCTCAAGTTTCAAACCGATGGCGCGCTGGAGCATCTGCGCCGGGTGCACGACGATTTCATCCCCTACTTCATGCCCTGGTATGGCACCGGCTGCCTGGCCTCCGGCTTTGGCTGCGACTACCGCATGCCCGGCGCTGTCGGCGCGGACCCGGGGGTGTTTTCCACCGCCATCGAAACCCCGGCGGACATTGCCCGCCTCAAAATTCCCAACCCGGAGCGGGATGGCTTCATGCCCACGGTGCTCAAAAGCATCGAATACGCCGTGGCCCATGGCGACCTGCCCGTGGGCCTGTCGGACATGAACAGCCCCCTCTCCACCGCCGCGCAAATTTGCGGGTATGACAAGCTGTTTTACTGGATGTATGACGAGCCCGAAGCTGTCCACGAACTGATGGAAAAGGTATGCGAAGGGTTCGACCGCTGGACCCGGGCCCAGAAGGAACGCATTGGCGAGCCCATGGACGCCAGCAACGGCCTGCAAGGCCTGTGGGCCCCCAAGGGCCTGGGCGTATGGGTTTCCGACGACGACCTGGTATGCTTGAGCAGCGAGCTCTACGCCGAGTTTGTGGCCCCCCACTATTCCAAGCTGTTTGCCCCCTACGGCGGGGCCAGCGTGCACTACTGCGGCAAGGGCAGCCATCAGATTGAAGCCATCGCGGGCATTCAGCACCTCAAAGAGGTGAACAACTCCCCCATGGGCGCTTTTGACCAGTTCCGCCGCCTGGTGGACGCTTTCCAGGGCAAGGTGGTGCTGGGCATTCAGGACATCGCCCCGGAGGACCCCGAAACCTATCACCAGGGCCTGTTTGGCACGCTGGACCGCTTGGAGGGCATTGTCATGGTGACCTGGGTCATTGAGAACATCGCCATGAACGCCGCCGGGGGCTCCATCACCCTGAGCCGGGAGCCGTATGAAACCGCCAACCGCATTACCGACGCCATCCGCGCCAATGCCGCCAAAGTGCTGGCCCGGCAGCAACGCTGAGCCCCAGGCCAAAGGACACAAAAGCCCCATCCGGGCGGAAAAGAGGAATACGCCATGATCAGCCGCGAACGGGTTGCCCGCGCCTTCTCCCACCAAGAGACCGACCGGCCGCCTATCGACTTCGGGGCCACGGTGGTCACCTGCCTGGACGGCGCCGCCTACCGGCAATTGAAGGATACCTTGGGCATTCAGCTGGACGACGACGTCATTATCGACCACACCATGGGCACCGTGGCCCCTTGCGAAGAATTGCAACGCCGCTTTTGTTCGGACTTTCGCCGCATCTCCATGAACTATACGGCCCCCCGCATTGTGAACGACCGGTTTGAAAGCGGCTTTGGCATTGAGTTTCGCCGGGCCGCGCCCCACGAATACTTCGATGTTGTGCGCCACCCCCTGGCCGACGCCGAAATAGAGGACCTGGAAACCATGCGCCTGCCCGACCCGGACGACCCCGTCCTGTACCAGGGCATTGGGAAGCAGGCCGCCTATCTCTACGAGGGCACCCCCTACGCCCTGGTGGCCGATTTTGGCGTGCCGGGGTTTTACGAAACCTCGCAAAAGCTTCGCGGGTATGAAAACCTGGCCTGCGACCTGTTGCTGAATGAGGATTTCCTGGAGGTGCTGTACGGAAAACTGCTGGACCTGCAAATGCGTTATTTTGACAACTACCTGCGGGAAGTGGGCCGGTATATTTCCGTCATTTGCTACGCCGACGACCTGGGCATGCAAGACCGCCTGCAAATGTCCCCGGACACCTACCGCAAACTGATCAAGCCCTGGCACACAAAAATCTTTTCCTTTATCCACCAGCGCACGGAGGCGAAAATCCTGCTCCACTCCTGCGGCTCGGTGTCCAGCATCATCCCGGACCTTGCCGAGGCGGGCGTGGACATCTTAAACCCTGTGCAGCTGCGGGCGACGGATATGGAGCCCCAGTCGCTGAAAGACCGCTTTGGCAAGGACATCATCTTCTGGGGCGGCGTGGATGAGCAGCGCCTTCTGCCCTACGGTACGCCTTCGGAAGTGCGGGAGGAAGCCCGGCGGGTGGCCCGCATCTTAAGCCGGGACGGCGGGTACGTCTTTGCCCCTTCCCACAACTTTCAAAGCGATACCCCGCCGGAAAACATCATCGCCATGTACGACGCCGTCAAAGACGGCCTCTAACAGGGCCGGCCCGCCGCCGCAAAACCAACCTACCATAATTCGTAAGGGATTCCAATACTTTCTTGCCTGGCCTGCTATACAATTTTCATATCACTTTTGACCGCAAAAAGGAGATGCTTCAAAAATGGATATGAAACAATGGGTTCAGCGCCAAATTGATGCCCCCCGCAAAAAGGCCATTCCCGTGCTGTCCTTCCCTTCCATCTCCCTGCTGAACATTACGGTACAGCAGCTTATTTCCAACAGCGACCTGCAAGCCAAGGGCATGGCCCTCATCGCCCAGCGCGTTCCCGGCGGGGCCGCGGTCAGCATGATGGACTTGTCCCTGGAAGCGGAGGCCTTTGGTTCCGAAATCCGCGTTTCCGACCATGAGGTGCCCACTGTGGTGGGCTCCATCGTGACGGACGAAGATGAGGCCGAAGCCCTGCGCGTTCCCTCGGTGGGCGAGGGCCGGACGGGGCTTTACATCGAAGCCATGCAAAAGGCCTGCCAGCAGATTACCGACCGCCCCGTTTTCGCGGGGGTCATTGGCCCCTTTTCCCTGGCGGGCCGCCTGATGGACGTGAGCGAGGCCCTGGCCAACTGCATTGCCGAGCCGGACATGGTCCACGCGGTGATGCGCAAAACCACCGCGTTTCTCATTCAGTACATCAAAGCCTACAAGGCCGTGGGGGCCAACGGCGTGGTAATGGCGGAACCCCTCACCGGCATTTTGTCGCCCAAGCTGGCGGAAGAGTTTTCCGAGCCCTATGTGCGCGAAATCATCCAGGCGGTGCAGGACGATTCCTTTGCCGTTTTGTACCACAACTGCGGCAACAACACCATCCTGATGATCGATTCCATCCTGCGCGTGGGTGCGATGGGCTACCACTTTGGCGATTCCATTTCCATGGCGGACATGCTGGCCCACATCCCCAAGGACGTGTTGGTCATGGGCAACATCAGCCCTTCCAAGCAATTCCGAAACGGCACGCCTCAGTCCATCCGCGAGGACACCCTGGCGGTGATGCGGGCATGCTGCCCCGGGCATCCCAATTTTGTGATCTCTTCAGGTTGCGACATCCCCCCCCTGTCCAGCTGGGAAAACATCGACGCCTTTTTTGCGGCCGTTCAGGAATACTACGGCGACTAACACCGCAAGCGGGCAAACGCCCTGAAGAGGTCACCGATTACAGAAGGTGGCGCAAATGACAGACGAACGGCTTGAAAGCGTGCTTCTCTCCGCACGCGACCTGTCCAAGTCTCTTTGCGCCGACCTTTCTGTTTTTCAGTTCTCCTCCCGTTCCTTTCTGCCGGAGGCCTCCTGCCTGTATTGTAACAACTGCGCCTTTGGGGCCGACGGCCGCTGCGACAGCCGCACCGCCCACACCTACGGCTGTTTTCAGGCGGAGCGCTGGAACGGCCTGTATGTGTATTATTGCCCGATGAGCCTGGCCTTTGTTTCCACCGTTGTGTTTGAGGAACGCCGCGCCGCCTTTGCTTTGGTGACGGGGCCCCTGGTGATGGGGGCCCGGGAGGATCTGCCCGCCCAAGACCGCGCCACCCTGTCCTTGACGGAGCGCACGCCGGAAGCGGTCAACGCCATGGCGCGGGTGCAGTGGATGGCCGCCATGTACCTGTCGGGCAGAAGCAACCAGCATGCCGACGCCGCTTTGAAATCGCAAAGCAGCCTGCACAACACGCTGTATGAGCTCACCAGCCAGATGCGTTCGGGCATCGGCCCCCGCTATTCTTTTGATGTGGAGCGGCGTCTGCAAAAAATGATCGTCCAAGGGGACAAACAGGGGGCGCGTGAGCTGATCAATCAGCTACTGGGTGCGCTGTATTTTACCAGCACGAACCTCTCCGAAATCAAAGAGCGCACCAAGGAGCTGATCGTGCTTTTTTCCCGTGCCTCCATTGAGGGCGGCGCGGATGCGCAGCAGATTTTTGGTGAAAACCTGGCCCTGCATGCCGAAATTGAACGCACCCAAACCCTGGACGAGCTTTCCCTGCTGCTGACAGGCGTGTTTTACCGGTTCGTGGGCTATGTGTTTGATTTTAGCCAGTTCCAGCATGTGGACATCATGCACAAGGCCGTCAGCCACCTGAAAGAAAACCTGGCCCAGCACGTGACCCTGGAAGAGCTGGCCCAGCACGTAGGTCTTTCCAAAAGCTATCTCAGCACCATTTTCAAAACCGAGCTTGGCCAAACCTTTACCGATTACGTGAATTGGATGCGCATTGAAAAAAGCAAGGAATTGCTGCTGAACCCCTTGCTTTCTCTGGCGGCCATCGCCGACCTGATCGGCTACAACGACCAAAGCTATTTTACCAAAAAGTTCTCCCAGTCCACCGGAATGTCCCCTGGCCAGTACCGCAAAAAGCGGGGCCAAACTTGGGAGGAATAGCATGAAGCTGACCTTTGCCCACCCCGACGAAACCCTGGCGGAAGCCCTGCGGCGGCACCACGCCTATGTCTCCATGCCTTGCGGCGGAAGGGGCATTTGCGGCAAATGCGCCGTGCTGGTTCGGGGCGCTCTGCCGCCGGTTTCCCCTCGGGAGGCGGCGGCGCTGTCTGCGGCAACGCGGTTCGCGCCCCTGGGCGGCTATGCCTGGCGCATGGCCTGCCTGTGCCAAATGCTGGGCGACTGTGAAGTGCTTTTGCCTCAGCAGGATACGGCCCCCGCCACGGCGGGTTTTTCTTCCCCCGCTTCCGTCCAGGGTCCCTCCCCGGGCCTTTGGGCGGCGGTGGACCTGGGTACCACCACCGTCTCTTTGGCCTTATATGACAGGCCCAGCGGGGCCTTGCTTTCGACGATCCACGAAATGAACCGGCAGTCCGCCTATGGCGCGGACGTGCTGAGCCGGATCGACGCCGCCGACCGGTATGGCGTGTCTTTGCTGCAAGCCTGCACTGACGACCAATTATCGGGCATGCTGAAGGCCGCCTGTGAACAGGCGGCGGTTTCCCTGTCGCGGGTTTCCCAAATGACCGTGACGGGCAACACCACCATGCTGCATTTGCTGACCGGGCGAAACCCGCATGGCATTGGTGTTGCGCCGTTTACCCCCGCCAGCCTGTTCGGGGAAAGCGCCCGGATATGCGGCATCCCCGCCTATTTGCCCCGCTGTGTAAGCGCCTATGTGGGCGGGGACATCACCTGCGGCATGCTCGCCACGTCCCTCTGCGCGCCGGGGCAGACCCGGATGCTGGTGGACGTTGGCACCAACGGAGAAATGGCCCTGCACGCCGATGGCCGGCTGCTTTGCTGTGCTACCGCCGCCGGCCCCGCCTTTGAGGGCGCGCAGATCTCCATGGGCATGCCCGCCCTGAAAGGGGCCATCGACCGGGTGACCCTTGCGGACGGGACGCTGTACTGCCGCACCATTGGGGATGCCAAACCCATTGGCATTTGCGGCAGCGGGCTCATCAGCGCGCTTTGCCACATGCTGGCCGTGGGCGCGATGGACGAAACCGGCAGGCTTTTGGGCGGCCCCGTTTTTGAATTGGGCGACAGCGGCATCCGCCTGACCCAGCAGGACATTCGCCAGGTGCAACTGGCCAAAGCCGCCATTGCCGCCGGCATCGACACGCTGCTGCACGAGGCCGGCCTCCCCCTGTCCGCTGTGGATGTGCTGTACCTCAGCGGGGGCTTTGGAAGCTACGTCAATCCGGGGGAAGCGGCCCAAATCGGCCTCATTCCGGCGGCGCTGGCAGCGACGGCCATTCCGGCGGGGAATACGGCGCTCAGCGGCGCGGCGGCCCTTTTGTTTCACAGCGCGCTTTGCGAGGAATCGACCGCTTTGGCCCAAAGCGCAAAGGAGGTTCCCCTGGCGACGAACCCCTATTTCATGGACCGGTATCTGGAGCGCATGAGCTTTGAAGCCGAATAAAGGCAAGCAGCCAAAAGCCGCCCGGCGCGTATGAACGCTTGGGCGGCTTTGGTTTATCGTTTTCGGTTGGCTTTTTCCGTTACGCGATCAATTCCAGGGCCGCGTCGGCCGCCGAAGCTGCGTCCGCCGTGTAGCGGTCCGCGCCGATCTGGTCGCAGTAGGCCTGGGTCACCGGCGCGCCGCCAATCATAATGCTGACCTTCTTTGCCAAATCGGACCCCTTCACCAGCTCCACCACATTTTTCATTTCGCCCATGGTGGTGGTAAGCAGCGCCGAACAGCAAATGAGGGCCGCGCCATTCTCTCTGGCAGCTTCCAGGAAGCGCTCTGCGGAAACATCCACCCCCAGGTCGATCACCTCCAGGCCCTTGCCCTCCAGCATGATCTTCACCAGGTTTTTGCCGATGTCATGCAAATCGCCTTTGACGGTGCCGATGACAGCCTTGCCCTTGGCCTTGAGGCCTTCGGCCGCCAGCCGGGGCTTGAGCACCTCCACCCCTCGGTTCATGGCCCGGGCCGCCACCAGCACCTCCGGCACGAACACCTCGTTCGCCTTGAATTTGGCGCCGATGATGCCCATTCCAACCAAGAGCCCGTCATCCAGAATCCGCTGGGGAGAGATTCCCTCGCTCAGGGCTTGTTCCACAAGCTGAGCAACCACCTTTGCCTTGCCCGTTTGAAGGTTTTCGCTGATCTCGCTGAGAATCTGTTCCAAGAGAACGCCTCCTTATTTCAAAAGATAACAACTTGTGTAGGCAATGGTTCGGGGGCCGTAATAATAGGGCAACCCGTTGGACGTGCATACGTCGCTCACCACCAACCCAAAGGCTTCCATGGAAGGCGCGGCCTCCCCCGGACGCCTGCAAGGCGCGTCCGGATAGGTGCATTTTTCGCACAGATCGCACGCCCCGCTGCTGAGCGCGAGAAGCTCCGGATACTCCTGTTTCAGCTCCCTGGCAAACAGCGCGAACCGCTTTTTTTGCAGCGCGCCTGCCTCCTCCATGCTTTCGTAATCAAAATCGTCCTCCAACTGGCCAACGGTTTGCACCAGCAGCCCAACCGAGTACTTTTTCAATTGCTCCGCATTGTCCTCCAACGAACCGCAGCCCGGCGGGCACATCCAGCTTTTCCCATACTGACGGCATTTGTCCGCGCCGCACATATCCCGCACTTCCTGCCTGAGCGCCAGGGTCGCCACATCCAGCTTTGCCGCGCCCGAAAACCCAAACGCCAGCGCTTTGTTCACTTGTTCCTGAATCGCACCTCACCGCCCATTCTCTTTTCCCGTCCATCTTTTGTTGATTATACCAGACGCGGAGATCTAAGAATTGTAATCTCTTTTGTTTTTTTGTTCTTTGGGCCACTGGGGGTAATCCTGCGCGGGGCGCTTTGCGTGGGGGGGATTGTGAAAAGGAACACCGCCAAGTACGTAATGAATGTATCAACGGTATTTCCATTTTTTTCGACCGTGAGCACCTCGCCATTGGTAGCATCCATTTCTACAATGCCTCCACTATATCCAGCGATGCCATTGTCCCAAAAAATCACACGCCAAACCATCCTCATCTCTTCATCTAAAAAAAAGGAAAAGTATACGTTAAAATCAGCATCCCAGTCATTTGGCAAACCAAATCGGTGTTGCGTCGCCTCTAGGGCAATTTCGTATGCCTTCTCTTGACTAATGGCTTCATTGGGAGGCATGAAGAACGATGTTTCCGCAATGGCCCGGACTTCAGGCAACACATCTTGGCCTTTCATCAGGTTCCGTAGACTCCTTGCAAAATCAGCTTTCTCTTGAAGGGTCCAAGTAAAAAATGCGCCTTTTTCCTCAGTCGCCAAAAGGTAATAGTCATCCACCGATGCAACCTCTGTTGTCAACGGTAGTTGTTCAAACGCAATGACAGCACCATGAACATCAATATGCACGGAAAATGTATCCTGATTAGCATCCCGGGGTACAAATCCAAACCGCCAAACTTTAATCCTCTCGCCGCCTTCTTCCATGAGGTTCAAAAACCGATTAACAGTATAGTTGCACAGCATACCCTGCTGAAACTGCGTTCTCTCCGCCAAAGCGTTCATTGCGGCCAAAAGGGCTTCATCTTCCGTTAGTTCCCCCTTTTCAGGAAGCACATTTATGCACTCCTTTAAAAGACCAAGATTTACTTGAAGGAGATCGAAACGGTACTTGTCTTCGATAGCCCATGACCGATAGCTGCCCAGTGATATTTCCAACACTTTTTGAATCAGCGTATATTTATACACAGTGCCATTGTTAGTCTCGGCATGCGACTCAATATCAAGAACGAACTGGTCCGGCAAAGAAAGTCCTTTTGTTTCAAGCGTTTCAATGACACGAATAGCCTCTTCCGCCGTCCATGTTTGAGATTCGGATCTATGATTTTTCATCAAAACATCCTCCATCATTGAAAACACATCTAAGGTTGAATTCTGGGCCAAAGAGAAATTTGGGACAAAAAACAATCCAACCAATAGGACGCAAAAAAATGATCGTATTCTTTTCATGCAATTGGCTCCTTTCATATTTCTGGTTACCAAACAAACGAATCTCGATGGAAAATGTTTCCGTTTCATGGATTTTTTTATATTTGTCAAGCACTATACATCCGACGTCCTTATTCTTTGATACTGCCTTTCAGTTGTCCTCTCACTCATACCATGAAAATGAGAGTCTACTCTTTGACACCTCTACAATTCTTTGCAAAGCACGCTGCTGATAGGTTTTGAACGTCCTCTCTGTTTTCTCCAACACAAGGCCCAAATCATCCTCGTATTCCTTAACAATCCGCGGCCAATCTGCGCCATCCATCAAATGCCGCCGAACCACAAAGGCTTCATCCACAGAGAGAAATGCAAGTAAATTGTCGGCCCTGCTACCAAGGATGCGCTTTGGTCGAATTATGAACAGAGGCTTAAGCTTTCTGGATATATGGCCTAAGCTTCCATCCCATCCGTCTTAGTGACTGTAAAGAACAATGGGGCTGATCACTAGTACACGTGGTCAGCCCCAATTGTATGGAGTATCGGGATAGATCCAGTCATACAAGGGCGAGGATGAACCCTTAGGCCGTCAGCAAATCATGCCCATATGACAAGTCGCCCAAGGACAATACCGAAAGCTCACCGGGAAATAGACTCTTCAGGTGATGGTGTAAACGAAAAATCGTTTGTATTCATAATTTCACCTGTACGCGTTACATAGCAGCTATACATGACGCTAAACGGCAGCCGCTCTGGATCATCAGATAGGGTGCCAAGCTGAATGGAATAATACGGATCAGCATTTTCAAGATATTTTCTTTGTACGCCAAACATGACGCTCACATGGAATTGTTCCCAATCATAGTCTGGCGGTAGTTGCGCTGCCGCTGCAATGGCCGTCCGGGCTATGGCAATGGCCTCCTCAGGTGAGCAATCCTCTTCCTCCGGAATGAGCCCGATATACCGATCCCATTGATCAGGGAAGTATTTCAGGTAGAGCTGGGCAACCCATGCATGTTCTTCCAGCGACCAGGCGTACCCCGGCCCCAATTCAGTTTCCAAACAATAGTGCAAGTTGATGCTTCCCAGCCACGCACCATCGCCATATTTGCTTAATAAATAACGATCCACCCGCTCCTCCTGCTCAGTGGCAGGCAGTGCGGGCAGATCAAGCTCGTCCAACTCCTGGGCAACGCTTTGGCCGCCCTCTACTTTTAACAATTCAATCCATTCTAATTTTTGCGCCACCGTCCACTGAGCATACTCACCATATCGGCTAAACAAATCGCCGAGCTTTTCAAAATATTGTGCCACATCTTCCAACGCCAGGGATTGAAACGGCAGCAACCATAAAAGTAGTGCTAGAAACAAGCAAACCGCCTTTCGTTTCATTGTCAAAACAAACCTCCTATCATGCCCATTCAGCCGTTGCGTTCGTTGCGGTGTATAGGATGATTATACACGTTTTTGAAGTACAGACACGATTCACAAAAGCAAAAATTTCCTCTACTCACCAATGTCATGCCATGGAAAGCTTACTCGTTCGCTGGACACCTTGACAATTTTGCGTAAAGCTCTCTGCTGATAAGCCATAAACGTCCGAATGTTCTTATCCGTTTCCTCACCAAGTTCTGCGCAATATTCTTTCGCGATACGTGGCCAATCTGCTCCATCCATTAAATGACGCTTCATCACATATGCTTCATCGACAGAAAGAAAGCGCAAAAGGATATGGAGGTATCCAAATTTTCCTGTACGCAAACACAAATTTTTCATGTCTTCAATCATTATTGGAAACAAATGGACACTATTTTCGTTT
This sequence comes from Eubacteriales bacterium, assembly GCA_031556335.1. Lineage (GTDB taxonomy): Bacteria > Bacillota > Clostridia > Christensenellales > Aristaeellaceae > Limiplasma. Next base: position 12,948 of record JAVBTE010000033.1, on the reverse strand, counting down.
GAATATTATGGAGAGAGTTGGAAACACATTTTGAAACGCTGCAAAGGAAAGGGGGAAAGATGTTCGTGAAAAAGAAATTTATCTTCGTCGTGGCAGTATACTCTTTTTGCCTGTGCTGTTTGATGGGAGCCGTTGCATCCGGTGGCGAACGATGGACTTCGCAAATCCCAGAACCAATCGCAATGCTTTTTGAAGAGCCAGAATGGGAAGAGTATGAGTGCATTGATGGATATGCTCACTATCCAGTAAAGGAAACAGGCGAACGTTTTTCTTTGAATCTCGCTTATTTGATTATGCAAAAGGACAAATCCTATACTTTTTGCATCCTGGAGCAAGAGGTTGATCAGGCCAAGTGCCGGGAAAGATCAGATAGGGGCTTGCCCAATTCCGAAGCGGGTCAAGTGGTTTCTTGGAAATTTCGAGCGAAAACTGAGAAGGTCTTGCCTTATTACGAGGGTGTGATTCCTGCCCTCGCGCCTCTCGATGATATGTCGTGGACATGGGTTGAATACAATCATCCGGATGGGTATCGACAATCGTTTTGCTTTATCAGGCCTGACGGAGTGAATTGGCTTTTGCAGGGGTATACCAAGTATATTCCCGCGGAGCAAGTTCAAGATAGATTTGCAATCAGCATCGATCAGAATCAATACTTCGCGCTGTATTTTGAGTTGTCGATGCCCTATTATGGAAACCCAGAAAAAATAGTGGAGGAGTTCAGAAAAACCATAGGCGATCAACGAGAGTTTTTTGTGACACTCCAACAAAACGGTGAATTCTTGTACGACAAACAACCCTTTTATGGAACCTTCGATCTCGATTTAAACCAGATTGACATCTCATCATTCCCTCGAACCATAGAGGAAGTGTTGCAGCGGCTCTCCCCGGAGCCGCCAGAAAATGAATAGAGTAGGGGTATCAAAGGAATGGGAGGCTGCGCCACATGCGACAGCCTCCCTCGCTAGTCCTCCTCATCGTCTTTCCGAAGTGTCATACACTGTCTTTCCAGTGGGTCATGCGTCGTCTTTTCGGCGTGTCTGTTCAGCCGGAAATCTATTCCAGCCTCATTCGGCTACATGGTAGCATAAGCCCATTTATAAAAGCTCCCCCAGTTGGACAAAAATGGGATTTATTATCGTTGTATAAATGTCTCTCAAACCAGTAAAGTGCGCATCAGCGGCTTTTGCGTCTGTAAAAGAAAGGGATGGTCTCATGCGCAATTATTCTCAAATTGATACATACTTTTCCCAAGGCCTGCTCAAGTATAATGTAATCGGAAAGTATTTGTCTTTCGCCTTTCTTATTTTCTTATGCGTCGCCTTGACTTTTTCCCAGGCATCTGCTAAAAACTACGGCACGATCAATGGCCTGCAAATACTGTATGTAAATAGCCCCTCGATTCATGAAGGGGCTACGCTTTATGACGCACCAGATGAAACTAGCAGAGCGATCGAAAGATACCCCAATGGCACTATGCTGCTTTTGCTAGATTCGCAAAGTGATGAATGGGCTAATGTGGAGGTCCATGGGCCCAATGAGATTCGCGGCTATATGAAGATAAGCGAGGTTACCCCGGTGGATGGTTCTTACGGCCACTATCCATTGGACGAGAATTGTATGCTGATTTGGGATAATTATACGTTTGCATCGTCTATGCCCAGCGATATTCAGGCGGCTTTTTCCGATTCGGAGTGGGCAGGCTACCATTCTGTGTTAGGTGGTATTGCTTCGCAAGGATGCAATATCGCAGCGGTGATCATGAAAAAAGAGGCAACCAACCTTCTTTGCCTGCTAGAGAATGACGGAAACGGTTGGGTGATAGATCAAATCTGCAAGGATGCTTTATATGCGGGAAACGAATTGCCTAAGCAGCTGGGGTTTTCGCTCGCAGCGGGAAGACTTTACGTTATTTATCCTCCTTCGAAGGAGGGCTATTCTGAGACATATGAGTTTGTTTTGTATACATCCGATAGCGGTTACTACCTTGATCGATATGTATATGGTGCGGATGAAGAACACCGTACTGAGGCCAACAAGGGCAATGTTGTCGTGGTAAGCGTTGATTATCAAGATGGCAGCATCCAAATCATCCGAGAAATCAATTCTGTGACCACGAAGGGAAGCACTCCGACAACAGAAAAGAGTATTTCAATCCAGAATTTCAATATCATGGACTTTGCTGATATAATATACGAGGGGAAGGAAAAGCCCTTCTAGCATAGGCTGAGGACTGTCCGCTGTTGTAGCCGCCCACCGTGCCCACAGTCAGCACCTTGTAATAGTAGGCGCTGCCGCTGGTGGTCGGCGCGGCAACCGTGGTGGAGCCCGATCCAGCCGAGGTGTTCACCGAGGTCAACAGGCTGTAGGTTCCAGCAGCCGCTGTCGACCGATAGACCTGATACCCCGTAATCGCGTTGCTGCTGCCCGCCGACGCGCCCGACCAGGACAGCGTCACGTTCGCCCCCGGCGCGACATTGGTGGCATTCACCGATACCGCCGTTGGCGCGCCGCAGGCCGTATAGTTCAGTGCGTAGTTCAGCGTCAGCGTGCCGGTCAGCCCGTCGCGGATGTTGAGGATGTTGCCCGAACCGCTGGTGGTTCTTCGCAGGGTGAAGGAGATAGTGCCGCTTCCCGCCGTCAGCAGCGCGTTGTTATACGAGTTTAGAGACACCGTTTCGCCGTGCGCGGTGCTGTTGCTGGAAAAGTTGGTCGTGGAGCCGGAGCCGCCGCCCATCGAAAAATCCAGATAGGCAGCCGAGGAGTAGGTCTTCATGTTGCTGAGGTACAGCGATCCCGAGGTGATGTACGAGTTGGCGACCGGGCTGCCGGAAGCATACGCCGAGAAGGATGTCCCCGCCGCCATGTCGGTGTTGGTCTTGGTGAAGCTGCTTAGCGAGTAGGTCATGGTGGGCATGGGTCATCGCCTCCTATGCATACACCGCACCGATCACCTTCTCGGCGGTGACGTTTTTGAAGCTGACGCTGGCGGTGGCGCTCAAATCCTGGCTGACCCTGGTGTTGAGCTGATCCAGCGTCTTTTTGTCCTGGGCGCTCATGAAGCCCGGTTTGGTCTGGGTGGCCACGTCATGGGAGTGCGCCTCGCTGACGATGCTGCTGACCGTGCCGCAGAGCGCCGCGTTACCGCGCAAGTCGGTGATATTGCTCTCCGTGATGGTGGTCGCTCCAGCCGCCATATACACGTCCGCCACCGCCAGCTCCCAAACGCTGCCGTCGCGCTGCACGAGGGATGCGGTGGGCGATGAAGCCAGTGGGCTGCTCTTGACCGCCGCTTTCATGGTACGGTCATTCAGGCTCCAACAAATGACGATTCGGTCGACGCGGTTCAGCACGCCGTCTGGATTCGTTAGCTCGACCACCATCTTGGCGGTGTTGGCGTAGAAGTAGCCGTTGATCCAGGCCGCGCCGGGTTGCAGGGCCACCTGCGTATTGCTGTCCGGCACGACCTTGAGGCCGTCCGCCGGGGAACCGAATACCCCGTTGCCCACCAGCCCAGAAAAATAGGCCGCGAAGTCGGCGGCGTTATACTTGCGGTCGCCGTTAACCGAGTTGAAAAAGCTGGACTTTTCCATAGAAAATCACCTCCACTTGAGTGCTTGGTTGAGGGATGGCAACGACACGCCGAAGGTGACCTCCAGGCTCTCCCTGCCACGCTCGTAGCTCTCCACCACCTCGGTAATGCGCGCGTCGATCTGCACATGCCAGCGGCGGTTGAGGCAGGTCACCCGGTCGCCGACATCGAAGTCGAATTTGTAGCGCAGGTTGGCATGGGTGTCGATGACCGACGAAAAAGAAAGGCTCTCGATCTTTTGATCAAGAACCTGTTCGCCTCGGGCGGTGAGCATTTCGCGATATTCGTTGTCTGGGATGGGTACCTGTTGACCGCCTTCCATGGTTGTTCGGCTCAGGCCGGTCGCTTCGTAGAGAAACTCGATGCGCTCCATGCCGGTGGTTTGGCCATCGTCCACCTCCACAACGGCCCGTTCCGAATCGGGCGTGGCCTCCCCAGCCACATAGACGGCGGTGGCGACGTTCTCTACGCTGCGGGTAAATTCCTGTGACAGCACGTTGTCGAAGTCCGGGCTGAACACAGAGATGGCGTTGACGGTCTGGGTGGTGGTGCGATCCAGGCCCTTGTACACCTTAAAGCTGTGCCGCTTTGCCCGCACGTCCGTGACGATCTTGAACCCAATCTTGGCGAGCTGGGCACGAGAAACGCAAAAGTCCAGCGCGTTTTCATGATCGTCCGAGGAGACGTTCAGGGTGGCGATGTCCGAGAGCGGGGTTTCATCTATAGACAGGACTGCGATCCTGCGGCAGGCGTCCGTTGGCGACACCAGCGTTTCCAGAACAGCCTGCCGAAGCACCATATCCGAAGGCGCGCGCATCACCAGCGGCGCGAGCAGCAGCCGGTTGCCCAGCCAATGGGTGAGGAACCTGCCCTGCACCTCGATCTGCTCCAGCCCCTGGCTGTCCCGGCTGATGTGGATGTAGCGGATTTGCCCGGCCTCGTCGCAGTCGCGCCGGATGATGAGCCTGCCGTTTTGCAGCAGTTGTGTGTGGCGGTCGGTCATGGGCACCAGCAGCGAGAACTCGCCACAGTCCCAGTAACGCCGCGTCCAGACCAGGGAGGTCAGCTCGTCGATGACGCCAAGCAAGGTCAGGGATTGATCGTATATGTATAGCTCCATCTCACACCGCCAAATATAAGTTATGGTGGAATAGGCTAACCTCCAGATTGGCCAGCCCATCCGCAGCATCGTACCGCATGAGGTTGTCACCGGGGGCGAGCTGCAGGAACGCGCTGTCCACATCTACATATTGCAGGGCGTCGGTGATCGCGCCGCCGCGGTTGATCTTCGCCCACTTTTCCCCATAACCGGTGGAGACGGTCAGCACATCGCCGTCCTGCATGCGCAGGTTGATTTTCAACGCCGCATGCGTGTCCACGTTCAGGATGGACGGGTTATCGACTTGGCCCATGGCTCGGAACTCCGCCCGGATGCCCGTGCTCACGTCCCCGGCGTTGAACACGTTGACGATCAGTGACGGCTGCCGGTAGCCGAAGATGATGCCCTCTTCTGGAATCTCCAACGGAAACTCGAACCCGCCGATCCAGGAGGCGATGTCGTCGCGGGATTCATTTTCCTCCCTCCAGAAGGGATTCAGGCAGGAGAGCTGCACCGAGAAGGCCGCGTACAGGTTCTGCGTAGGCTTGGTGATTGTGGGCGCGTTGACGCTGCGGCAGCCGATCCGGCGCACAAAGCTCCCAAAGCGGTAGGTCAGCGTGGCGGCGAGCTGTGGGTTGAGCACCCGCGCCAGTGTCCGGCGAGCCAGTCGCATCTTCTCCGGGTCGCGCTCGCGGATGAAACCCGCTATGTCGATATCCCGCGCCTCAATGCGATTGGCTACGAAAGTATCGCCGTCCTGGCCCATGGAGTTAATGCTGTAGATGGTGTTGCGCACGTCGGCCAGGCCGGTGACTTCCTGCGGGCAGAAGATGTCCGCGTGGGAGAAGGTGACACTTTCGCCCAGGGAGTTTTCATAGGTCAGGGTTTCAAGCTTCTTCATGTGCGGTCTCCTTTCTGAGGGCATAGAAAAACGCCCGGCCGGGTGGCGGGCGCAAGACAGGCGATTGCCGCTTGTAATAAACAGCTATTGGTTCTCTTTGCTTTTGATGGATTGATAAATGGGAAGCACGTCCACCAGCAAATCCGCAAGCCCCTCCAGATCCAAATCGGCAAACCTTTTGAAACGGATGCACCCCTTGCCGTTGGATGTCTTGCCAAGTTTGCCAGCATAGGTTTCCGCGAGCGATTTGCCGTCCTTCCATGCCATCACATATAAGCTGATATTATTTTTCTGCGGAGCGATGGCCAGGATGGGGAGGGTTCCCGAATAGCATGTGTTCTTGTACGGAATTTCACCATAGCCAAGGGTACACTGCGTATCGGAAACATAGAGTTTTCTATCCAATGCGGGAAGGTGCTGGCAAATGAAATTGTCGGTCTGCCTTAGGACATCTTCGTGCACACCAGATTTCACGAAGAACTCATCGATCGTGGTTGCCTCGATCTTCATCTGTGTTCCCCCTACGCTTATACGTTTCTCATTTTTTCAAAATGCAACATGGTTTTATCCAAGTCAGGTACTCTTTCTTGATGGCAGATGCTCCATCGGTGTTTCAAATAAAACTGAACCGTCAGCGCATTTTCTTGGAATGTCTGCAACCGTATACGGTCAAATCTGGCGAAAAGCGCGTTTTCAACATGCGCCAGCAATCCCGAGCCATACCCCGCGTTTTGAAAGGGTGGATCCATCATAATCAGATGCAATACAGCATCGTTTGTGATCGCAAAGCCAATGGTTTGCCCATCACGAATGAGAAGGGTGCAATGAGCAAGGCCGGTATCTATTTCGTTGTCAGACATTCCGCTCTCAATAAAAGCAGTCGTAGCGTCTACATCCAAAAACGATACGTAATTCGTTTTGATAACACGCCTTGCAATATCCTTTAGGCTTTGCGCGTCATCAAGCGTTGCCGGCCTATATTGAATCAACAACATCATCTCCACGTATCTTATCAGTGGCTCTTTTCAACGGAATAGAGCTGGAGCTTGCAGCTATTCATGTTGATATAAGCATAAAACTCGCGAGCGGCGGGATTGTTTGCGCCTGCGGTCTCGCCGTTCTTGGCATCCTCCGCCGTCTCCCACCTCACCAGGTCAACCCAGGTATCCCCGTCACGAAGCACTTCCCAGGAAACGAACCCCTTTTGCTTGGACAGCACTTCATGCTGGCATTTTTCTGACGCGAGCAAAAAATCCTCGACGGACGCGCCCTTCTTGAGCTTGTAGGTTATAAACCAAATCGCGTTAGGCACGGCAACACTGCTCCCTTTCATGCAATATCAATGCTTTGACAGCCGATTTTCCAAATTCGCTTTGAATGCCAGAACCGTGTCCAGGTTTACAGCGAAATCATGATCACTGATATTAACATGGGCTGTAAACGCCCCTGCTTTCTCCCGAATCATAATCGTCGGTCGAATATGATCGCCAATAGCATCCTCCGCCGTGGTTTTCCCATACAAATACCAATTGGTTTGTGTGGGGATGGGTTTCATATCCTCCGATAGATTCCCCTTGACGGTTTCGCAAATATCGTTGATGAGGACATCATCCATCATGATTTCCTTACCATATTCGCCATCCCTATAGAGCTCGATATACCCATACCAAATATTCCGGCAAGCGATATCTTCACAAGCGAACGTTTCATCAAAAAGCTTTCCCATTTCATGATCCCCCATCCATAAGAATGCTCATTGAGCCATGGCACGAGTATAGCATACCCAGGTTGCGAGGGCAACGGTTCACCCCATCGCCCTCGTAATCCGCTGAAACTGCTGCACCGCCTTCAGACCTTTGACCTCCTGCGGGCAGAAGATGTCCGCGTGGGAGAAGGTGACGCTTTGTCCCAGGACGTTTTCGTAGGTCAGGGGTTCCAGCTTCTTCATGGGAGGTCTCCTTTCTGAGGGTATGAAAAGCGTCCGGACAATGGCAGGGCATTCATCCTCGTATCCGTGTGAAAGTGGGAAAAAATGAAATTCCCTAATATCTCTCTCGCCGTTACTCAGCTATAGTCGAGAAGGGTTTATTCATCTTTGGTATCAGGGTGTTCTTCTGCATGCGCCGCATCATAATCCTTAATTCCTTGAATTAACTCTTGCTTAGCCAACTCTACCTCAGTTGGTGATTCTGCCTTTTTAGCAGAAAAGTATTTATATACTTTTTGAGCAACTATAGTACCCAAAACTCCTGCCGCTAATGCTACTCCCAGCCATGGAAGCATTTTTCTTTTTCCCGAATTAACAAGTAGGCTTACCAGTTTTTCAGGGCCACCGTTTGCTTTTGCCATCCTTGATAATACCGCATAATTCCATTTCATTTTGTTCCCCTCCACAAACCCCAATTTGCATGCTACATGGTCGCCCAACCAGAATACCATGCAGCATACAGATTGGCAATCTTATCCCATCGCCCTCGCAATCTGCCTAAACTGCCTCACCGCCTCCCGCTGCTGGGCAGCATAGCTGGTTTCGTTGGCGTAGATATGCTGTGTGACCTGCACATTGGGCGCGCCATCCGCAGGCTCTCGGTTGCCCAGGGCCGCGACCAGCGCCGCCAGTAACGATTCTTCCTTGGCCTCCTTCGCCTGATCTGCCTCCCGCAGCACCTCCCGCATACCCTGCCTGAGCCGCGCGGACATCTCCTGCCAAAGCGTGTTCAGCGGCAGGATGGCCTCGGGGCCAGCCTCGCCGACACCCTGCAGCCCGGCGTTCGCGGTGCCGAAGATGGTAGGCTTATCGAAGATACCACCCAGCGCGTTCCAGTTCAGCGATAACGACGGTAGCTTGATGCCCCAGCCGATTTCGTTCCACTTAACCTCGATCTTGGGCAGCTTGAAGGACGGCAGCTTCCATTCAAAGGAGAACAGCCCCTTGAACCACGCGACCTTTTCCGTCAACCAGGTTGAGACTGCCTCGATGGGCGCCTTGAAGATGCCGGTCACGCCGTCCCAAACCGTCTTGACGCCGGATTTGATGGACTCCCAGGCGTTCACGATGCCTTCCTTCGCGCCGGTAATCAGACTCGAGACGGTTGTGGTGATGCCCGTCCAGACCGTGGACGCGGGGGGGTTGAGCGTCTCCCATCCTGCGGAAATGCCGGTGGAAATGGTGGTCCACGCGGTTTGGATGCCAGCCTTGGCGGTATCCACGGCGTTTTTCACATTGGTGCAGATGGTGTTCCAAGCGGTGGATGCCGTGGTTTTGAAGGTATCCCACGCGCCGGAGATCGCCGAGGTTATGCTATTCCAAGCGGTGGTCGCCCCGGTCTTGATACCGTCCCAGAGTCCACTAAAGAAGGCGGTCAGGGCATCCCAGATCGCCGATGCGCCGTCGCAGACGCCTTGCCACAGGCCGTTCAGCCAGTTCGTGAAAGCCGTCCACGCGACGGTTGCTGCCGTACAGATTCCCGTCCACAGGTCGGAAAAGAACGTGCCCAAATTGATGCCGAACGCCGACGCCACCGCGCAGATACCCTCCCAGAAGCCCTGGAAGAACGCGCCGAGGGTGTTCCACAGGTTGACGAAAAAGTCGCCGAAGGAGGCAAGCGCGTTCTGGATCATGGTCCACGCGCCGGAAAAATCCCCGTTCAGCAACGCGATCACCGCGCCGATGATATTCATCACCACATCGACGGCGTTGACCACCGCCTCAATGAGCGGCCCCAAGGCGTTTAGGATACCGTTAGCCACCCCGATGACCACCGTCACCACAGCGCCAAGCGCAATTCCAAGGGTGGCGAGCAGCGGTTCGAGGAAGTTCCAGATTTGCAGGAACACACTTTGCACGGTCTCCCAGAGCTTGCCCAGTGCTTCCTTTACCGGCTCCATGGATTCCTTGAACCGGGCGAAGGTGGCCTCGAACACCGCCTTCACGTTTTCAAAAGCCGCGCAAATCTGCGCCCAAACAGCGTCCATCTTCGCGCGGAATTCTTCCTTGGTGTTGTAGAGGGTGACGAAGATGGCCACCAACCCGGCGATGGCTGCGACCACAATGCCCACCGGGCCGATCAGCAGCGCGAACGCCTTTGCCAGCAGCCCCACGGAGGTCTGTGAACCGCCGATGGCCTTCGCCAGCGGGGCCATGACCTTCATGATGGTGCCGACGCTGGAAACCACCTTGCCCAGCACCACCAGCAGCGGCCCGATGGCGGCGGCCACAGCGGCTACTTTCACGATGGTCTCTTTCTGCTCGGCGGACAGCCCCTGCAGCCACTCGATAAGGCCGCGTAGCTTGTCCACCACCTTCATCATCACCGGGATCATGACCTCGGAGAACTGGATCGCCAGATTGTTGGCGGCGTTCCCCAGCATGGTCAGCTGGCTCTCGGTGGTGCCGTACCGCTGATTGGCCTCGTTTTGCAGCGCGGTGTTTTCCTCCCAGGCGGTGTTGGCCATGCCCTGTGCGTCGGCGAACAGGTCGGTCGCGCCGGTTGCGCGTAGGATCGCGTCACGCAGGCGCACCTCGGTGATGCCCATTTCGTCCAGGGTGAGGATGGCGCTGCCGCCGTTGTCCTCGATATTCTTGAGGCCCTTGAGGAAGGATATCATCGCCCCGGCCGCGTCCTCGCCATAGGCCTTGGCGAACTGCTCGGCGGTCATACCTGTGGCGGCGGCGAACTGGTCGAGGTCGGAGGCCGAGGACATGAAGCCCTTCAGCTCCGTGGTGGTTAACCCCATCTTGCCTGCCAGCGCCTTGAACGCCTTTCCGTCCTGATCAGCCAGCAGCTGCAAATCGCGCAGGCTCATGCCGGTCTGCTCAATGACCTGCTTGCCCTGCATGCCGGTCTCGGCGGCGACCTTCATGTTGATCATGAGCTTCGAGAAGGCGCTGCCACCGGCCTCGGCCTCAATGCCCACGCTGCTGAGCGCGGTGGCGAAGGCCACGATCTGCGGCTCGCTCATGTTCAGCTGCGAGCCCGCGCCGGCCAAGCGCATGGACATCTGCATGATGTCGTTTTCCGTGGTGGCGAAGTTGTTACCCAGCGCGACGATGGTGCTGCCCAGCTTATCCACGCTGCCCATGTCCATGCCGGTGATGTTGGCAAACTGCGCGAACATGGTCGCGGCTTCCTCTTGGGTGAGGTTCGTCGAAACGCCCAAAGCTGCGATGACCTCGGTGAACTTTTTGAGGTTGTCGGTGCCCTTGACACCCAGCTGGCCTGCCAGCTCCATGATGCCGGAAAGCTCGGAGGTAGAGGCGGGGATGCGCTCGGACATGGCCTTGATGCTGTCGGATAAATCCTTGAACTCCGGCTCCGTAGCGCTCACGGTTTTGCGCACACCGGCAAACGCCGATTCGAACTCCATGCCCGACTGAATCGCCTTGGTGCCCAGCGCCACGATGGGCGCGGTGACGGTGAGCGACAGCTTGGTGCCCAGCCTGGTCATGGACTGTCCTGCCTTTTGCAGCTTGGCACCGACGTTTTCCAGGTTGACGCCCAGCTGATAACAGCCGTTCTGGTTGAGCTTAATCTGGCTATTGACTGCCCCAAGCGCCTGCTCGGTCTGGGCGAGCTTGCCGCGAGCCTCCTCCAGCCGTTCGCCCAGCTTTTTCGTCTCCTCGGCATCCTCACCCTTGACGCGCTTGGACTCCTCATAGGACTTTTCGAGCTGGTCAACCTTCTCCTTTTGGAGCTGCATGCGACTGGTCAGCGTTTCGGCGGAGGTCTTGAGCTGGCCGACCACCTTATCAAAGTCGGTGAGCCCCGTGGACGAGGAACGGAAGGAGGTCTGCACCTTGGTCATCTGGGTTTCCAGCCGGGAGAGCGCGTCGTCGAACTTGCTGCTGTCCAGCGACAGCCGGACGATCAGGTCGCCCAGTTCCTTGGCCATGGGGATCACCTCCTTTAGGCGCACAAAAAAAGCACCTCTGGCGAGAGATGCTTTTTTAGGGGTTAATGGGGATTATCGCTTAGAGAATGCTGGACCAGTCCTGCCTTCCGTAATGAATGCGGACGATATGCACGCATCTTTCTTGCTCATCCACCGCATAGAAGATGAGGTGATTCTGAGCCTGCGCTTTACGGATGCCTTGCTTGGCCAAGCGATCATTATGCACAATTTCATTGCGCGCGGGCATTTCGGATAGCCCCAGAATTACTTCGTCTATGCTGTCCAGCAGTTTTTTCGCAGCGTCAATATTCTTGAGTTCGTGCGCGATGTACGCGGCGATGCTGCGCATGTCCTGGTATGCGAGGTCGGAAATATCCAGCTCATAGCTTGCCACTGCTAAGGTCCTCCCGAAGCTCCCGCATCACATCTCGATAGGGGCGGGTCCTTCCTTCCGCTACATCCTTCAAACCTTCATCTATGAGCCGATATAGTTCTCTAGCCTCCACAAGCCTTTCATACTGCTCAATGCTCATCACGGCAAGATCGCCCTTGCCATTAAGGGTGATAAAAACGGGCTTTTTGTGCTCATGGCAGAAAGTCGATATTTCACCGTAATTGCTGCGCAAGTCAGAGCTGGGTCTGATGGTGGGCATGAGATCACCTCCAGTTGATTTCTGACGATATTATAGCAAAATTTCGTCAGAATATCAACTCTTAATGTCTATTTTGAAAATGTCCGCCATTGCTCGCAGGGGTACTCATGCGGCAGTGGCAACAAAAAAGCGCATGCACCTTTCTGAGGGTACAGCGCCAAAACATGGCTTCCGGCATCCGCAGGACCACCGTGCCGATATAAAACAGCGTCACCCAGTCGAGCAGCTCGGAGCTGGGTAACGCCGCGTCGGCAAAGGAGTCCCACAGCGCCGTCAAATAGGGTCGGCGGGCGCAGCCTCCTGAGTTTCGGTCTCACCGCTGGGCATGGCGTCCAGCAGCGCCTTGGAGATGGTGTCCATCACAGCCTCAAGATTTTGCATGGTAACCATGGCTCCGACCTGCTTGATGGTGATGCTTTCGTCCTCGTGCAGCAGCCCCGCCCACAGCAGGGTGCGGGCCGCCTTCATGGAGCCGGTCTGCATCGCCTTGAATGCTGCGTCCATGCTGCCGTACACCTCCTCCAGCTCAGAGAAGCTGTTCAGGTCGTAGAGCAGTAGGCGGGGTTTGTCCAACTGAATGGTGATGGCAGCGGGCTTGATATCGTGAACGGACATGGGACGTCCTCCTTTTTCTTACGGCTCCTCGGGCTCCGGCTCTGCGGGCGGCGGGGTCGGGTACACGGACTTGAACCAGAAGTCAGCGGCGGTAAAGCCGGGATCACCGCTGTCGGCGATGATCTGCCAGTTGCCGTCGTGCTCGCGCTTCACAAAGGTGCCGGACAGCTTGGGCAGCCGCCAGGCAGCGCTGTCGGTG
>JAVBTE010000133.1:0-9355 GCA_031556335.1 Eubacteriales bacterium | reverse complement strand
CTCCGGCTCTTCTCCGCTTCTCGGTTCCGCCTCTCGGCTTCCCCTCCGCGCTTCAAGTACGATTCACTCAAAATTCTTGACTGTCGTTCTTTTTGCGTTTCTCTGTATCGTTTTCAAGGTTCGGCGCTCTCAAGCGAGCTTGTCTAGGTTACCACGGACACAGACACTTGTCAACACATTTTTTCATTTTTCTCCGAAAGTTTTTTCACCGTTTCTTCCGCTTCCTCTATATATCATCTCCGTTTGCAGCCCATGCCCGGGCCGGGGAAGCGCAGGGCCTGCTTGCCCGATTTCCTTCCACTGCTTGACTTTTGCGCCGGAACTGGGTATGATTTTTCCATCCGGCCCACGCGAAAGCAATTTTCTGCCCGGTCATGCGCCCCGGGTTCCCACGGGGGGAGCCCGCCTATGCAAAAGCAGGAGGATGAGACCCTTGACGCAAAAAAAACTGCTTCCCTGGCTGATTGGCGTTGTAATCGCAACGCTGCTTTTTGCGGCGCTTTTCCTCTATACTGATTTTCATTACGCAGGCTCGGACGACACCCCCATCTTGCGTTCCTTCATGGGCTATGAGGGCGGCGTTCCCGCCCACTACCACCTTTATCTTCACACGGCCCTGGCCTGGCTTTTGCACGGGCTGGCCCTGGCCTTCCCCGGCGTGGCCTGGTTTTCCATTGTACAGTTGTTTTTGCTTTGGTTCAGCTGTGTGGTCATCGTCAAGGCCATGGCCCAGCTGGCCTTGCGCCGTTGCCTGCCCCTGTGGGTTGGGACGCTGATGAGCGCCTGTTTTTTGGTGGTCTTTCCGGCGTTCATCCTGTGCCGCATCAGCTACACCACCACCGGCGCGCTGGTGGGCGCGGCGGCTGTGGCCCAACTTTTCAGTGTGGACTACCAAAAAGGCACGGGCAGCCAGGTGTTGCGGGGCATGGGCCTGTCCATCTTTCTTCTGCTTTGCTGCTATTGCCTGCGGCAGGTGGGCGTTCTGCCTCCCCTGGTTTTTTGGGCGTTGGGCCTTTTCCTGATGTTCTGCCTGTACTATGCGCCCTGGGGGAAGGCCCTGCCGGCAACGGAACCCGCCGAGCCCTCGGCCGCTGCCCGTACCGGCCGTTTCCGTAGGCCCCTCCGGCCCTTCCTTTCCGGCGTTCTGCTTTGCCTTCTTTCCTTTGGGCTGTTGGCCGGGGTGCGGGCCGTTGAAATCAACACCCTCCAGCTTCACGATTATCTGGCCTGGCAAAACGCCCGCATCAACCTGCTGGACTACACCTCTTTCAGCGAGGACACAGACCCCGCCCTGCTGGAAGAAATCGGCTGGTCCCCGGCGGAATGCAAACTGGTGACGGGGTGGTACTTCCTGGACCGGAACATTACCGCCGAGGCTTTTGAAAAGCTTTACGCCGCGCAGCCGGAGGCCGCGCCGGCCCCCTTCTCCCTGCGCATGACCCAGGCTCTTTCCACCCTGCGGGGCTTTTTCACCTCCAACCCCTTGCAGCAGTATGCCTGCCTTCTTTTGCTGGCCTTGTGCATGTTCTGCCTGCTGGGAGCACTCCGCCGCAAGGGTGCCGGCAAATTCCTGGCCCTGGCTGCCTTTTTTGCGCTGCTGGCGGGCCTTTGCCTGCTTTTTTACCTGGCTTTCAGAGGTCGGCTGCCCATGCGGGCGGCGGCAAGCGTTCTTTTCCCCGGGGCAGTGTTCCTCTTCCAGCTATGCTTCCTTTGCCTGGGCGCTCCCTTGGAAAGCCCAGAACCTGAAAAGCCGGCCCGACCTTCCTTCCTGGCGCTGGTGGCGCTTGCGGCCTGTCTGCTGCTCTCCGTTGGGGCCGGCGTGCAAACCGCCGGCATGCTGAACCCCCCGGCGGACCCGGACGCCGAGGCAAAGGCCGATGTGCCCGCCGACCTGGACGCCTATGCCTTGGAAAACCCGGATCTGCTGATCATCTACGACCTTTCCCTGGTTTCGGATCAGCGCCTGTTTCCGGACACCTCGGCGGGGATTCCCGGCAATGTCCTGTTCTGGGGCGGATATCCGGCCCGCTCCCCCAGTTGGCTCTACCAGCTGGCCCAGTACGGCATCGACGGCAACGCCTTCACGCCTGAGGACTTCTTCCGGGAAAACGTGGTGGTGGCCAGTACCGACGGCCAGCCCTGGGAATCCTTGACGGCCTACCTGCGGGAAAACGCTGAATCCCCGGTGGATTGGGATTTCTACGACGAATCAGGATACATCGGTTTCTACCAGTATTACCAAGAATAAGGGGCTTTTCGCGAGCGAAGCGTTCGCCTATGGCCCGATGAACATAGGAGGCGCTCCCTTGCAAACGCAGCTTTCGCCCCTTGGTCGCCTTTCCGCCTTCCTGCGCTCCTGCCTGCATTGGGACAGGGCCTTCGCGCGGAACGTGCTTTTTCTGTCTTTGCCCCTGGTGCTTCAGGAACTGATCACCGCGTCGTTGCACATCGTGGACGGCCTGATGGTGTCCGGGCTGGGGGACGCGGCCTATTCCGCCGTTACCCAGGCCAACCGCTACACCTTTGTGTTTCAGCTTGTCATCTTTGGGGTCTCTTCGGGCACCGCTATTTTCCTCAGCCAGTTTTGGGGCGCCCGGGACGTTCCCCGCATGCGCCACGCCATGGGCGTAGGGATGACGGTGTCTTTGCTGCTGGCCATTCCATTTTCCCTGGGAGGGCTTTTGTTTCCCCGGCAGATCATCGCCTGCTTCCTGCGCCCTGGGGAAAGCTTTGAGCTTGCCTGCTCCTATCTCACCATCATCGCGCCCGGGTATCTGATCACGGCGCTGAACTACACCTATTCCGCCGCGCTGAAAGCCGCCGAAAAAACCTACATCCCCATGATTTCGGGGCTCATCAGCATTGCTGTGGATACCTTGCTAACCTATCTTCTGGTCTATGGCCGGCTGGGCCTGCCGGCCATGGGCGTCAACGGCGCGGCGGTCGCCACCTTCACGTCCGGCTTTCTGGCCCTGGGGCTGAACATGGCCTTCGCCTACGGCAAAAAGCTTCCGGCAGGGGCTCGGCCCAAAGAGCTTTTCAGTTTTGAGCGTGGTTTTCCAAAAAGCTTCCTCAAAACCGTGATTCCGGTCATTTTCAACGAAGGGCTTTGGGCCCTGGGCACCACCATGTACAGCGTGTTTTATGGCGCCATGGGCGACGTGAGCATCGCGGCCATCGGTGTGTACCAAACGGTGGGCGACCTGGTGTGGGTGTTCATCATGGGCATCACCAACGCGGCGGCCATCATGGTGGGCAAAGCCCTGGGCACGGGGAACAAGGAGGAAGGCTATCTCTACGCCAAGCGGCTGATGGCGGGCGCCATTGTGGCCGGGCTGGCCCTGGGGGCGGTGACGTTGCTGCTTCGGGGGCCCATGGTGGGGCTGTTTACCGGGCTGTCCCAGCCCGCCCGGGACAAGGCCCGAACGCTTCTGCTACTGGGCGCGTTCTTCTTCTGGTTCAGGGCCTTCAACTGCGTCAACGTGGTGGGCATCCTGCGCAGCGGCGGGGATACGGTGTACAGCCTTGTTTTGGACGCGGGCACCCTCTGGCTGGTGGCGGTTCCGCTGACCGGGGTGGCGGCCCTTTTGTTCCATCTTCCCATCGAATACGTGTACTGCTTTACCTGCGCCGATGAAGTGATCAAGCTGATCATTGGCATTTCCCATTTCAAAACCCGAAAATGGATGAACATTCTGACCGAACCGAAGGGGGCTTAACGCTTGGACACCATCGATCTTGTGGTAAAAATCGGCAGCATGGCGCTGATCCAAAAAACCGAAGGCGCGATCGATTACAACATTTTTCAGCGGCTGGGTTCCGACCTGCGCCCCGGCATGCTGCTGGTTACCAGCGGCGCGGCGGAAATTGGCCGGCTGGACTATTTGCAACGCACCGGCCACGAACTGAGCGGCGAGCCCGAGCAGGACAAGGCGGACTATTGCGCCCAGGGCCAAACCATACTGATGAACAACTACCGCAGCTTTGTGCGGCCGGAGTACAGCCTGCGGCAGGTGCTGGTGGAGCACACCCATTTCAACGACCCCCAAAAGCGGGAGCACATTCGCCGCCTGCTGACCCGGACCGCCGGGCAGGACGCCATTCCCATCATCAACTACAACGACCCTGTCAGCGACGATGAAACCCGCAAGATGGAGCTGGCCAGCCGCCGCGCCACCGGGGAGACCGTGGTGGAGTGCGTGGACAACGACGAGACCGCCGAGGTCATCGCCCAGCTGGTGGGCGCCAAAAGCATGATTCTTTTCACCGGCACCGATGGTATCTATCTGGACCGGGACGACCCCTCCACGCTGGTGCGCCTGGTGACCGGGAACACGCTGGAGGAGGTCCGCGCAAACATCGCGGAGCTGATGGGCCACTGCGTGGGCGCCAGCCGCGCCGGGGCCAACGGCGCCCGGGCCAAGCTTGCCTACGCCATGCGGGCCGTGGAGCACGGCACCACCGTCATCATCGGCCATCCCCGCTTTCACAGCGGCGAGCTGCTCGCCGGCACGGTGCCCTGCACAAGGTTGGGGGTACGGGTGGGGGGAGAGGCATGGGTTCCTGGTTGACACTTCCTTTCAATCGGAATAAAATAGCTTTCAATACGGTTTTTCTTTATTTTCATGGGGTGGGGGCCATACGAATGACTGATATTCTGCCAAACAAAAAGGCGGCAAGCGAATCCGGCGATGATTCCGGGCTTGCCCCCGTCTCCAAAAGAAAAAGCTGGTTTCTGCCCCTTTGGGCCAGCCTGCTCCTTGGCTTTACCGCCTGCGTCTTTGCGCCGCTGGAAACCTATCTGGTCACCATCGACGAGCTTAACTTTTCCATTCTGGATCTGCTCCCTGTGGTGTTTCTTTGCGGTTTGCTGGTTTTCGGGCTTTGCTTTGGCGTCCATTTCCTGCTGAAGGGAAAGCTCCGCCTGGTTTTCTCCGCCCTGTGCGTGGCGGCGTCGCTTGCCCTGTACCTGCAAGGCAACTATTTGAACATCTCTTACGGGCCCCTCAATGGCACCCTCATCCGCTGGGACACCTTTGGTTCCTATCCCTTTTGGAACACCCTGGTCTGGGCCCTGCTCCTGCTGCTTCCGGTGCTGGCGGCGTTCTTTTTGCCAAAACGCGCCCGTGTGGCGTTTCAGTTCCTGTCTGTGTTCGTTCTAGCCATGGAAATCGTCAGTCTCTCCGCTTTGCTGCTGACCACCGATCTTTCGGGCCGGGGTTCGATGTACTATCTGAGCACCAAAAACGAATTCAACTTTTCCAAGAATAACAACATCGTCGTCTTTGGCATAGACAGTTTCGCGCCGGACTATTTTCAGGAGATTCGCCAGCATTATCCCGAGGCCTTTGAAAGCTGGACAGGCTTTGTGGAGTTTCCTCATCACTCGGGAAAGTTTCCCGCCACAAACTGGGCCATTCGTAACCTGATGACCGGAACCCCCTACGAGGCCCAGCCCAATCCAAAGAAGTTTACTGAAATCGCCTATGAAAACAGCACATTGATCCCTACCTTGAAGGCCCATGGGTATGACGTTGACTTTTTTGTTCCGGAAGGGATCGTGCAAAACTGCGAAAAATATTTTGACAACTTTATTACCTCCCCCATCCATGTCAACAGCCACTTCACGCTGCTGAAAAAAATTTATCGCCTCACGGGTTTTTTCTATGCGCCGCATGTCGCCAAACAGTTTTGCTGGATGACCACAGCGGATTTTGACGCGATCCGGGTGAAAACCCGTGATGACATTTTCCTGCGAGACGACGCCGACTTTCGCAAACGCTTCGACGCGAGCGGCATTCGGGTGGAAAAGGAAAACGACAGCTTCCACTTCTTTTTCACGCTGGGCCCTCACTCCCCTTTCATTTTGAAGGAGCCGGACGAGAACACGTTCTATTATAACGACGAAGTGACCCAGCACTCGCAAACCCTCCATTCCCTGGACACGGTCACCGCCATCATGAACGCGATGAAAGAAAAGGGCATCTACGACGACGCCACCATCATCATTCTTGCGGATCACGGGGATTTGGTCTATAACAACGCCCCTTTCCTGTTGGTAAAGCTTCCCGGCGCCACCGGCCCCATCACGCAAAACAACAGCTTCGTATCCCAAAACGATTTTGAGGCCACCATTTTCGCGGCGGCGGGCATTGACGCCACCTCAGCGGTTGGCAAAAACGTGTTTGAGGTGGGAGACGAAAAGCGCACCTTCACTTTTTATGACCTGCCCTTTAACAAAAGCGTGGAATACCAGTACGATCTTACGCTTTTGGACAACGGTGAGCTGCATTACGAACAAAAAGACACCTGGTACGACGCGAACGGCTCCCATCCCGTGAAGCTGACCCAAATCCGTCCGGGACAAACCTACTCCCTCTCCACGCCGGCAGCGGCGCACCCCTACTTCAATTACATGGATCATTACCGGTTTTATGCCACGGAGGGCGGCGGCTCCGTGTGGCTTACCAAGCCCGGCGTCACCCTGCATGTGCAGGCGGATGAGGCGCTTTCGCAGGGGCTGTTTGTGGAGTTTGGCCTGACCGACGTGATGAACGATACGCAGCGCGTGGAAGTGTGGCGCAAGAACACCCTGTTCCAAACCCATACCGTGCAAAAGGGCCAGCCGACGCTCCAAATGGAGATCCCCGCGGAATGCCGCGCAGGCGGGGAGATCATCCTGGAGCTGCGCTTCCCGGACGCCATGAGCGTATACCAGAAAAACGGGTTCAAAAACCATTACGACAACTATTATCGCCAATCCATTGCCGTCGACAGCATCACCTTTCATTCCAAAACCAACTGAAAGAGGCCCCCCATGAATCTCATCAACACCATCCTTGGAACTCCCCTGGGCTACCTGATGTACGGCTGCTACTGGCTCGTGCAAAACTACGGCGTCGCCATCATCCTGTTCACCCTGCTCAGCAAGCTGATCCTCCTGCCCATTTCCATCCAGGTGCAGAAAAACTCCATCAAAATGGTGAAGCTGCAACCCCAGCTGAATGCCATCAAGGAATGGTACGCCGGGGACAAGGACCGGATCGCGGAGGAGCAGATCAAGCTGTACGACCAGGAGCATTACAGCCCTGCCGTGGGCTGCCTGCCCATGCTGCTGCAAATTCCCCTGGTGCTGGGGCTGATCTCGGTCATCTACCACCCTTTGCAGCACCTGTTCCACCTGGACGCCGCCACCATCGATTCCCTGGTGGCCCAGGCCCAAACGCTGCTTGGCGGGGCGGACATGGGCTCCTCCCCCCAGATGACGGTGATCCGCCTGCTGGGGGACCCTGCCGCGGCGACCGGCTTTGCGGCCTTTCCGCCGGAGTTGATCGCCCGCATCCAAAGCTTGCAGCTCAACTTTCTGGGCCTCAATCTCAGCCAGCTTCCCTCTTTGGCAAGCCTCTCCCTGCTGGTGCCCGTGCTGGCGGGGGTCAGCGCCTGGCTGCTGTGCTTTGTGCAGGACCGGGCCAATGTGCTCCAGCGGGAACAGAGCCAGAAAAGCCAATTGGGCATGACGCTTTTTATGGTGGCCTTTTCCACCTACTTCGCCCTGATCGTGCCCTGCGGCGTGGGGGTGTACTGGATCTGCGGCAACCTGTTCTCCATTTTGCAGCTGTTCCTGCTGAACAAGCTGTATGATCCTTCCAAGTACATCGACTATGCCTCCCGCCCGAAGCCCTTGACCCGCGAGCAGCTGGCCGCCAAAAAAGCGGAAGCCGCCTTCGCCGCCCAAAAGGAAAAGGCCGACCTGAAACGCTTTTTTGACTTGGCCAACTGGGACAAGCAGCTCATTGTGTACAGCGAAAAAAGCGGCTTCTACAAGTATTACAGCGATATGCTGGACTGGTTGCTCCACAATACCGACCTCACCCTCCACTACGTGACCAGCGACCCCCGGGACCAGATTTTTGACCTGGCCGAGCAGCGCGGGGACGGGCGCGTCGCGGCCTATTATGTGGGCAACGAAAAGCTGGCCAACTTTTTCCTGCGGGCCGACGCCGACGTCATGCTGATGACCATGCCCGACCTGGGCCGGTTCCATCTCAAGCGCAGCATGGCCCGAAAGGACATGGAGTACATCTACTGCTTCCACTATCCCCTGTCCACCCACATGGTGCTGCGCCGCCAGGCCCTGAGCGATTACGATACGGTGCTTCTGGTGGGCGATTTCCAGCGGGAGGAGATCCGCCAGGCCGAAAAGCTGGACGGAACCCCGGAAAAAAACCTGGTCACCTGCGGGTATGGCCTGCTGGAACAACTGAGCCGGCGCTTTGAGGCCATGGAAAAAACCGCCCACGCCCGGCCCAAAATCCTCATCGCCCCCTCCTGGCAGCCCCACAACATTCTGGACAGCTGCATCCATCCCCTGCTGGAAGGCTTGCTGGGCCAGGGCTTTGATGTGGTGGTCCGGCCCCATCCCGAATATGTGAAACGCTATCGCCCCCGCATGGACGCCATTGTGGAGACGTACAAAAACACCCCCTCCGGCGATCTGACCTTTGAACTGGATTTCAGCGCCGACAACTCCCTCTACGACAGCGATCTGGTCATTTCCGACTGGTCGGGCGCGGCCTATGAGTTCGCTTTCATCACCAAACGGCCCGTGCTTTTCATCGACACCCCGCCGAAAATCAACAACGCAGACTATGAGCAAATCACCGTTCCTCCCCTGGAAATCAGCCTGCGGGACCAGATCGGCCTCCGGCTTGCGCCCGAGGACGCGGCCCAAGCCCTGGAAAAAGTCCGGCTGCTGCTGTCCCGCCGGGAAGCCTACCGGCAGCAAATTCAGGACATTTTCCAGGCCACCATTTCAAACTTCGGCCACAGCGGCGAGGTGGGCGGCCGGTACATTGCCGACGCCATCGCCAAAAAAAGAGGGGCCAAAGGATAACCTCCCTGCATCGCGCCCCGTTTCCTGCCGAAAAATGGCAGCCGCTTTCAAAAAAATCCCGATTGTGGTATACTGCCCTTAATCTTGTACTGGAGGTATGCTCATGTTCATGCTTGCTTATTACGTGCTTTGTTTCCTCTTGGTGTTCTCCACCTCCGCTCTGGCCTATATCGACCCCGCCTCCACCAGCTACATCATCCAAATCATCGGCGGCGTGTTCCTGGCCGGCGGCGCTGCCGTGGCCATCTACTGGCATAAGATCAAGCTGTTTTTCCGCAAGCGCAAGGAAAAGAAGCTGCAGGAAGATCGGGCCCGGGCCGCGGCGGCCAAACAGGCCCAGGAATGAGTAATGCGCAGGGGCTCCGCCCCTGAACCCCGCCAGGGCTTTGCTCTGGACCCTTCATTGGACCGCGTTTCACGCGGTCCAAAAAAATATCCGGGGTTATGGACTTCGCATCGAAA
>JAVBTE010000208.1:0-6247 GCA_031556335.1 Eubacteriales bacterium | reverse complement strand
GCATTGTTCAGCGTCAGCGTGGTGCAGGCAGGCAGGGCGTTGTCGCCGAACTCCAGGCTGGTGGCCGCCAGGGAGGTTAAGGTGATGGCCGTAAAGCCCGGCAGGGCATAGGAGCCAAAATACCAGCTGCCAATGCTGCCGCCCAGCTTGATACCCGTCGTGGTGCCCAGCGCGGCGCCAACGCAGTTGGCGCTGGATGTGCCGGAGCCATCCTCCATCCGGAGGGAGCCAATGTTCGCGCCGGACAGGTCCAGCAGGGTCAGGGCCGGCATGGCCCCCGGGGCGAGGGTAAGGGCGCTGATATTGCCTTTGGGCGCAAGCGTGCCCAGTTTCTTCAGGCTGCCCGCGCCAAAGCGGAGGCTGCCCACGCCGTTCAGGGTTAAAGAAGAAATACTATTGTCCGCCAGCGCCCCCGCCTCGAAGGTGACGCTGCTGGCCCCGTCCACATTCAGGGAGGTCAGGCCGGGCAGCTTTCCGCCGGGAATGCTGATGGAGATGCCGCAATTGCTCAGGTTCAGGCTGCCCAGGTTCTGGAAGCCGGCGGAACCCATGGGGAAGCCGCTGATGGGCTGGCCGGAAAGGTTGATGCTGTTAAGGCCGCCCATGCGCTCCAGGTATCCCACGGAGCGCGTATCGGTCACGCCCGCGCCGGTGGGGTTAAAGGTGGTAACGGACTGGGCCTGCTCCAGGGTGATCTGGCTGAGGTCAGCATCCGGGCCAAACAGGGAGCTGAGGTAGGCAAAGGTGCCCGGTTGGTTTTCCTGCAGGTCCAGATATTCCTCCAGGGTCAGAAGGGAGCCTTCCACCATCTGGACGAGGGGCGCGCCCAGCATGCTCATCATCATGGAGCTTTCCATCATGCTTGCCACGTCCGGGTCAATGGTGGCGTTGGGGTCCAGGGTGGCGTCCGGGTCGACGGTTACATCCGGGTCCAGGGTGGCGTCCGGGTCGGGAGTCGCGTTGGGGTCGAAGGTATCCGGAACTGGGGTCACGGTTGCCTCGGTCGACGGGGCGGGGGTGGCGGTCACATCAGTTGCCGGAGGGGTATCGGTTTCGTTTTCCGCGCCGTCCGATTCCGTCCCCGTAGAGGAGGAGCTTTGCGCACCGATGGCATCGGGCCCAATGGACTGGGATACGGCGGCGTGCTGGCCGTCATCCGCGCTTTGGGCCGGCGCCGCGGTGGGCTCCTGCTTTTGGTCGGCTTCCTCGCTGATGATGCCAAGGTGCATGCCGTCCAGCTTGGAGTTTTCCGCCGCGATATCAAAGGGATTGGTGCGCCTGATTTTGGGATCGAAGGCCGAGTGGCCGGAGCGCATCTCCGTCAGCTGCTGGCCGTCTTTCAGGTCCACCAGCAGCACATACTTGCCGGGCTTCATTCCCGTGAAGCTGTACCAACCATTTTGGCCGGAAGAGACCGTCTTGAGGGCGACGTAACCATCGCTCAGGGGCGGGTCGCCATCGTCAATCTCAACGATGTCGCCGGTTTGCACGCTTTCCAGCTTCACCTCCGCCTTGGGTTCCTTTTCGGCGGGCTCCGGCTTGGGTTCCGGTGTCGGCGCGGGCGTCGGCGTCGGTTCCGGGGTGGGGGTGGGCGTGGGTTCAGGGGTTGGCGTGGGCGTAGGCTCCTGCGTGGGTTCCAGCGAGCCGGTGGCATCCGGCGAAACGCTGGGCAAAAGCGACTCCTCGGCGGAAGGCGTTTCCTCTTCCAAATCAGAGGCACGCCCAAGCAAGGTGATTTTCATGCCGGACAGCACGCTTTCGCTTGCGTCCATTTTGCCGTTTTTGTTGGCGTCGTCCCAAACAATGCCCGCGATGCGCGAACCGTCGAACGCACCGGGCGCATTGTTTTCAGCGGCCTCTACGGTGAAACTTCCCGCGGATGCCGCCCTTGAAACAACATGGCCCCCCAAAAGAGGCAACATTTCAAACGGTTGCACCAAAAGCGAGAAACAAAGCAACGTGCTGGTAAGCGTCCGACCCATCTTCTGCATATGTGTTTTCTCCTACTATAAAGATAGAAAGAATGTATGGAGAAAGGCTTTTGGGCCCACTTCTCCACATCGAATTGTATCAAGGATCGGTTACCTCTTCGGTTACTTCTTTCGTTGCCATTGGAGAAAATTTCAATTTTTTGGAGAAGGCCTTATCTTGATGTAACCAGCTTGGCAAAAGGAGGCTGAAAGCGGTGGTTGGCTAGTATTCCTCCGGAAAAAACCGGTCGATCAGCCTTGTAACATATTGCTGCCGCACATGGGGATCTCCCATGTTTAGCCCGGAATAGGCGTCAAAAAGATGCGTAAAAGCAGGCAAATGCACGATGGCCGCGGAGGCGATGGCAGTCAACCCGATGCGCGCGTCCAGCGGCGCAAACGCGGGCTGTTTGCGCCGCACCTCTTTCTCCACGTTGACAAGGAACTGGTTGATGAGGGAAACGGCGAAGCCCTCGGTTTTCTGATGGATAAATACGTCATACAGATGCGCCCCGGCAACACGTGGAAATTTCATGGTTTCTACCGCCAAATGGCCGAAAATTTCAATGAGCTGGTCCCGCAGGGGCCAATTCAGCGTGTAAGCGTACGCTTCCCAACGAAATGCCTTTTCCAGGCTTGCTTTCAGCGCCGCATCTACCAGATTTTCTTTGCCGCGAAAATAGTAGCTGACCGCCGCGCTGTTGACCTTCGCTTTTTCCCCAATTTTTCGGATGGTGACGTCCTGAATGCCAAATTCTTCAATGCATTCAAGGGTCGCCGCGATGATTTTCTTTTCGACGTCGTTCATTTTTTTCGCTTTCTGTCAGGTTCTTTCGTTTTTTCGCTTTTGCCAGTGTGTTTCATTCAGGAGGAGTATAGCAAGGATGGGGGAGAAAGTCAATTGAGTGATTGAATCAGATAATTAAATGATTAAATCGTCTAATGTAAAGTTGGGCGTTTGAGTCATGTTGAATCTAGATAAATAGGATAAATCTAGAAACATGAGTTGTTTTTGACTGTGTCTTCGCTCGCCCGTACCTTTCGGATCATTCGGATGATGACTCCGGGACGGCACGGCTTGTATGGCTTTGGTTGAGAAAAAAGAATCAACCCTTCATAATGCGAAACAAATTTTCCGCCCCCACCTTTCAACTTCTCATCATATTCTCATGAACCTATTATAGAAAACTCAAGCATCTCATGCGGTTCCGTGTTATGATCAGAGCGTCAAAAGAAATTGAGCGGCGGCACCCACCGCCGGAAAAGAAGCGGACATAAGGAGGCGGAAAACCCATGGCACAATATACGATTGAGGACATTGAAATTTTGCGCCAAAAAAGCGGCATTTCCTACGAAGAGGCGGTCAACCTGCTGGAGTACCACAACGGCAGCCTGGCCCGGGCCCTGGTGGATTTGGAAAAAAACGGAAGAATCCGGGACGCCAAAAGCGGCGCGGGGCGCCATGAGAATCCCCACAGGGGCAAGCGGTTCCTGACGACCCTGTACCGCCTACGGTTTAAGGTGCAAAAGGGCAACATCACCATCGTGAACCTGTCCAGCCTGTTTTTGATCTTCGCGGTGCTGACGGCGGCCTGGGTGCCTGTGGTGGGCATCATCCTGTGCTTTGTGCTGGGGTACCGCATGTCCATCGAGCGGGATAGCCGCGACTTTGCCAATGACTCCTTTGAAAGCGTCGTGCATAACGCATCCACCAACGTGAAAAACACCGCCTTCAACATCGCCAGGGAGTTTGGCGTGGTGGGGGGCAAGCCACAGGCGGAAAAGCAGGAGGCCCGCACCGAAAGCCCCGCCAGCGGCACCACCCCGGTGAACGTGCAGTTTCCCGAGGATGGCCGGGTGAATGTGACCGAGGACGCGGACGGCTACCACGAGGCGGACATTCAATAACCACAAGGCCCGGGGCGTTCGTCCGCCCCGGGCCTTGTGGAAAAACAGAGCTTTCTGCTATACTGTGGCGGTAGGCGCAAGGCCGCTTTACTGCGAAAGCCGATGGGGGAGAGCAAGATGAGCAAAATTTTGGTGGTTGAGGACGAGGTCAAAATTGCCCGGTTTGTGACGCTGGAGCTGGAACATGAGGGCTATGAGGTGCAGGTGGCCCATGACGGGCGCACGGGGCTTGGCCTGTGCGGAACCTGGCAGCCCGACCTGCTCATTTTGGACCTGATGCTTCCGGAGCTCAGCGGCATTGAGGTATGCCGCCGCCTTCGTCAAACCAGCGATATTCCCATCATCATGCTGACCGCCAAGGACGACGTCAGCGACAAGGTGATGGGGCTGGACATGGGCGCGGACGACTACATGACCAAGCCCTTTGCCATTGAGGAACTGCTGGCCCGCATCCGGGTCAGCCTGAAAAAGCACCGGATGGACCGGGCCGCGGGCACGGGGGAAATGAAGGCGGGGCTGCTGGTGATTGAGCCGGCCAGCTATGGCGCCAAATATGGCGACGAGCCCATTGCCCTGACGAAAAAGGAGTTCGATTTGCTGCTGTACTTGTGGCAGCACGAACACAGCGCCATCACCCGGGACGAACTGTTAAGCAACGTATGGGGCTACGAGTTCGCCGGCGACACCAACATCGTGGACGTGTATATCCGCTACCTGCGCCAGAAGATCGACGACCGCTTTGGCATCAAGACCATCCACACCATCCGCGCGGTGGGATATATGTTCCGCTATGAGTAAAAAACACAGAAAACACAAAGAACTGGAATGGAATACGGAGGAGCTTGGCGGCGAGAACCTGGGCGCGGACGAGGCCATCCACGATGATCCGCCGTCGGCCGGGGCAAAGCCCCAAAAGCCCAAAATGCCTTTTTTTCACATGCGGTTTGGGTTTTCCAAGCTGCTGAGCAACCTGCGTTTTTCCCTCACGCTGCGCATTGCCATCCACTACGCCGGGCAGCTTTTGCTGACCACCTTCACCACGCTTTTGATTGTGACGGTGGTGTTTGGCGTTGCCCAAATCCCAACGGCCACCGATACCATGGAAACCCTGTCGGACATCAAACCCGCCCTGGAAAGGCAGTATTCCACCCAGCAGCTTTTGGGCATGCCCGTGAGGGACGCGTATTATTTGGAAAAGCCCCTGTCCGACGACATGAAAGGGTTTATGGACAAGGTGGCCCTGGCCTTTTCCAAGTTTTGGCCCTTGCGGCACTCCCGCTTTCTGGTTTATCTGGATACGCTGGAAGGGGGACTGGTGGGCGAATTTCCCCTGGACTACCTGGTTTATGTGTATTCCCTGTTGTTCTGGACGCTGCTGTGCTGCGATTTGTACCGGGTGGTGCACTTTCTGCGCCACCGCAACCGGCTGAACAAAAAGGTGTTGAAGCCCATTACCGATATGGCCGACGCTGCGGCGGCCCTCAGCGCCAACAACCTGTCCAACCGCATCAGCATTGAGGGCACGAAAAACGAGCTGAAAGACCTGGCGGTGGTCATCAATCTGATGCTGGACCGCATTGAGCGCAGCTACAACAGCCAGCGGCAGTTCGTCAGCGATGCATCCCACGAGCTGAGAACGCCCATTGCCGTCATCCAGGGCTATGCCAACATGCTGGAGAGGTGGGGCAAGACCGACAAAGAGGTGCTGGACGAGGGCATTGCCGCCATCTCCCAGGAGACCACGGCCATGAAAGAGCTGGTAGAGCGGCTATTGTTCCTGGCCCGGCACGACAAAAAGACCCTGATGCTGGAGATGGAGGTTTTTGATCCCACAGAGGTGATGAGCTCCGTGTGCCGGGACGCCAAGGTGCTGTCCCCTGCCCACGATTTCCAGCTGGAACTGCGCCAGAGCGCCGCTGTCAGCGGCGATAAGGGCATGGTGAAGCAGCTGATGCGCATTTTGGTGGACAACGCCATCAAATATACCCCGCCCGGTGGCAAGATCACCCTTTCCATGGGCAGGGAGGGGGAATATTGCGTGCTCTCGGTGACCGATACGGGCGCGGGCATCTCCAAGGAAGAACTGCCCCGGATTTTTGACCGGTTCTACCGCAGCGACAAGGCCCGCAAAGCCCAGTCCAGCGGCCACGGGCTGGGGCTGTCCATTGCGCGGATCATTGTGGTGGCCCACGGCGGCAAGCTGAACGTGCGCAGCAAGGAAGGGGCAGGCACCACCTTCTCGGTGAAGCTGCCGCTGTCGGAAGAGAGACGATAGGAGGACAGGGCGGGGTTTGGGGGCTTGCCCCCAGACCCCATTGATAAGACCGCGTTTTACGCAGCCTCAGATCGCCGACAAAGGGCATGATTTC
>JAVBTE010000039.1:0-14052 GCA_031556335.1 Eubacteriales bacterium | reverse complement strand
GAAGCGGAAATGGAAGCGGACCTTTGCAAAGCAGCCACGCCGGAGGCCTGGCTCAATCTGCTCTATGGGCGGGTGGCCGGGCGCGCCGGGCCGGAGGCCGACAACCTGACGGCGGCGGCTGTGTTTTGCTGATTCCGCTCTTGAATAACGCGTCCTGCTTTGTTATACTGAACGCAGATTCAGTCAACAAAAAAGGAGCTCTCTATGCAAATGAATGAAAGCCCGTCCCAGGCCCAGCCTGCGGAACCCCTTTTTGATGAACAGATTCGGCAGCTTGCCTATGGCCGCTGCCAGCTGCTTAGTTGCATCAAATACACCGACGAGCGGCAGGTGTATTTGGCGCGGGACCCGGAGGACCAGCAGCGCGTGGTTTTGAAGGTGGCCAAGGGGCAGGCTGGCGCGCGGCTGGCGGACGAATACGTGCTGCTGGCGGGGCTGAGCGGAGGCTCCTTTCCCAGGGCCAAGTCCCTGTTCGTAAAGGATGGGTACACCTGCCTGATTCGGGAATACGTGGCGGGCATCACCCTGCGCGACTACGCCGAAACCCGGCAGCTAAGCCCGGCCGAGGCCATCTCCTACACCCTCAAGGCGCTGCACATCGCGCGGCAGCTGCATGACCAGCCCGTGCCCCTGGTGCATCGTGACCTGTCCCCCGGCAACTTCGTTTTGAAGCCCGACGGCGGGTTTTGTCTGATCGATTTGGACAGCGTGCATGCCCATGACGGGGAAAAGCAGACGGACACCGTATGCCTTGGCACGCCGGGCACCGCCGCCCCCGAGCAATATGGCGCGGGCCGCAGCGATATGCGAGCCGACGTGTTTGGCTTGGGCAAGCTGCTTATTTACCTGCTGACAGGCGGCTATGACCTGGAACAGCTGGAAAAACGCCAACCGCCCAAAAAGCTGATGGGCGTCATTCGCCGCGCCACGCAGTTTGACCCGGCCCACCGCTTCGCCTCCCTGGCCCAACTGGAGCGCGCGCTTTACGCCTGCCTGCCCCGTACCCGGGTGCGCCGCTGGCCCGCCACTGTGCTGGCGGCGTGTTTGGCGCTGGCGGTGGGGGCGTTTGTGGGCACCCAGTTGCCCCCTTCCCTTCTCCCGGCCCTGTGGGTCCAGGCGACCCCGCCGCCCACGCCGTCGCCGGAGGTTTCTTCAACGCCCACACCGGAGGCGACTCCATCGCCCACGCCGAATCCCACGCCCACCGCCACACCTCCGCCGGACGCTTCTTTGTCCGTCTTTTCGCCCCTTACGCCAACGCCTCAGGAGGCGACCCCCAGCCCTTCGGACATCGTTCATTTCAGCTCCGCTTCCATCGCCCAGGCCACGGAGATGCAATTGGGCATCCCGCTTTCGGAAATCACCTACGCCCATCTGGCCTTTGTGGAAACCGTCGTCATTGCGGGGCCCAACTGCTATCCGAGGTTTGAGGACGTCATCAGTTTTGGCAAAAACAATACACTAGTCAATGGCCAACAGATTGGAAATCAAAAAAACAGCCTTCTTTCCCTGGATGAGTTGGCGCTTTTGCCAAATTTGAAAAAGCTTTGCATCGCCAATGCCTTCGTAACCGACCTTACGCCGCTTCGCGCATTACACCTGACCCACCTGACCCTGGCCCAAAATCCGCTTTCTGACCTGATGCCCCTTCGCGATATGGTTTCCCTGCAATATCTGGACATTTGCGGCACAGAGGTCGACGACCTGTCTCCTTTATCTGGTCTGCACAACCTGACCCACCTGAGAACCACGGATATTCCCGCCGCCGACCTTACCCCGGTATGCTCCTTGCCCATCCAAACACTTTCCATCTCCGGCCAGAATATCTCCGATGATGTGTCTGTGCTTGCCAAATTCTCCGCCGTGACGAATTTGTCCCTGAACCGTGTGCCTATGGAATCTTTGCCCTTTGTCAACGGCATGATCGGTCTTACCAACCTTGGCCTCTTTTCTTATCCCGCTGAAACCCTTGAAGACATTTCAAACCTGAGTAACGTAACCAGCTTGTATATGGATGCCAGCGATCTGAAAAGCCTGGATGGCGTTGAGAAAATGCAAAACCTGATATACTTCACCATGATGCAAACACTTGGCGCGGACCTGGAACCCCTCACCAAGCTTCCAAACCTTCGCCTCGTGGAAATCGAACGAGCCAATATGTCAAACTTCGCCGCCCTCTCCCGCATCCCCAGCCTGCGGGAGCTGCGCATCAAACCGGAGGACCTTGCCACGATCAAAAACCTGCCCCCGGAAGTGCGGATTTTGGAATAGCGGGCAGGGGGATGGGGACGCGGCAGGGGCGCAGGGGCAGCGCCCCTGGACCCTTTACTGACCGCGCGCCGCGCGGTCAAAATGCTGTATTTTTGTACGGATCATCCTTCCGCCATTGAAAAACCCCAACATGGACAGCCGCCCGGAAAGGTGGTATGATTTGGGGAACAAATCCGTTCCGCGCCGGGGCAACCCGCGGAACGCCGCAAAAGAGGATGAGCAGACCATGGACGAAAAAAACGTTCCCTCCAATCCTTCCATCGGCAAGGTGGAAATCCGCAGCTTTCTAACCGCGTTCATCATTTTGGCCGTTTTTATGCTAACGGCCTATGTGCTTTGCGCCGTGCTGCCCGGCGGCCTGTATGCCCGGGAAATGGTCAACGGAAAGGAAACCATCGTCGCGGACTCCTACCAGCAGGTACAAAGCGGCCTTCCTTTCTGGAAATTTTTGCTGTCGCCCCTTTTGGTGCTGGGGGACCAGGGCGGCTTCATGCTGGTTCTCATCATCATCTTTTTGCTGGTGGTGTCCGGTTCCTTTGTCAGCCTGGAAAACGCGGGCGTGCTGAACCATATGCTGGTGTGGGTGGCGGCAAAGTTCCGGCACAGCCGCTGGCTGCTGCTGGCGCTGGTCACCCTGCTGATGATGGCCATGGGCGCTTTTATCGGTTCCTTTGAAGAGTGCATTCCCATGATTCCCATTGCCATTTCCCTGGCCGTGGCCATGGGGTGGGACGTGATGGTGGGCCTTGGCATGAGCCTTTTGGCGGTGGGCTTTGGCTTTTCCAGCGGCGTAATGAACCCTTTCACCGTGGGCATCGCCCAAAAGCTGGCGGGGTTGTCCATGTTTTCCGGGTTTTGGCTGCGGGCTGTGTCCTTTGTCATCATTTACGCCATGGTGCTGGCCTTTTTGGTGCTGTACGCCCGGAAGCTGGAACGCACAAAACCGCTGGCCCAAAGCGCCGCGCCCCTGGAGCCCAAAACCGCCGATCCCAGGCTGAACCGGGCCCTGGGCGCGTTCGCCCTCATCATCGTATGCGGCCTTTTGTGCATCATCGTGCTGGGGCTCATCCCCTCCCTTTCCGACCTGGTTTTGCCGTTGACGGCGGTCATGTTCCTGGCCGCCAGCCTCATTTCCGTACTCATTTCGGGGGCAAGCTTCCGGCAATACGGCCAATGGTTCCTGAAGGGCATGAAAACCTTGGCCCCCGCGGTGCTTTTGCTGATGATGGCCAGCTCCATCCGCTACATCCTTACCCAGGGCATGGTAATGGACACCATTTTGCATGGCGCGGTCACTTTTATCGCCGACAAGCCCAAGTCCATCACCATTTTGCTCATTTACCTGCTGGTGCTGACGCTGGAATCCGTCATCAGCTCCGGGTCGGCAAAGGCCTTTTTGCTCATTCCGCTGATCATGCCCATGATCGACATGGTGGGCCTTTCCCGGCAGCTGGCCGTTTTGGCCTTCGCCTATGGCGACGGGTTTTCCAACGTGTTTTACCCCACCAACGTGGCGCTGCTCGTTGGCCTGTCCATCGCGGACGTCAGCTATGGCAAATGGTTCCGCTTCACCTGGAAAATTCAATTGGTCAATTTGGCCATCACGTCGCTGATTCTGCTGTACGGGCTGCAAATCGGCTACTGACAAAGGCACAGGGCAGCCCACACATGTGGCAAAGGGGAGAAACCCATGGGTTTTGAAATGCCGGTCTATCATGCCCCGGATTTTACCGAAGCGCGTTTTCTGGCCGCGCCGGACGTGAGCGTCGCGGTCTGCGACAGGGACGGCGTGGCGCCGGAAAACTACCACAGCACCTCCATGTTCCCTGAGTATTTCAAAATGGATGGCCTTTGGCGGCTGGCCGAGGAAAGCCGCATGGACTGCTCCGTGGTCCTGCGGGACGACGGCGCGCTGGACGTTTTGGAAATGCGCAATCTGCGGGCCGGCGACAGGGTCATCCTGGGCCGCAGCGAAAACTGCGAGCACGGCATTTACCTGCATGCCAACGGGTTTGACGCAGGGGCCGCGCAAAACGGCGACCAGTTCGTGTTCCGCCAGGGGCGCTCCCGGGAAACTTCTTTTTCCAGGGACTACGACAATTTATATGCCCTGCTCCGGCATGAGCGCCAGCATGGGCATGTGGTGTGGGTGATGGGCCCTGCCTTCGCCTTTGACCACGACGCTCGCCACGCCATGCAGCGATTGGTGGAGAACGGCTATGTGCAGGGCCTGATGGCCGGAAACGCCCTGGCCACCCACGATTTGGAAGGCGGCTTTTTGCGCACCGCCCTGGGCCAGGACATATATACCCAAAAATCCCAGCCCAACGGGCACTACAACCATTTGGACACCATCAACGCGGTGCGCCGCAGCGGCGGCATTCCCCAGTTCATTGCCGACCATCATATTGAGGACGGCATCATGGTGGCTTTGGTCAAAAGCAAGGTGCCCTATGTGCTTACCAGTTCCATCCGGGACGACGGCCCCCTGCCGGAGGTGATCCACAGCGCCTACGACGGGCAAGACGCCATGCGGAACATGGTGCGCAAGGCCACCACGGTCATCTGCCTGGCCACCCAGCTGCACACCATCGCCACCGGCAATATGACCCCCAGCTTTCGGGTGGTCAACGGCCAGGTGCGCCCCCTGTTTATTTACAGCATCGATATTTCAGAGTTCGCCACCAACAAGCTGGCCGACCGGGGCAGCCTCAGCGCCATTCCCATGGTCACCAACGTGCAGGATTTTATCGTGAATGTGGCCAAGGGCGTCGGTGTGATGTAATCCCCGGGAAAGCCCAAAGCGAGGTTCCCATTACCGGTGATCCAGCACCTCGTAGTCCTCCGGGCGCTAGCCCATCTCTTCCAGGGTCGGCAACCCCTGGTCGCCCAGTTCCAGGGCGGTGATTTCCATGTACATGTACAGCGTTTTGCAGTCCGGCTGCAGCATTTCGCATTTCAGCACAAAGCCGTATTCATCGTCGATCCAAACCCGGTAGAGCATATCGTTCACCTGGCCCAGGTAGCGTTTGGCAGGCCTCCCGGCAATCAGCGCCCCTTCTTCCTCCAGGTACATGGGCCCTTCCATAAACTCATATTCATAGATGGGCAGGCCGCTGTCCAAAGTGAGTTGATCCCGGCTCTCCCGGGTCAGCGTTTCCAGGCAGCACTGGGTTTTCGTAAATTCATACCAGTGGTCCTCCTTCGCGTCCCAATACCGCCCAGAGGAAGCGGTTTCCTCCGCCATGGCCTGGCTGGCGGAATAGAGGCCCGCCGCGCTGCGGTGGCCGACGTACTTTTCCAGGGTCTGGGCGTATTCCGCCCCCGGGGAGCCGCTGACCATCGCATCGCGAATATATTCCACGTGCAGGTACGGAAATTTTCCATCCATCGTTTCATGCGGGGTGATCAAGTCCATGCCCAGGGGTACTGGCTCGCCCCCACGCGCTTCCAGCCGGGCCAGCGTTTGCAGGTCGCTTTCCGAGGTCAGCAGCCCGTCCCAGACAGGCATGTGGGTAAACGTCAGTTCCGGAGGCGCTTTTGACATGGCGATGACTTCATCCAGCGTTGGAAACCCTGTGTCCTCCAGGGCCAGGGCGGTGGTTCGCATCATGGCGTAGCGCGTTGCGCCGTCGTCATAGAAAATTTCATATTGAAGCGCGAAGCCGTATTCATCGTCCAGCCAAATCTGAAACGGGCGGCCGTCGGTTTTGCCGCCGTATCGCTTGGCGGGCCTGCCGGCCACCGTCTCCCCTTCGGCCTCCAGAAACAGCCGGTCGTCCGCAAAACGGGTGGCATCCGGGAAGGCGATGCTCGCTTCAAACTCGGGGTTTTCGTCCGCCGGCGAAAGCTCGGTTTCGCCCAAACTGGAAAAATAATAGCCGGGCTGCCCCGTCTCCCAGTAATAAATGATGGCAGGCGTTTGGCCCGTGCCGGAAATCCCCGGAAGCACGGACAGGGTATATGTGCCCGCCGCGCTGCGGTGGTTGATGTTCCGGTTCGCCCCGACCCCGGACCCCGTCCCCACATCCACATACTCCACATGCAGGTAAGGAAGCTGCTCCCGAAGGTTTTCGTAATCCGGAATCAGGTCCCGCCCCCGGGGCGTTTCCTTGTCCGCCTCTTCTTCAATGTTGTTGCGGCCCATTCGGAACTGATTGATATCAAATATTTCTTCCCACGTTTCCACGCCGAAGGTCAGGCGGGTCGTTTCATAGGCGACAGACCCGACGCCGGGGTTATTGTAAGTATATTTCAGCACTAAGCCAAATTCATTGTCCACCCACAATTCCGTCGTCGCTCCCAGGGCATAGTGCGTGGCGGACCGGCCCGCGATGTTCTCCTCCCGCGTGATGACCGTCGCCCGCGCTTTGGGGTCACGGTAGCGGCCAAAATCATCCATTCCCGAGGCAAGCGGATGCTGCCGCCTGTCATATTCCGTCAGCGCGTACACGGTAAGGGTAGGCTTTTCTTTTTCATCGGTTCCCAAAATATATTCTTCCCTGGAAGGGTCGTACAACCGATAAAAGGCCTCGCCCTCCCGGGGATAATAGGTGGCGTAAATGATGGGTCCGCCGCCGTCGTTGCGCGCCTCGTAGGCATACACCCCGCCCTCGCATTGCTTGTAGGTATACGCGCCTTCGGTGCGAACATCGCCCGAAGCCATCAGATAGGTGTACGCCCATTCACAGTTGGGGAACCGCGCCGCGATTTCCTCCTCCGTCATGGGGGGAGGAGGGGCCAGCGTCCACTGTGCCCCAAGGGCCTGCACCAGCGCCGGCAGGTCTTTCAGGGCAACGGTCCGGGCCTTCCCGTCGGCCCAGAGCAGGGCTGCCTTTACGGTCTTTTCCCCGTTCCATTGTTCCCCATACCCCTTGGCCACAGTGAAGGAAACCGAATCCTTGCCGACCTTTGGCTTGGTCAACCCCCGCCCTTCCAAATAGCGAAAGATAGGCGCAAGGGAGAGCCCCTCCCGGGCCAACTCAAAATAGGCCGCCTGGGGGGCGCCGGCCAATGCGGCCAACCCTTCAGGCGCGTTCCATTGCCCCTCCAGCGCCTGAATGATGGCAACCAGGCTCGCGGCAGGCGCTGTCCATGCTTTGGCGTCCAGCCCCTCCGCCGGTACGGAGACGGTTTTTTGGCCGCCCCATTGCGCCTCGCTGCCCCTGGCGACGGAGAACGTCAGCATGCCCTCCCCTGCCTTGGGCTTTGTCAGCCCCGCCTGTTCCTCGAAATAGCGAAAAACCGGCTGCAAGGGAACCGCGTTGCCGGCCAAGGCCCAGTACGCCTCCTTTGGGCTTGCCCCAAAGGCCTCCGCCAGTTCCTTGGGCGTTGAGGCGGCCATGCTTTCAGGGCTTCCGGTCCGTTGGCGATCCGTTTCCGCATCCCCGCTTTTCGCCAGCGCCGCCACGGGCAACGCCAAAGCAAGGGCCAAAAGCAACATAAGCAGCGACCGTGGGGCCAAACGAAATCTTCGCACCGCCTTTTCCTCCATCCCTCATTCAACGGCCTGATTCTGTACCATGTCAAACAAAACGCCGTCCCTGACCTCAAAAACCTCATTCTTCTTCGCCACGGACAGCTTGACTGCCGGGCAATCGGCGAAGGCCTTCTGGCCAATGCTTTCCAGGCTGGCTGGCATGGCCGCCTTCTTCAGTTTCGCGCAGCTTTGGAACGCCCCTTCGCCAATGCTTTGCAGCCCCTCGGGAAGGGTCGCCCCCGTGAGGCCCTTGCACCAGAAGAAGGCGAAGTCGTGAACTTTCGTCACGCCCTTGGGAATGCTCACCCCGGTGAAGCCGTCGTACCCGTAGAAGGCGTTTGCGCCGATGGCCGTTACGGGAACCTGATCCACTTTCGCCGGAATGGCCAGCTTGCCCGAAAGCTTTAGCTTGCTTCCCGGCCCCACAACCATGGCGGTTCCATCCTCCAAAAGCTCATAGCGCCACTTGCCGGTAGCGTCTGTCGTGCCCGGGGCATTTTCCGGAACAAAAGGCTCCCCTAGCTTGCGCGGTTCGCCGCCATCCAGCCGCATCAGGTAGGCGACGGTTTTGAAGGTGTCAAAATCGTAACAGGAAAACAGCATCCAGTCGCCCGCCATGAGCATGGCCGAAACATTGTACTTGCCCGCTTTCATTTCCTTCAAAACGGTGGGGTTGCCCCCTGTCAGGTCCATGCGAGTGAGAATCCAGGTCTTTTCCCGCCCGGATTTGTTGGGCCCGCTCCAGTAGTAGATCGCCTCCTCCGTCACATACACGGCGGAAATGGCGCGGTCCTTCAGCTGGGGCACCAGCGTCACGGGCGCGTCCGAAAAATCCGCGGCAACGCTTTTCAGGCTGTATTCGCTTA
Source organism: Eubacteriales bacterium (assembly GCA_031556335.1). Taxonomy (GTDB): domain Bacteria; phylum Bacillota; class Clostridia; order Christensenellales; family Aristaeellaceae; genus Limiplasma. Next base: position 5,436 of record JAVBTE010000039.1, on the reverse strand, counting down.
TCTGTTCTTCCGTCCCGTGGGCCAACTGGTAATAAATCCTTCCGTTCGCTACCTGGGGGCTGGCCAACTCAACGTTCCCCGCGGCATCCTCCACGGGGCGGAATTCCACCGTGCCCGTGCCGTCGGTTTTTACCCTGGCGATTTCCTGGCCTATCACCAGCTCCGTGGTGGTCATCCAAAGACCAATGCGGATGATGTACATCCAGTCCCCTTCCACGGCAAGGATGTCATGGCGGGAATATTTCTCGTCCTTTTGATAGCGGCCAATCTCCACCTGATGGCCCGGGTCTTTCAGCGAGGTTTTGCGCAGGATGATGTCGAAGCTGTCCGAAGTCTCGTCCAGCTCGTATTCCCAGTCGTCTATGGCCCAGCCCTTCACAAAGCCGCCTTCTTCCCTGGTGAAGGCCATATCGTCGGGCTGCATTTTGTAGGGTTCCCCCGCGTACAGCCAGCCGCCCAGGGGCTGGAAGGACGGCGCAAAGGCATCGGAACCGTCGCCTTCATAGATTTTGGCCATTTGGGTGCCGTCGGCCCGCATTTTGTAAACCCTGGCGATGGTTTTCTGCTTGCCGTCCTCACGGGTCAGGGGCTGGCGGGTGCTGATGTCCTTGGAATCCCACAGGAATTGCAGATCGCCCAGAAAGATCCAATCTCCCAAGGCGGCCATATCAATTTGCCCCCGGTGAAAGTGATTGCCCGTGCTAACGCCCATGCCGGTATTTTCAATAGCGGCGCGGGGGGCGGCCTGGGGTGCGCTTGCGGCGGCCTCCCCGGGGGATGCGGCTTCTGGGGCCGCCGCCATATCCTCGGCCTCTTCCGGCGGTGCATCCGGGCTGCCGAGGGTGCGCAGCATCTCCTCCGAGTCGCTTTCCAGGGAAAAGAGGCCGTTGATGTATTGGTTCCACAGGGTATTGGCGATGCCCACCGCGCCGCTTTGCCCCTGCGGGTCGCTGGGGTCCCCCTGGGCCAGGCCAAAAGGCAAAAGCAAATCCCAGTAGGGAAAAATCCAGCCATAGTGAACGGAGGGGTCGTAATAGATGGAAGCGGCCAGCCAAAGGGCGGTGATGCTCCCCTCGCTGGTGGCGGCGTCCAGCGGCGGCTCTCCCTTTTCCGCCAGGAAGGCGTTCACGTCCGTCACCGCCGTGGGAGAGACGGCGGAGATGTTGCTATTTTTGTTGTGGTAGGCGGACTGCCCAAAGGTGGCCGCGGACAAAGCATACCGCATCAGGTTTGGGGTGATGTTCGGGTTGAGATACGCGCCGTATTTCTGCTGGGTCCGGCTCAGCGCGGCCTCGATGTCCACACGGCTGAAATCGGACAGGCCGGCGATGGTTTGGGCCAGTTCCGCCTTCTGTTCCTTGGTCAGGCTGGGCTCCACAAAGGCGGGCTTGGCCGTGAAGGGCGGTTTGCGGCCATGGTAATGGTCCTGGGCGATGGTCTTTTGCGGCGCGGGCAGGGAACTGTCCACGGCCACGTCCGCAAAGGGCGGCACCCCCGCCGCCAGCCAGCCCTGGGTGAGGGTCAAGGCGCCGGAATCCTCCGTTACACCGTAATAAACGCCAACGCCCTTTACCACCTCATCCTTGGCCACGCGGCCTTCCTTGACCGCATAGGTATAGGTGGTCACATAGGCCCCCTGTTCATCGTCGGGATAGATGTCCTCCATTTGGCCGTCGGCCAGGCCATCCACCCAGTTACCCCTCAGAATTCGTTTCTTTAAAAAGGGTTCCAGCGTTTCCCGTTCCCCGTCTTTGTAGCAAGCCGTCGTGATGTACAGCGTGCCCTCACCGTTGGGCATGTCGTTTGCCCATTGGCCGTCATAGCGGTAGTTGTGGTACGTCCAGGTGCCTTGCCCGCTGCGCTTGCCTTCCGCGTCCCGCTCGCCCTCGTATTCCTCCGCGCCGTACACCATCAGGGCCAGCAGGTCGAAATTGTCGTGCTCCAGCGTGGGCAACGGCGCGGGGACCCCGTTGTTCGCCCCAACGTTCTCGGCCCAGGGGGGCACGCCTCCCGCCATCATGCCTTTGGCAAATATCCCGTCGCTGGTGGCAATGCCCTTTTTCACCCCCAGCGTATCGGTCTGGGTGTTGCCTTTGCTGATGTGGAGCATTTCAATCGTGCCTTCCGCGAAGCCGTTCACCCAGACGCCGCGCACCACCCGTTTGAGCATATCAAAGGTGCCTGGGTCCATCACCACAGTTTCATACAGGGTCCCTTGGCCGTTGGGCAGGTCGTTTTCCCACTGGCCCTCGTAACGGAAGTTTTTGTAGACCCAGGCGCCCTGGCCGCTTCGCTTGCCCTGCGCGTCCCGCTCGCCCTCGTAGCTTTCCAGGCCGAACACTGGCACCGTACCGCCGCTTTCGTAGGTAGCGCCGGTGTTATAAAGCGGCTCCGCGCCTTGGCTTTCGGCGGGAGGCTGGGGGGCGGGCTCGCTCGCCTGCGCCGCCGCCGATTGCATGATGTCGCCCACCTTTTTCTGCTGGGAAAAGTCCGTGCGAATCATGAGCAGTTCCTCCGCCACGTAGCCGGAATCCGCCTCTTCCAACTGGCAGTACAGCCAGTCATAAGCGGCATAGAGCTTGATGCTGTATTTCATCACGTCCAGCGGCTTGCCGCCCACGGCGTGGCGCTCGGTTTTTGCAAACAGCTCCTTTTCGGTTGCGCCGGGAACCGCGTCGGCCATCTTCAATTTTCCGATGTAAATATCGCCGGTGGTCAAAAACGGGGAATCGGTCATGCCCTGGTAGCTGACCCCGTCGGCCAGGAAGTATAGGCTGTCCCCAGCCGCCACAAGGTCATAAATGCCGCCAAAGAGACTGGGGAGCACCACTTCCCTTTTGCCCTTTTTCCCTCCCCCGTCCACTGGCCTGCGGACGACGCCCTCTCCGTAGCCGTCCAAATAATACACAAAGTCGCCCACCACATTGATGCCTGTGGACGATATCAGCGGGAGTTCCCCCGCCGGGATCACGTCCTGCTGCTTCGTGCCGTCCAGGCGAATCCTGCGCAGCATGGTATCGCTATACCCATACAGGTCCTTGGTGCAGGAGGTATAGTACACCCACTGGTCATCCACAAAAACCAGCTTGTAAATGCCTTTGCCCAGGTCTTTCACAAGGGTCTTTCCCGTAAGGTAGGGGTTGTCGTCCACCATGACGATTTGCGATTCCTCGTCAATATAGCCGCCTCCGTTGGGCCACCGCTTTTCCAGGTACACGATTCTTCCGCCGATGCGCTGCTGGTCGATGGCGGTAACGGACGCCTGATTTTCGTAATACTGGCTCCAGCGCCATGGGAAGCATTCAAATTCCCTGTCGGAAATGATTTGGGCGGAAGAACCGTCCGCGGCGATCTTTGCCTTTGGCGAACCGGTGACCCCGTTGTGATAATAGATGGCCCCATCCCGAAGGGTGAACCGGTCGATTTGGGCATGTTCATAGTAGGAAAAATTGCCGCCATACTCGCCCAAAAGTCGGTCCTTGGGGTCGTGCGCAAAATTCGTGCCCAGGGGCGCGGGTTCGTCGCTGCATTCCATCTCCGCAAAGGGGGGAACGCCTGCCAGCAATTCAGACGCGCGCACCTCCAATGGGTTTTTCTCTTCCGTATTGTCCAGGAGGGTTTCATCCTTTACCGGGTATCCGCCTTTGACCTGAAAATGGTAGGCCCGGTTCTGGGTATAGGCCGGATACCGCCACAAAAAATCGGGGGCCAATTCAAAGTTGTTCCATACGTAGTGCGTTACGTCCCCCTCCGCAAACCCGTTCACCCACTGGCCACGGGTAATGCTGAGGGCGGGGTCCAGCGGGCCCAGGGTTCTGTATAACGTGCCCTGGCCGTTGGGCAGGTCGTTCTCCCAATCGCCTTCATAGCGGTAGTTTTTGTATACCCAGGTGCCGAAGCCGCTGCGCTTGCCCCCCGCGTCCACTTCTCCCTCATAGCCCTCCGCGCTCTGCGCCGCCGGCTGGGTTTCCGCCACCGGGGAAGCCTTCACGTCGCTCAGGCTGGCGGAGACGGCCCCCAGGCCTGTTTCATCGCTGGCAAAAGTGGGAAGGGGGGCCGGAAGGGTATCGTCCGCCCAGGCGCCGCCCCAGGGCGGCACGGCGGCCACCAACCACTCCGGGTCCCGGCTCATGGTGGTGCTCCCATCGGTGGACTGGATGGGTTCGGCGCTGGCGGGCCGCCCGTTCTTCACCTCGGAGCGGAACGTGATGAGATCGCCTGCGCTGCCCACAAAGCTCTCCTCCATGGCTCCCTCCCCCAGCCCGTTGACCCACTGACCCTGCACAATGCCTTTTTCAATAAAGGACACGCCGTCGCTTTCCACCCGAGCATTGGTGAACAGCGCTCCCTGGCCGTTTGGCATGTCGTTTTCCCACTGGCCCACATACACATAATTGTGGTAGGTCCAGGTACCCTGGCCGCTACGCCTGCCGCTTTGGTCGTATTCGCCCACATAGGTGCCCGCATATGCCTCTTGCCCCATGGCAACCAGCGGAAAAGCCGAAACCACCCATACCGCCGCCAGAAAAACCGCGACCAAACGCCTCATGCCTATGCTCATTTTTTTGCCCCCTCAAGCCATGTCCTGTCCAACCCTGCCGGAAAGCGATTCTCATTTTCTCTCAACCATTGTAACACCCGAACCCCTGCGCCGGTTCCCAAAAAAAATAGGAGGGCGGCCCGTGGCGCGCTCCCGCTGCTTATGGTATACTAACAAAACAAATGGCACGGACGGGGTCTTTCAAAGGAGTATTTCATGGAATCTTTGCTGAGCATATTGTTATTGGTGCTGCTCCTGCTGATCTACTTTTCCAACCGCCAAAACGCCATCAACCGGCGGTGCGCGCTGGCCGGGTTCATTTTCTGGCTGGGGCTGGCCAAGGAAGCCATTGCCTACAACCTGATTCCTTTTCTGGAAAAAACGCTGGCCATGCAGGGGCTGGCAGCGCAGTTTATGCTGCCCTATTCCCTCATGACCTGGGCGCTGTACACGCTGGCCGTTCCCACCGCCATTCTCTTCGCGGTCACCCTGGGCGAAAAATTCCCCGCCCCTGCCACGCGCTTTCTGTTCTACCTTCCGGCGGGGCTTCTTTCCTGCTTTTTTCAGCCTTGGCAATACCACGTGTACCAAAAGGAGAGCGCCGTCTTTTGGATTGCGTTTGCCTGTTACAACCTGCTGGGGTGCGCGGCGTTTGCGTTTGTGATGATCAACGCCGTGGCCCGTGAAACCGACCCGGCGGCCCGGGCCCAAAAGAAACTGGTCGTCAGCGTCATGCTGCCACCCGTTCTGTTTTGGGGGCTTTCGGCTTTTTTGCCCCATGTGTTCCGGCTGGTGTACCTGGACAAGCTATGGCAAATTAACGCGCTGATTCTGCTGGCGTGCATCGTGTTCTATGTCGTGTTCGCTTTTCGCGGCGGCATGATGGGGCTGCGCCT
>JAVBTE010000018.1:0-10955 GCA_031556335.1 Eubacteriales bacterium | reverse complement strand
CTTCGCACTGGGGGGGGCGTTCTATAAAGAAAAAAAAAAAAATGCCGCCCCCCACCATGTAAAACAAATGATGACGGGGCTGCCCGGTGGGCAGCCACGCCTGTACCGCTTCGTAGGAAGGCACCACAAAGTCGGGGCCCTCTGTTTTGGCCATCAGCACGTCGCCTTCACAGAAACACAAAAGCAGGTCGGCCGCCTCCGCCGTCCGGTCCTCCGGCATCAGCGAAAAGCCGCTTCCAGCCATCAGCATGAATTCCTCATCCCCTTTTTTCGCCTGGATGAACACACCGCATTATCTTACCGCAAAATCTGTTTTTGTCAAATGCGCAAAGGGGCAAAACCCCCGCTCCGCCATCTTGTCATGAGCGATGCCTTGTGTTATGCTTACAGAAAAGGTGGGTGGAATTGCCAGTTTCCGGCAAGGAGGGATGCCTGATGAAAACCGCGTGGCGCAGCTACCGGAAGCATATCCGGTGGATTGTGTTGTTTAGCCTTGCGCTGGCGGTGGCCATGGGCGTTTACACCTTTCAATATGAAGAGAATGTATATATGTCCTCGGTGCAGCTGTATGTGCTGCCAACGGGCACGGACGGCAACGCCCAGTACGACGCCGCCGCCAGCGCCATGCTGGCCCGGGACAGCAGGCAGCTGCTGAAAAATCCCACCCTGGTGTATGAGGCCGAGGAGAAGCTGAACCCGGACACCCTGGACGGCATGCGGGTCACGTTGGACGGGGTGGCGGGCACCCATCTTTTGGAACTGCGGGCCTATGGCACAAGGCCGGAGTTGTGCCAGACGGCGGTGACGGCGGTCAGCGTGGTGTTTATGCAGCAGCTGCAGGACACTGCCAGCCTGGAAACCGTGTCTGTGGCCAAGCGGGCGGAACTGCCGGACGCGCCGGTGGGCCCCCGGCGGGTGCTGAAAACCGGGGCGACGTTTTTAGGCGCTTTCGCGGCGATGACGCTTTTGCATTTTCTGTTCGGGAAAAAAAGGCCCATGCTGTGGGCCTCGGAGGTGCGGGACGATCAGTTCGGCGCGCCCGTGCTGGGGCGCGTGTCGGACTTTCGCCATGACCTGTCGGCGTTTTTCAAGAAAAAGAGAAGAAAAACGCGGATACTTTGCCAATATGTCAATCGTTCTACCATTGAGGACGTGAGGGCGCTGTCCCTGTCCCTGGCCGCGCCGTCGGCGGGGGAGCGGCGGCGGTCGCTGGTGGTTACGTCGGAGCATATGGACGAGGGGAAAAGCAGCCTGCTTACGCTGCTGGCCACGGAGCTGTGCAACCAGGGCCGCCGGGTGCTGGTGATCGATATGGACACCTACGCCCCCAGCCTGGGGCGGCTGTTGTGCGCCCATGGCGACCAGGACCTGCTGGATCATTTGGGCGGCTATGCCACGCTGGACCAGGTAATCGTGCCCACGCCCGTGGGCAACCTGTTTTTGATCGACAACCTGCACACGGAGTCCATCACCTCGCGCATGGTGGCGGCCCCCGCGTTTTTGTCCTTTATGAAGCGAGTGTTGAAGGAGTTTGACTATGTTCTTTTTGACAGCCCGCCCATGCATCTGTTTGCGGACGCGGCGGCGCTGGGCAGCGTGCTGGACGGAACGCTGCTGGTGGTGGCGGATGGCCGCACGGGCCCCGAGGCCTTGAAAGAAACCATCCTGAAGCTGCAAAAAGCCAATAACCGGCTGCTGGGCCTTGTGTTTAGCTGCGTGCCGGTTCGGTCCGCCCGGGAATACCGGGATTATGAGGATCAGCGCAAATACGCTGGGGCCTGACAAAAGGAGCGTCGCATATGGATCTGCTGAAAACCATCCTGATTTACATGTCCATGGTGTTTGTGTCCTCGGTGCAAAACGCGCCGGAACCCACCATTCCCCCGGAAGTGACAGTAGCGCCCGTGGCCATTGTGCAAACGGCCACCCCAACGCCTGTGGCCACCCCCACGCCCACCCCGGTGCCCACGCCCAACATTACCCCCAACGCCGCCTACAAAACCATCAAGGTGGGGGACCGGAACGACGACGTGAAGGAGATGCAGCGCCGTTTGGCCGAGCTGGGCTACTATTCCGGCGATCTGGACGGCTCCTTTGGCAACCAGACCCGCCGTGCCGTGGAAAAATTCCAGTACAACAACGGCCTGAAAGCGGACGGAATCGCCGGCAAGGCGACGCTGACGGTGCTGTATGAAAGCGACGAGGTACGGGTGGCTCCGGCGGAGGTTGCCGGCGGCACGCCCGGGCCTTCCCAGCCCCCGGCGGGCACGGCCGCCCCCGGCGCGACCAAAACCCCGGGGCCCGTGGCTGCCCGCACATTGAAACCGGAGGACACCACGCCCGCGCCCACGTTTATGCCCATCGGCAGCCCGACGCCCGAGGCGGCGGACACATCCACGGAGCCCGTTCGCCCGGCGGTACAAACGGTCGAGGCGGGCACCCCCACCCCGGCGGCGGAAACCACGGCGCCCCCGCCCACCGATTCGCCCGCGCCCACCGAAACGCCCCAGCCCCTGGTTCCCACGCCCATGGAGGGATACAGCTTTGTGCTGGCAGGGCAAACCGACCAGATGACCGTGCCCGGCCCCACCGCCGAAACCGGCGCGGCCGGGGAACCGGTCACCCTTGCGCCCCTTCAGATGGGGCCGGATACGGTGATGGTGCCGTTCCTGAAGCTGTTGGAAAGCGCGGGGGTGGTGATTGTGCCCTCCGTAACGGACAGCCACGCGGAGTATGCGTATCCCGTCGGCCGGGACGTATACAGGCTCAGCTACGGCATTTCGCCGGAGGGGGAGGCCATAAACCTGGCCGTATACAAAAACGGCAAGCCCCAGGTCATGACCCAGCGGATGGCGGTGCTGTTGGATGGAACACTTTACCTGCCCCTTGGCACCGTCCAGGAATTGACAGGGATTACCTTCACCCTCAGCGAGGAAAACAAAGCGTATACCGTCACCTTCCCCCCGGAGGAGTAAGGGCCTTGGGTGAAATCCGTTCCATTTCCTGCCCGTTCCACCAGCTTTTGCTGGCCTGAAAGCCTTGACATGCAAGCATTTGGGGCTATAATAGTCCATAAGCGTATCATGCGTAAGCTTTGGTTTGCTTGCGCGGATGCCAAATGAAGCCTTGGGCAGGGCGGCAAACGAAGGCCGCCGGATGCCCGACAAAAAGGAGAAGACGCTGATGAGCATACAAATGACAAAGACCGACACGCCAAAACAAAAGCCCGCAGACGAGTCCAAGCTTGGTTTTGGCAAGCTGTTTACGGATCATATGCTGCTGATCAACTACACGGAAGGCCAGGGCTGGCACGACGCGCGGGTGGTTCCCTACGGTCCTCTTTCGCTGGACCCCGCCTGCTCGGTGCTGCACTATGGCCAGGAGATTTTTGAAGGCCTCAAGTGCTACCGCAACGCCCAGGGCGGTTTCCAGCTGTTTCGGCCGGAGGACAACTTCCGCCGCATGAATGTCAGCGCAAAGCGCATGGGCATGGCCCCCATCGACGAAAAGCTGTGCATGGAAGGGCTGCTGGCCCTGCTGGACGTGGATAAGGAATGGACGCCCCATGCGGAAGGCACATCGCTGTATATTCGCCCCACCATGATCGCCATCGATCCTGTTTTGGGCGTGGCCGCATCCAAAACCTATCTGTTTTATATCATTCTGTCCCCCTCCGGCGCGTACTACGAAAGCGGCTTGGCCCCCGTGGGCATTTACGTGGAGGACAAATACGTGCGCGCCGTGCGCGGCGGCGTGGGCTTCGCCAAGACCGGCGGCAACTACGCTGCCAGCATTTTGGCGGGCGTCAAGGCCAAGGACAGCGGCTACGCCCAGGTGCTGTGGCTGGACGGCGTGGAGCAGCGCTACATTGAAGAAGTGGGCGCCATGAACATGATGTTTGTGTACGAGGGAAACAAGGTGGTGACCCCGGCGCTGAACGGCAGCATTTTGCCCGGCATCACCCGGGACAGCGTGCTGAAACTGGCGGCCCAGATGGGCTACCAAACCGAGGAGCGCCGCATGGCAATCGACGAGATCATCGCCGACGCCAAGAGCGGCAAACTGCTGGAGGCATTCGGCACCGGAACCGCCGCGGTGGTGTCGCCTGTGGATAAGATTTGCTACCTGGGCGAGGACGTCAGGATCGGCAAAGGCGGCATCGGCCCGCTGACCATGAAGCTTTACGACACGTTAACGGGCATCCAGCTGGGCAAGGTTCCAGACCCCATGGGCTGGATCAGGCGAGTATAACGCTGCGCCGAAAGCCCTTGGACGCCCGAAGGGAATGACTGCAAAAAGGAGGCCGCCCACTGTGCTCAGAGAGACAACGACCCACTCGGATTGGTGCGAAAAAACCATGAGCATGATCCGGGAGAAACAGTTTGAGGCGTGCGAACGGCGGCTGTCCGCGCATCCAAGCGTCAGCCTTTTTTCCGGGGAAGCATCCGACCTGGACGCCCAGGTTCTTTTGGAAGGGTCCTATTATGGACAGGAGCTTTCATTGGGCTTGGTAACGGTTCAGGAGCTTCGGGACCGGGTCATGGCGCAGCTGACGGAGGAAGTGATGTACCTTTCCCGGGAGGAAACCAATATTTTGGAGCGGCTTTTGATCAGCGAAGGCGTCGTGACCCTGACGGAGTGGGACGACATCGGCGCGGCGGAGGGCCTGGTGTCCCGGCTTTGGTGCTCCTTCCATATGTCGGAGGACGAGTGGACGCTGGAGCTTCCGGCCACGCTGCATGAACCGATTCTGGTGGCCATGAACGAGCCGGAATATCCGCAGGCCCGGGAGCTGGTTTTCCGTTATGACGCAATGATTTTGAGCCTTCTGTATATCGCCGGCTTCCTGCATTCCGCCCAGCCCATTCAGGCCTTTACCAAGGATGTAATGGGCCGCGGGGACCCTGTGGCCAAGAACATCGCCCGCCGGTATTTGAAATCGACCTTTCAGTATATGACCGACCCAAGCAATGAGCTGATTTTGCTGCACCCCGGCCTGGCGGACCCCTATCGGCTGATCGCCTCGGTGCAAAGCGAGGAAGTATTGTCCTTTGAACTGTCCCAGGAGATGATGACCGGGGGCATGAACGGCCTGTTTTCCGAGGAGGAACCCCTGCACGAGGCCATGTGCGGCGCGCTGGAAGGGTTTTTGCGCCCGGAATATGACACGGCGGAGGCCACCGAGGATTTGCGCATGCTGGCCAAGCAGGGCGTAAGCCTGGAGGAGATGGAATCGGTGCTGTCGTCCATGCTGTGCGTGATGCCCACCGAGGCCATGGAGCACGCCCTGAGGCAGTTGCACCAATGCACGCCCCACTGGCTTGGCTTGAAGGCGGATTTGCAGCATTAAAGTGACAGGGCCGGGAAAGGGCTTGCAATCGTGAATGTGTATTCTTTCCGCGTTCCCGCCCAAACGGCGGGGGCAAGGCTGTACCCGCTGACCCGGCGCATGCTGCCCGAATTGCCGGATTATGCCCTGCGGGAAGCCTTTCAAAAGCGCGACGTAAAAATGGACGGCGCCCGTGTGGGCCGGGACGCGGAAGCCCTGCCCGGCGCGGAGGTGCTGGTGTATACCCGGCATGGCGATGCCGCTTCTTTGCCCAAAATCATATATGTGGATGAAAACGTCCTGATCGTGCAAAAGCCGGCGGGGGTCAGTTGTGAGCCGGACGCGAAGGGCGGCAAAACCATTGCGCAACTGGCGGCGCAGGCTCTGCGGCAAACCCAGCCGGAGGCGGAGGAGCCCCTTTTATGCCACCGGCTGGACAACCAAACGGAAGGGCTGCTGGTGCTGGCCAGAAGCGAAAGCGTCCAAGGCGAGCTTTTCAGCGCATTTAAGGAACACAGGGTGCGCAAGGAGTATGTATGCCTGGTGAAGGGCGCGCCCGACCCGGCCCACCGGCTGCTGGAAGCCTACCTTTGGAAGGACGCGGAAAAGGCTAAGGTGCGCGTGGTGGGGCGCCCGCAGCCCGGGGCGTTGCCCATCGTGACGGAATACACGGTGCTGGAAGCGGGCCCGGAGGTAAGCCGCCTCAAGGTGCGGCTGCACACCGGGCGCACCCATCAAATTCGCGCGCAGATGGCGGCGGTGGGCCATCCCCTGCTGGGGGACGACCTGTACGGCGACAGGGCCTTGAACCGGGCGCAAAAGGCAAAGCGGCTGATGCTGTGCGCCACGGAACTGGGCTTTGCCTGCACGGGCCCCTTGGCCTATCTGAATGAGAAACAGTTTCACATCGAAGCGCCTTTTTAGGCGCGGGCCGGGCGACGGCTGCCGCCGCCCCGGAAGCGAGAAAAAATGAACGCCTAGGAGTTTGGATGAGCACAAAGGAAATTCGCCTGATCGCCATGGACATGGACGGGACCCTTTTGAACGAGGAACAGAAAATTTCACAGAAAAACGCCGCCGCTTTGCAGGAGGCTGTCAGCCAGGGCATTCATATTGCCATTTGCAGCGGCCGGCTGGGCGGAGACGCGGCCCTTTTCGCCCTGGACGCGGGCCTTGATACCTGCCACATTCTGGCCCTGAACGGGGCCCACTGCCTGGAAAGCCCCCGGGGGGAAACCTACGCCGTTCGCCGCATGGACCGGGAGGCGGCGGAAGGGTGCCTTGCCGTGCTGGCGGAGTATGACTGCACCTACGCCTGCTTTCAGCCGGAAGGCGCCGTCATCTTTCAAAGCGCCCGCAGGGGCAGGGCAAAGCGCTGGGGTTCCTACCGGGAACGGGAGGGCGCGCCTGTCTACCGCCACGGCCCGGAGGCCCTGCGGGAAGCCCTGCCCCAGGGCCTGTGCAAAATTGTGGTGGTGGAGGATGAGGACATGGGCCTGCTGGAATCCATCCGGCAACAGCTTTCGCTGGTTCCGGGCCTGGATGTGACATCTTCCTGGCAAAACAACCTGGAAATCATGCCCGCCGGCGTTACCAAGGGCGCGGCGGTGGAGGAGCTGGCGAAGCGGCTGGGCCTTGCCGCCGGGCAGGTGATGACCCTGGGGGATTACGACAACGACCTGAGCATGATCGAATATGCGGGCTTTGGGGTCGCCATGGGGAACGCCACGGAAAAGATCAAGAGGGCGGCCCGGTACGTTACCCTGTCCAACGCCGAGGACGGGCTGGCGGAAGCCATCCGGCGCTGGGCGCTGTAAGGGCCCGGTCGCAACACAACAGAACCAGCCATTGCGCTGGGAAAGGGAACACAAAATGATGCAATATCCGAAAACAAGCCGCTATGACCCAGCTTTTGTAAAACAGCATCTGATGGGGCCCAACTGCCTGAAGATGCTGGAAGAAATGATGGGGCATGTCTCCTTGCCCAAGAACGCCCGGGTGCTGGACTTGGGCTGCGGTATGGGGCTGACGTCCATATTTCTGGCCAAGGAGTATGGCGCGCAGGTTTTTGCCAACGACCTGTGGGTGCCCGCCACGCAGAACTACCAACGCTTCAAGGCTGCCGGGCTGGACGACCAGATTATTCCCATCCACGCGGACGCAAACGACCTGCCCTATGCGGGCCGGTACTTTGACGCCATCATCAGCGTGGACGCCTACCATTACTTTGGCCGGGAGAAGGGCTTTTTTTGGCAGAAGATGCTTCCCCTGGTAAAGGAGGGCGGCGTGATTGCCATTGCCGTTCCGGGGCTAAAGCAGGAACTGGGCGCGGAAGTGCCCCAAGCGATGCTGCGTTCCTGGACCCGGGAGGACATCGAAACCATGCCCAGCGTTTCCTGGTGGGAGGCGCTGCTGCGGGCCGAAACCGAAGGCTGCGAGCTGGCTGTGACCGAAATGGAAGGCTTTGACGAGCCCTGGCAGGATTGGCTGGAATCGGGCAACGAGCATGCAGTGGGCGACCGCCCGGCCATGGAGGCGGGGGCGGGAGAACATATGAATTTTGTGCAGATTTTGGTGCGCAAGGGGAACGGGCTGGAGGGATAACGGTTCTTGCCAGTCCACAGTTGGGGCAAAGAGGCAATTCACAATTGCGTCTTTGCCCTTTTTGCGGTATACTAGAGGTGAGCAAGGAGGGGTCGCGGATGAAATTGATCATTGCCATCGTGCAGGACGAGGACGCATCTCGGTTGATCAGCACGCTGATGAACGAAGGCTTTGGTGTTACCAAGCTGGCTACCACGGGCGGCTTCTTGCGGGCCGGAAATACCACGCTGCTTTTGGGCGTTGACGACGACCGCTTTCAGTCGGCCATGGACACCATTGAGAAAGTATGCAAAAGCCGCAAGCAGATCGGCGCGTCTCCGGCGTCCATGGTGGGCGTCCCCGGCGCGTACACCCCCTATCCCATCGAGGTGGTGGTGGGCGGGGCCACCATATTTGTCATGACCGTCGATCAATTTGTAAAGTTGTAACCGAGGTATCAGATGCCGCTTAGCCCCATGGAAGAAACCCCGTTTCCCGCCTTTTTGGACTATGCCAGGCTGGGGGCCGGTGCGGGGATTGTGCTGGAACAGTTTCGCCGCAAGGAAACCGTGCATGCCTATTTGATCTCAGGCGCGCTTGGCCTTGGCAAAGCGACTTTTGCCAAGGCGTTGACAAGCGCCCTGTTTTGCGTATCGGAGCAAAAGCCTTGCGGCCATTGCCCGGGCTGCCGCGGCGTTTTTGGCGGCGCAAACCCGGATGTGATCACCCTGGCCTCGGAGGGCAACAAGCAAATCGGCGTGGAAGCCGTTCGCGCTGTCATCGAGACCATTTCCCAGCACGCCTTTGGAACGGGCACCCGGGTGGTGCTGATTGAACCGGTGGAAAGGCTGACGGCCCAGGCGCAGAATTGCCTTTTGAAGTCCCTGGAGGAGCCGGTGAGCAATGTGGTGTTTTTGCTGATGGCCCATGAGCTGACAGCGCTGCTGGGCACCATCGCCTCCCGGTGCGTGCGGGTGAAGCTGACCCCCTGGCCCGACGATGTGATGAAGCCGGTTTTGTTTTCCCAGGGCTACGACCCGCCGGAGGTGGAACGGGTCCTGCCTCTTGCGGGCGGCAATATTGGACAGGCCGTGCAAATGCTGGAGGGAAAGGAAAAGAACCAGGAGGTAAACGCGCTGGTTCACAAGATTTTGTCCGTTTCCAGCGACGCCGATGTGGTAAGCATTTCAACAGGCATGAAGGATGACCGGGAAAGCGCGGAGCGTTATGTTAGCGCACTGGAGCAATCCATTCATCAGGCGCTGCTGGTGCGCACGGGGCAAATGCCCCACGTGGCGCTGAGCGCCTACCCCAAGGCCCTTCAAATCGCGGCGGAAAGCGCCCCGCTGGAGAGCCTGACCGGGCTTTTGAAGGCGCTGTTCGAGGTTCGTAGGCTTCGGGCCAGCCAAGTCAACTGGCAATCAAGCATTGATCATCTGATGATCAGGATATTGGAGGAACGAAAAAAATGGCGGCAGTCGTAGGCGTGCGTTTCAAAAACGCAGGAAAGCTGTATTATTTTGATCCCGGCCCTCTTTGGCCTGTGGCCGGCGGATTTGTGATTGTGGAAACCGCCAGGGGCATGGAATACGGACAGGTGATCACCGGCGTTCGCCAGGTGGACGACCAGCTGATTACCGCGCCCCTGAAAAAGGTGCTGCGCGTGGCGGACGCCCGGGATGCCCAGCACGCCCTGGAAAACGAGCGCTTTGAGGCCGAGGCCTACCAGGTGTGCCTTCGCAAGATTGACGAGCACAAGCTGGACATGAAGCTGGTGGGCGTGGAGCAAACCTTTGACAACACAAAGATTTTGTTTTATTTTACCGCCAATGGCCGGGTGGACTTTCGCTCGCTGGTGAAGGACCTGGCCTCCGTGTTCCGTACCCGCATCGAGCTTCGCCAGATCGGCGTGCGGGACGAGGCGAAGATGATGGGCGGGTTGGGCCCCTGTGGCCGCCCCATTTGTTGCGGTTCCTTCCTGGGAGATTTTCAGCCAGTGTCCATCAAAATGGCCAAGGAGCAAAACCTCTCCCTGAACCCCACCAAGATCTCCGGGGTGTGCGGCAGGTTGATGTGCTGCCTGAAATATGAGCAGGATCACTACGAGCAGACCCGCAAGCGCATGCCCAAGGTGGGCAAGGACGTGGAAACCCCGGACGGCTTTGGCACGGTGCTGGACATCAACGTGCTGAAGGAAACCCTGATTGTGCGGGTTCGCCGGGGAGATTCCTCGGAGGTGAAAACCTTTGCCCTGGACCAGGTAAAATGGGCAAGACCCATGCCCCAGCAAAGCCAGGAAGGCCCCAGGCGTGCTCCCCGGCCCGAGGCCCGACCGGAACGCGCGGCTCCGGCGGCCGCCAGCCCGGTTCAGGAAGAAGCCTTCGATTCCGGCGATGAAGAGTTTGACAGCGAGGAAACCATCGACGCGCTGGAACTGATGGCGGAGGACGAGCCGGCGGATCAGAATAGCGATTGGCGCAGAGCCGTGGAAGAAGCCTTGAACCACGCGGGGCAAAACGATTGATTTGGCTTTGCGCCGGCGGGGAAAGGCCCTGCGGAAAGGCTTGCAAAACAAAAATCTCCGTGTTATGATATACACGATATCGCCGCGAAGGCGGTAAAAGCTGTTTGAATAGTAGGAGGTACAGGTATATGTCTTACAAGATTACGGACGAATGCATCAGCTGCGGCGCTTGCGCGCCTGAATGCGCGGTGGACGCGATTTCCGAGGGCGACGACAAATACGTGATCGATCCCGACAAGTGCATCGAATGCGGCGCTTGCGCGGATGTGTGCCCTGTGGGCGCTCCTGTGCAGGAGTAAATGTCACACTGTAAAGCCCGTCCGCAACGCGGACGGGCTTTGGTTTGCTGAAAAAGGCCCAGAGTTATATGATACTCTTTTTTGCTGCTGTTTTTGACCGCGTGAAACGCGGTCAAAGTAAGGGTCCAGGGCGTAGCCCTGGGCGGGGGTTAGGGGCGGCAGCCCCTAATCGGACTTTTTCAGCAGGCTGGCATCCCGCCTCCAAACAAGTTTGTCGGCG
>JAVBTE010000141.1:0-10567 GCA_031556335.1 Eubacteriales bacterium | reverse complement strand
GTCATACATTTCATTTTTCATGTCATAAATAATGTGCTGGGAAATCCATGCGTCAATATAGCTTTCCAGCACGCCTACCAATTCCGATAGCAGCAGCGTTCCAAAGGCCAGCAGCAGCAGCCTCACCAAAAGGCCCATGTCCGCCCCCAGCAATGCCTCGTCCACAATCCGCCCGGTGATGATGCTGGGCAGCAACCCAACGGCGGCGGAAAGCAAGATCGCTATAAACACCAGGGACAGCTGCACCCGGTAGGGCTTCAAATACGAAAAGATCCGCCCTGCCAGCGCCTTGGTCAGCTTGGGCATGCTGCGCTTTTCTTCCTCGGTTAAAAACGTTTTGGGCATCCGGGGTTGCCCGGGCAATTTATGCATTTCCTTCACTCCCGAATCCTGATCAACCCCAACGGTGATGCTTGCGCTACCCTTTAGGGTATTCCGTTTTCCTTATTCTGTCAAGCAGCGCCGCCGTCGTTTCCATAAAAAGGGTTTCATAATTTCTTTTTTAGGATATAATAATAAACGAAGTCATCATCGCTTCGCTGTCCGGTTCCATCAACCGCCGGGCGGCGTCCAACAAACGAACGAAGGAAGGATGAACAGGAATGGCAGTCATTCACCTCACAAAGGAGAACTTTCAGGCGGAGGCGCTGGATAGCGCTCAACCTGTACTTCTGGATTTTTACGCGGACTGGTGCGGCCCCTGCAAAATGATCAGCCCCTTGGTGCAGGAGCTTTCCGAGGAAAGCGACGCCTACAAGGTATGCAAAATCAATGTGGACGTATCTCCGGAGATCGCGGCCCGCTACAATGTGCTCAGCATCCCCACCCTCATCGTGCTGAAAAACGGCCAGGTCGCCCAGCAGGCGGTGGGCGCCCGCAGCAAAGACGCCATCCGGGCCATGCTTTTGTAAGCGCTTTTCTCTTCCAAGCCCCTCCCCTTACATCCCTCCAGGGCAAACCGCCGGAATGATTTTTCCGTTCCGCGGCTTGCCTTTTTTGTCTCTTTTCGCTACAATATTTTTGATAGACAAAAGAAAAACAGAATGTAGCGAGGTGCACCATGGCTTCTATCATCAAAGACCCTTCCCTGGCGCCCCAGGGCGCTCAAAAAATCGAGTGGGCCAAGCGGCATATGGGCGTTCTCTCCGGCATCGCGGCCGCCTTTGCCAGGGAGCAGCCTTTCCAGGGCCTCAAGGTGGCCCTTTCCATTCACCTGGAAGCCAAAACCGCCTATCTGGCCCAAGTGCTTCGGGAAGGCGGGGCGGAGGTGTACGCCACCGGTTCCAATCCCCTTTCCACCCAGGATGACGTCTGCGCGGCCCTTGCCCAAAGCGGCGTCACCGTCTATGCCACCCATGCCTGCACCCCGGCGGAATATCACGATTCCCTCTGCCGGGCCCTGGCTGTCTGTCCGGACGTCATCATCGACGACGGCGGCGATATGGTGCACATCCTCCACGAGGAGCATCCCGAGTGGGCCCAAAATCTGCGGGGGGGCTGCGAGGAAACCACCACCGGCGTGCACCGGCTCAAAAACCGGGCCCGGGCGGGCACGCTGAACTTTCCCATGTTCAACATCAACGACGCGGACTGCAAGCACCTGTTTGACAACCGCTATGGCACAGGCCAAAGCGTGTGGGACGGCATCATGCGCACCACCAATTTAAACGTGGCGGGGCTGACGGTGGTGGTGTCCGGCTATGGCTGGTGCGGCAAGGGGGTCGCCATGCGGGCCAAGGGCTTGGGCGCCAAGGTCATTGTGACCGAGGTCAATCCCATCTGCGCCATCGAGGCCGTCATGGACGGTTTCACGGTGCTCCCCATGGACCAGGCCGCCCCTTTGGGCGATCTGTTCATCACCGTCACCGGCTGCGACGGCGTGGTGTGCACCCGCCATATGCTTGCCATGAAGGAAGGGGCCATGATGTGCAATGCGGGCCACTTCGACGTGGAGGTGGACGTGGCCGGCCTTCGCAAACTGGCCAGGGAAAGCTACGAAATCCGCAAAAACATCGAGGCCTTCCTGCTGCCCAGCGGCAAAACGCTGTACCTTCTGGCGGAGGGCCGCCTGGTGAATCTGGCGGCCGGCGACGGCCACCCTGTGGAAATCATGGACATGAGCTTCGCGCTCCAGGCCCTTTGCGTTCGCCGCATCGCCGAGCAGGGCAAGTCCCTGCAAAACGATGTCCACGCCGTTCCCCTGGATATCGACCAGGACGTGGCCCTGCGAAAGCTCACCGCCTTGGGCGTTTCCATCGATTCCCTCACGCCGGAACAGAAGGCCTATCTTTTCGGGGAGTAACCCTGCCACCAAAAAATCCTCCCCTGGCCCATTCCCCTGTTGACACATCCCAAAAGTTATGGTATCATCCTTACCAACATCAAGCGCTACTTGCGCCCAAGCAGGGAGGAACCGCCCGTGACGAAACTATGTGCCATGCCGATGTACATGATGCGCGCGTGCGATTGCTCGTGCTGTTTGTGTTGCGTCGCTTGATCGGATAGGATGGTCATAAGCCCGCTTCGCACTCACGCGAGGTGGGCTTTTTATATGGATTCCAACTCTACTGCAACAGAAAGGAGGCGCGTCATGACGGAAGCAAGCGGAGCCTTTGGGGAGAGCAGCGCCCCTGTGGATATCTTCGATAACTTCGATCATCCGGTCATTGATCTCAGCGCCCGGGTCGCTCCGGCCCAGATTAAGATCCGGGGCCTTCGGAAGGTCTACCAAATCCCCGGCGGCGAGGTGGTGGCGCTTTCAAACATCAACCTCTCCATTCAAAAGGGCGATATTTACGGCATCATCGGCATGAGCGGCGCGGGCAAGTCCACCCTCATCCGCTGCCTCAACCGGCTGGACACCCCCTCCGAGGGGCAAGTCTTCATTGACGGCGACAACATTCTGGCCATGAACCAGAAAGAGCTGCTCCACATGCGCCGCCGCATGGCCATGATCTTCCAGCAGTTCAACCTGCTCATGCAAAAGACCGTGGCCCGCAACGTGCGCTACCCCCTGGAAATTGCCGGGGTCCCGGCCAAAAAGGCCAACGACCGCGTCAAAGAGCTGCTTCGGATCGTCGGCTTGGAAGAAAAGGCGAACGCCTATCCCAGCCAGCTTTCCGGCGGACAAAAGCAGCGGGTGGCCATTGCCCGGGCCCTGGCCATGAATCCGGAAATGCTCCTGTGCGACGAGGCCACCAGCGCCCTGGACCCCATGACCACCCAATCCATCCTGTCCCTGCTCAAGGAAATCAACGATACGCTGGGCATCACCGTGGTCCTCATCACCCACGAAATGGCCGTCATCCGGCAAATCTGCAACAAGGTCGCCATTTTGGACGGCGGCAACCTGGTGGAGGAAGGCACGGTGGACGATGTGTTTCTCCATACCAAGTCGGCGGCGGGCCGCAGGCTGTTCGGCATTTTGCCTGCCGAGGACGTGGCCCCGCCCCAGCCCGCCATTCGCATCGTGTTCGACGGCGAGGCCGCCGAGCAGCCCATCATCAGCCGCTTGGTGAAAGATTGCGACGTGGACGTCAACATCCTATCGGCGGACATGCGGCAGCTGAATGAAAAGATGTACGGCCAAATGCTCATTCAAAAACCCGATTCCATCGAGGAGCAAAAGAAAGTGATGGACTATCTCCGGCAGGCGGGCCTGACCGTGGAGGAGGTGCTGGATCGATGACCTGGCAGGAAATGTGGCCCATTCTTTTGCAGGGCGCGGGTGAAACCCTCTACATGACCTTTTTCGCCAGCCTTTTCGCCTATCTCATCGGCCTTCCCCTGGGGGTTCTTCTGGTCGTCACCCGCAAAAGCGGCATCCTCCCGGCCCCAACCTTCAACGCGGTGCTGGGGGTCATCATCAACTTCCTGCGCTCCGTGCCCTTCATTATTTTGCTGGCCATGCTCATTCCGGTCACCCGCGTCGTCATGGGCAAGGGCACCGGCACCCCCGAGGCGGTGGTGTTCCCCCTCATCATCAGCGCCTTCCCCTATGTGGCGCGCATGGTGGCCGGTTCTCTGGACGAGGTGGATTCCGGCGTCATTGAGGCGGCCCAGTCCATGGGCTCCACCACCTGGCAAATCATCCGCAAGGTGCTGTTGCCCGAAGCGCTCCCCTCCCTGGCCAACGGCGCGGCCATCTGCGTCACCGTCAGCCTGGGCTATACGGCCATGGCCAGCGCGGTGGGCGGCGGCGGCCTGGGGCAAATCGCCATCATCAAGGGCATCAGCCAACGCAAGTATGACATCATGTACGCGGCCAGCATCGGGCTGGTGCTGCTGGTGCAGCTCATTACCGTTTCCGGCACGAGGTTGACCTCACGGCTCGACCATCGGAAAAAATAAGACCCCAATTTGAAAGGAGACTGACCCATGAAAAAGCTAGTTGCCTCTTTGCTGGTAGCCATCCTTGCTCTGTCTTTCACCTCCGCGCTTGCTGCGGAAAAAATCACCATCGGCGTCACCGCCATGCCTCACGAAGTCATCATCGAGCACGTCAAGCCCGCCTTCGAGGCCCTTGGCTATGAGCTGGATATCGTTGTCGGCAGCGACTATTACCTCTTCAACCCCGCCACCGCCGCCGGCGACACGGATTGCAACTTCTTCCAGCATACCCCCTTCCTGGATGCGTACAACGCCGAAGCCGCTGCCGACGCGCAGCTGGTGCCCGCCTTCGCCATCCACTACGAGCCCTTCGGCATCTATCCCGGCCAGAAGAAGAGCCTGGATGAACTGAGCGACGGCGACGCCATTGCCGTGCCCAACGATAGCAGCAACTACATGCGCGCCCTGTTGCTTCTGCAAGAAGCCGGCATCATCGTGCTCCCCGAGGACGCTTCCGCCTCCACCAACTACACCAAGGAAGACATCAAGGAATTCAAAACCAATGTGGACATCAAAGAAATGAACGCCGACCTGCTTCCTTCCTCCATTGAAGACGTGGCTTTCGCGGTTATCAACGGCAACTACGCCCTGGCCGCCGGCTTCAACCCCGACACCGACGCCCTCCAGCGTGAGGCTGTGGACGGCGCCGCCGCCGCCACCTATGCCAACGTCGTGGCTGTGCGCGCCGCCGACAAGGACGCCAAGTGGGTGGAGGACCTCAAAAGCGTTCTCCTCACCGACGAAGTGCGTGATTTCATCCTCAATAATGCTGATTTCTGCAACGTAGTGCCCATGTTCTAAGGCGTAGGCCATTTGTTGCGAAGGGGCCCTTCTTTTTGCAAAAGAAGGGTACCGTAGCGCATCCCACCAAGAAAACCAAATGGGAGCCAAGCGAACAGGGACGGCGCACGCCGTCCCTGTTTCTATCCTGTTCTCTCTTTGACCGCGCAAAACGCGGTCAAATAACGGGTTCAGGGCGAAGCCCTGAGCAGGGTCTTAGGGGCGCGGAGGGAAGCGTGTGCCCAGTGGGCACAGCGGCATAGCCGCTAGCGACCCGAAGCGGGAAGCTTTAGGCGCGCGTGAGCGGTAGTGATACGCGCGCCGTGAAAGCTGAACCGGCAGCCCCTAACGTCCCCGTCTTCGTCCCCGTCCCCTCCCCGTCTCCGTCCCCCGCCCTTACTTCGTCACGGGCAGGACTTTCAGGCTCTGCATCATTTGCACCATCGCGTTGGTTTCGTCGTCGGTCAGCTTGTCGTGGTCGTCCTCATGGGCCACGTACATGGAAACGACGTATCCGTCATACATGGTATAGGCGGAGGCAAAATCGTTCTGTTCCTGGTCCTCGTTCAGCACGATCAGCAGATTCCCGTCGGCCATGGTCAGCGTTTCCACCGTAGGCTGCACCATCAGTTCCTTCATGTCGGCCACCAGCTTGCCCAGTTCCTCCTGGGTCAGGTCCGACAGGTTCTTTCCGCCGTACTCCTCCTCCGGGGCAATCACCATCTGGTACTGGGGCGCGTTTCCTCCCTCGGGGCGAATCGCGGTGATGTGGATCTCCCCAAATTCGCTCTCCTCGGTCTTGGCGCCTTCGGGAATGGTGATTTCCAAATCAAACGTCTGGGAAGCTTCATTGGGCGTAATGGTCAAAGCCATTGCGGAGGTGGCGCCCATCAGCAGCGCAAGGGCCAGAAGCAGCGATACAACCTTTTTCATATCAGTAGGCCTTCCTTCACTTTGTATCTTTAGTGCCAAGCGTCAAGACTCCACATCGCCGCTTGTGTCCGCGTCAAAGTCGTCACCCTGGTATGCGGCCTGGTCGGTGTCCGGGTTCGTGTTCATCTCCGCGCCATAGCCCACTTCCCCGCCGTAGCCAATCTCCTGGAGGAAGCTGCGCATCATAAAGCCGGTCTTGCCGGTGTTTTGGTCACGCACCTGGCACCAGGTGCGGTTCTGGGACAGCACCTCCAACTGCATGCCGTCAAAGAAATCCTTCATAATGCCCATCTGCTTGGAAGGCGCCCAGCGCATGTGCACAAAGCCGCCGGGGGTGGCGGGGCGCACCATCACCCAATAGCTGGTGTCCTGGAAGCCGTCAACCATCCGGGTCAAATCGGCGTATGGATAGGGGGCCGGCGCGGGGGTGGGGTTGGGCGCGGGCTTGGGTTCGGGCTTGTCGTTGGTCAGGTACCGGGTCATCACGTAGCCCTGTTTTCCGTTGTATTCCACCAGCGCCCAGGTGTTGCCGTTGTAGTAATCCCACACGATCACCTGCTTGCCGTAGGGAATGCTGCCGGTTTTTTCGCTGTTCACGCTCACGTCGGAGCGCATATTCAGGGGGCCGTAATTGTTGGTTTTCACGTAGGAATGATAAATGGCCGCCACTGCCGCCAGGGGGGAAAGCATCGTCACCATCAGCG
The DNA here is from genome assembly GCA_031556335.1 of Eubacteriales bacterium. Lineage (GTDB taxonomy): Bacteria > Bacillota > Clostridia > Christensenellales > Aristaeellaceae > Limiplasma. Next base: position 3,761 of record JAVBTE010000141.1, on the reverse strand, counting down.
CGACGCTGAGCAAAGCCGCAACCTTGCGTTTCATCTTAGGTTGTCCTCCTTAGTGTATCGATTTTCAAATGTATCATGGGCATATCCAATCAAAAGCATCAGATGAAAAGCATGTCGCGAGGCCATCCTCCACTTTCGCATCGCTTCCGAATAGAAGCGCTTCCGGCCTTCGGGCAGGTCATTCACCGGCCAGCAGCATCTCGAACACGGTCAAAATCTCCATATCGGGAGCGCCCGCCGATTCGGAATACAGGCAATACCGGGCTTTCGCTTCCGGGTCATACCAGTGGATCAGCGCAGCCGGGTCTTTCTTGCCATACTCCACCTCAAAGCGGAATCCGTCCTCGGGCAGCGCGGGCATCTCGAAAGGAATCTTGTCCCCCTCCACGATGTCCTCGGTGTCTACGTCCTCGTCGAAGTCCGTATACACGCCGCTAAAGGCGCGCTCTTCCTCGTCGGTCATTTTGCCGCTTTCGGCCGCCTTGGCGCGGTAGGTGTAATTATGGTCCCCAAAGGTGAACATCACCTGCAAAACCGTTCCGTCAATGGAGGAGTAATACACTTCGCCGGCGCCCTCCGGCGCGTCGGAAATGAACACGGCGGGGATCGCCGCACGAAGGGTTTCGATGTCGTCGTAATCCGTCATAGGGTTCACAACGCCCGCAGCCTGGGCAAAGGTTCCCATGCAAAGCAGCGCCACGATCGTCACAAGGGCCTGGGCCCGTTTCCAACCTTTTTTCATCTTTTTCTCCTTTCAAGCATGCTGAAGAATCATGCTTGTATCATTTGCCGTTTGCTTCTAGTGATATTTCTGCGTGTGACCATTTTTTCCCTGCTTTCTTTGGGAAAAAAACATCCTGTTTTTATGGCGTCCAAGATGCATGCGCAGTTTTTTTCGCCAAAAAGCTTGACAATTCGACATTCTTGGCGTACTCTGTTACATAGAAAAAAAAGTCTTAACAAATAAATGAAACCGTCCATTGATTATCACAAGTAACCAATCTTCCGTAACATATAATCTCTACGCAAGTCATCTGAAAGGAGAGACCATCCGATGAAGACAGAACGAAACATGCTCTCTCTTCCCCAGGCGCAGCGGCTGATTCAGGTGGCACTGGGCCGGGAACCTGCCGATTTGGTGCTGAAAAACGCCTGCTGTCTGAACGTTTTTACCGATAGCTGGGAAACCGGGGATCTGGCCATTGTCCACGGTCAGGTGGCGGGCATGGGCGTATACCATGGCAAAACAGAATGGGACATGACCGGGCGCAAAGTGGTCCCCGGCTTTATCGACGGCCACATTCATCTGGAAAGCTCTCTGGTGACCCCCCAGGCCTTTGCCCAGGCGGTGGTGCCCCACGGCACTTCCGCCGTGGTGACCGATCCTCACGAAATCGCCAATGTGCTGGGCTCGGACGGCATCGAATACATGATGCAGGCCACGGATGGGCTGCCCCTGGACGTATGGTTCATGGCCCCCAGCTGCGTGCCCGCCACGCCGGAGGACGAAGGCGGCGCAACCCTTACCGCGGCCGACGTGGAGCCCTGGCTTTCCCATCCCCGGGTGCTTGGTCTGGCCGAAATGATGAACTATCCCGGCGTGTTGAATGGCGACCCCGATGTGCTTCAAAAAATCCTGGCCGCCAAACAGGCGGGCAAGCAGATCGACGGCCATGCCCCGGGCCTGGCCGCCCGGCAGCTGAACGCCTACGTGGCCGGCGGCATTGTCAGCGACCATGAATGCTCCACCTTTGAGGAAGCCGTTGAAAAGCTCAGCCGGGGCCAGTGGATCATGATCCGGGAGGGCACGGCCGCCCGCAACCTGGAAGCCCTGGCGCCGCTGCTGCGTTCCCCCTACGCCGCCCGCTGCCTGTTCGGCACGGACGACAAGCACCCCGAAAGCCTGCTTGGGGACGGGCACATGGACTATGTGGTCCGCAAGGCCATCTCCCTCGGGGTCGATCCCATCTGCGCCCTGAAGGTGGCCAGCTTCAACGCCGCCCAAGCCTTTGGCCTGTCCGGTCAGGGGGCCATCGCCCCGGGCTACGCGGCGAATTTGGCGGTGCTGGACGGAGACGAGCGCGCCGTGTCTGTACGCATGACCTTGAAAAACGGCAATCTGGTCTATCACAGCGACTCCGCCGCCCCCTTCACGGTTCCCGCCCCCGCCATTTCGCCCGCGCTGCGGGAAAAGGCCCTGCACACCTTTCAAATGGACCCTGTCACGCCTTCCCACTTCGCGCTGCAAAAGCCCGCCGGGCTGCTGCAAATGCTTCCGGGGCAAATCGTCACGGAAAACGGCGGCATGGCGGAGGGTGTGGATGTCGCAGAGGATATTTTGAAAATCGCCGTTTTGGAACGGCACCACCACACCGGCCACATCGGCGTGGGGTATCTGAAGGGCTATGGCCTGTCCGGCGGGGCCATTGCCACCAGCATCGCCCACGATAGCCACAACCTCATCGTCGTCGGCGCAACGGACCAGGACATGGCCGTCGCGGCGGACCGGGTGCGGGCGCTGGGCGGCGGCATCGTGCTGGCAAGCCAGGGCCGGGTGGTGGATGAACTCAGCCTGCCCATCGCCGGGCTGATGTCCGACGCGCCCCTTCCCCAGGTGAACGACGCCCTGGAACGGCTGAAAAGCAAAGCCGTGGAGTTGGGCGTTTCCCCGGGCGTGGACCCCTTCATGACCCTCAGCTTCATGAGCCTGCCGGTCATCCCCTCTCTCCGAGTGCTGACCAAGGGGGTTTTCGACGTCAATAATTGGCAATATTTAACATAATTATACCAATAATTACAAATTAATAAAATAAACTTCACTTTTTTTAGAAAATTGCTTGAAAATAATGTAAAAAATTGCTATACTGTTGGTGTTTCCTGGGAAATTTCACCGAACCGTTGAAAATCAAGGAATACAGAAGCGAGCTGTGAGCCTTCATGGTGCGCTAAGGAGTGTTTCCATGGCAGATCAAGTAAGGATTCGTATGTTTGGCGGCTTCAGCCTTTTTGTGAATGATGAGTGTCTGGATCAAATCATCGCCAAATCCAAAAAAGGAATGGCGTTGCTTGAGTACCTCATTCTCAAGTTTGACGCCTCCGTGCCCAACTACAAACTCATTGAGGTTTTGTGGCCCAATGAGGAAAGCAGCAATCCCGAAAATGCCCTCAAAACGCTCATCAGCCGCTTCCGCTCCATTCTCAACCAATGCAGCGAGGGGCTTGGCAGTTGCATCGTGGCCACCCGGGGCGGTTACCAGTTTGCCAAGTTGGACAACCTGACCCTGGATCTGTTCGATTTTGAAGAGATCTCCCGCAAGCTGGAAGGCTGCACGGCCCTCACCCCGGAAACCTCTGCCCTGTTCCATGATGTGCTCACCCTCTACACCGGCGATCTTCTGGCCGGCAGCGACCAGGACGACTGGGCCATCAGCCGCAGCGTGCACCTGCATGGCCAATACATCCGCATCGTGTATGCCTATCTGGACCTGCTCAAGGGTTCGGGCCGCTATGAAGAAATCATCCAAACCTGCCGCTTCGCCCTGGAAAGCGATCCCTTTGACGAGCGGCTCCATCTGGAACTGATGCAGGCCCTGGTCAAAACCAACCGCAACAACGAGCCCTCATGCAGTACAAGCACGTCACCAACATGCACTTCCGTTATCTGGGAGTGAAGCCCCCGGAAGGCATCCAGGAGTTTTACAAGCAAATCATCCAGGCCAGCGATACCCTGGATATGAATATCGACTCCATCCGCTGCGAAC
>JAVBTE010000181.1:0-22034 GCA_031556335.1 Eubacteriales bacterium | reverse complement strand
GCGCTTTTTTATTTGTTTTGCCTTGACCGCGCGCAGCGCGGTCAAAGAAGGGTCCAGGGCGTAGCCCTGGCGGGGTGCAGGGGCAGCGCCCCTGCTTCGTCCCTACCGTCCCCGCGTCCCCCCGTCCTCACTTCCCAAGCCACAGCTGAATGGGATACTTCACCTTGGCGCTAAAGGGCAACGCCACCTTTTGGCCGGTACGGGCGCTTTCGTAGGCGGCGTAGATCATCTCCAGCACGGCGCGGCCGTCCTCGGCGGTCACCTTAGGCTGCTTGTCGTTCAGCACGCAATCGGCGAAATGGCCCAGTTCCTGGGGGTAGCCCTGGTTGAAGGCTTCCTCGTACATGGTAAAGGTCCATCCCGTTGTGGTGCCAGCCTTCTCGGCGGCGTAGTCGTAGCCCTTGGTGCTGTACGTGAGGGCGGAATTGCCCTGGAACAGGTCGGCGTAGGAAACGCCCTGGGTGCCGTACACCTCAATGCGGTCGTCCATGCCGCCGTGCCGGGCCCAGCTGTCCTCGGCCACGGCGGTCACGCCGTTTTCAAACTCCACCAGGGTAATGGTGTTGTCGTCGCAATCGGTGTCATGCAGCACGGTTTTCATGCTGGCGTACACGGTTTTGACGGGGGAGTTGTGGGTCATCCAGCGGAACCAGGCCAGGGCATGGCAGCCCATGTCCATCATCACGCCGCCGCCGGCGGTTTCCTTTTTGTAAAACCAGGGGCTGTGGGGGCCGCTGTGCTTTTCCGCCTGCTTGAGCATGTACACCTGGCCCACGGCGCCGCTTTCCACCAAGGAGCGCACCCGCTCGTACTTGGGGGCGAAGCAAAGCTCCTCGGCGTACATCAGCTTCAGGTTCCGCTTTTTGCACTCGGCGATCATCTCGTCGGCCTCTTCCAGGGTCAGGGCCAGGGGTTTTTCCACCACCATGTGCTTGCCCTTGGCGGCGGCGGCCATGCAGGCGCCGTGGTGCAGGTAGTTGGGCAGGCAAATGTCCACCATGTCCACGTCCTCGGCGCTTAGAAGGGCATCAATGTCGTCATACCAGGCGGGAACGCCGTGCTTTTTGGCAATGGCTTCCGCATGGGCCAGGGTGCGGCCATACACGGCCACCACCTCGACGGTGGGCACAAAACGGCTGTAACTTTCCAAATGGATGTGTGCGATAAACCCAGTCCCAAGAACGGCAACTTTTAGCTTTTTCATGCATTTCATCCTTTCCTGTTGATTCAATATGTAATTTCATGATACAATGTGATCACGGAATTTGCAACAGCCGGCGCGGAAATTTTGCATGGGGAACCCGTCGCTGCGCTTTCTTTTTGTCTGAATAGTGTCCTGGAAGGAGTGTTTGCTCTGATTCGCGTGGAAGGACTGACCAAGCAATACGGCGACAAACTGGCGCTGGACGATGTCAGCTTTGGGGTGGAGGAAGGCCAGGTGGTGGGGCTTTTGGGGCTGAACGGCGCCGGAAAATCCACAACCATGAATATCCTGACCGGCTGCATCAGCGCCACCGGGGGAACGGTGACGGTGGACGGCATCGATATTTCCAAAAACCCCCGGCAGGTGAAGCGCATTACCGGCTACCTGCCGGAGCAGCCCGCGTTTTACCCGGAGATGAAGGTGCGGGATCATCTGGACTTTTTGTGCGGCCTCAAGGGGGTTCCCGGGGCCCGGCGCAAGGAGCACATCGAAGGCGTTTGCCGCAAGGTGGGGCTTTCCGATGTGCAGGGCCGCATGATTCGCAACCTTTCCAAGGGCTACCGGCAGCGGCTGGGCTTCGCCGGGGCCCTGGTGGGGGACCCCAAGGTCATCATTTTGGACGAGCCCACCGTGGGCCTGGACCCGTCCCAGATCATTGAAATTCGCCAGCTGATCAAGGATTCCGGCCAAACCAGCACGGTGATCGTTTCCTCCCATATCCTTTCGGAGATCCAGGCGGTATGCGGCCGCATCATCATGCTGCGCAAAGGGCGGGTGGTGGCCGACTGCAAAACCGAAGACATTGCGGGCCGGCAGGCGGGCCGGTTGCGGATTCGGGTGCAGGGGACGGCGGAGGCCATCGAGGCGGCCCTGGGCACGCTTGCGGGGCTACAATCGCTGGAACGGCTGCCAGAGGCCGAGGAAGGCGCCTGCGATTTCCTCCTGCAAAGCGTCGGGGGCGCGGACCTTCGGGCAACCGTGTTTCGGACCCTGGCGGCGGCGAACCTGCCGCTGCTGCAAAGCCGCGGGGTGGAGGAATCGCTGGAGGAAGCGTTCCTCAGCCTGGCTTCGGGCGCGGCGGGAAGGGAGGCGGCGCAGTGAAAGCCATTTTGAAACGCGAGCTAAGGGCCTATTTTTTAACGCCTTTGGGCTACGTGATCATCGCGGTGATGTACTTTTTTACCGCCTATTATTTTTTCACCTATAACCTGTACGGCAACACCACGGACACCACCACCCTGTTTTCCATGCTGTTTTCCGTGGCCATGTTCCTGGTGCCGCCCCTCACCATGCGGCTGATCAGCGAGGAGCGGCGCTCCAAAACCGAGCAAACGCTGCTCACCGCCCCGGTGTCCCGGGTGGGCATCGTGCTGGGCAAGTACCTGGCCGCGCTGGTCATTTACCTGCTGGCCATTTCGGGCACGCTGGTGATGGCGCTGGTCATTCAGCACTATTCGCAGCCCGACTGGCCCGTGGTGACGGGCAACCTCATCGGCCTGTTTTTGCTGGGCGCTACCCTCATTGCCATCTGCCTGTTCATTTCGGCTTTTACCGAAAGCCAGGTGATGGCGGCGGTGGGCGGCTTTGGGGTGTGCCTGTTTTTGACCATGGTGGACGCGCTGTATTATGTGGTGCAAAACCCCCTTTTGCGGGCGCTGTTCTCCCGGTTGTCCTTTAACGACCAGTATCAGAACTTTACCATGGGCATCATCGACGTATACTCGGTTTGCTTTTTCGTTTCCATTGCCGGGCTGTTCCTGGCGCTGACCGTGCTCGCCTTAGAGCGGCGGCGGTGGGTATAGGAGGGCATGAGAATGAAAAGAAAATGGACGCAATCCCTCAAAATCAATGTGATCTTCGCGCTGCTCACGGTGCTGATGGTGGTGGGCACGCTGCTGGTAAACGGAATCGTGCTGACCCTTTCCAGCCGATACTCGCTTTCTGTGGACCTGACGGCCAATGCGGCCTATGAGGTTGGCGAGGCAACCAAAACCCTGCTGACCGGCCTTGGGCAGCCGGTGGAGATTTTTGTGCTTTCGGCGGAGGACGCCTTTGGGGGCTCCAATTACCTGATCCAGGCCAAGCACATGATGCAGCAATACCCGCGTTATTCGGACAAGGTGCGCCTCACCTTTGTGGACTACGCCTCCGACCCGTCCTTTGCCGCAGGCTTTCCGGACCTGAAACTGTCCGGCGGCGACGTGATCGTGCGCAGCGGCAAGCGGGTGAAGCATATCCCCGTCAACAACCTGTTTCAGTACACCTACGCCGCCGACGGGAGCTTGAAGGTGGAATCCTCCCGGGCGGAGGAAGCGCTGACCTCCGCGCTGCTGAACGTGACGGGGGACAAACTGCTGAAAATCGCGGTGCTGACAGGCAACGGGGTGACCGAATCGAAATTGTTCACCGCGCTCTTGTCGGACAACAACTACGAGCTGTCCCCGGTGAACATCACCACCGGCTCCCTGGAGGGCTACGACGGAGCCCTGCTGCTGGCCCCCACCACCGATTTGTCCGAGGACGCGCTGCGTAAGCTGGAGGCGTTCCTCGCAAGCGAAGGCCAGTATGGCAAAACCCTGTTCTACACAGCCAGCGCCGCCCAGGCCCCCATGCCCAATTTGGACGCGTTTTTGGCGGAGTGGGGCGTTGCCATGGGCAGCGGCGCGGTGTTCGAAACCAAACCGGAGCGCACCTACCAGTACCAGCCCTTCTATCCTCTTGCCAAGTATGAGGACGGACGGTATAAAGACATGCTCAAGGACGCGAACACGCCGTTTTTGATGCCGCTGTCACGCCCCATGAACCTTCTGTTTTCAAGCCGGGACGGCTACTATGTGGAAACCCTGCTTTCCTTTACCGAAACCTCCGGCGTGCGCCCCGCCGACGCGGGGGACAGCTTCACCGCAGACCAGGCCACGGTTTCCGGCCCCATGCCCGCCCTGGTGCTGTCCAGCTATCACGCCGCGGGCAAGGCGGAGGCGGGCCGCAGTTCCTCCGTGGTGGCGTCCGCCTCCACCGGCATTTTGGACGCGGTGGCGCTGCAAAATACCTCGGTCACCAACAGCGAATACCTGCTGAACCTGCTGGGGGATTTGATGGGTCAGACCAACGAGGTGAACATCCAGCCCAAGTCCCTCAGCGGCAAAACCCTGGGGGTGAGCACCGCCGAGGTCACAACGCTTGGGGTGCTGCTGGCGGGGGTGCTGCCGCTTTGCATCATCGCCATTGGCCTGGCGGTGTGGCTGGTGCGGAGGTATAAGTGATGAAAACGCTGCTGAAAGCCCTGCTGATTCTGGCGGTGGCGGTTGTTTTGCTGGCCGCCGGGCTGGTGGCGCTGGTGATGCGCCCCACTGAGAAAAAGACGGAGGCCGTCGCCTTTGTATCGGCGGAGCCTGTGGACATCTCCTCGGTGGCGGTGAAGAACGAAACGGGAACCTACCGCTACTACTATGAAAACGACGGCTATGTGCTGGACGACATTCCCGCCTCCATCGCCGACCTGGACGGGTTTATCGCGTTTATGACCCACTGCGGCAAGCTGTCCGCCCTTCGCCGGGTGGCCGACGGCCCGCTGGCTTCCTATGGGCTGGAAACCCCCGCCGCCACGGTGGACCTGGCGTTTTTCAAGGGCAATGGGCTGCACATGGACGTGGGCGGCAAGGAGCCCGTCTCCGGCAACTACTACGTGGCGGTGCAGGGTTTTCCCGGGGTATACCTGATTTCGGAGGCCCAGGCCGCGCCCTTCCTGAAACCCAAAACCCAGGTGGTTTCTATGGGGGTGACCCCGCCCCTTCAGGTGTCCAGCCCTTTGTCCGCCATTCGGGACATTACGTTTGCCGGCGGGGGCCTCAAGGAGCCCGTCACCATCCGGGCCACCGCGGGGGGGGACGAAGCGGTCAAGCGCAGCGCCCTTTCCTTTGGCACGGCCACCCACCTGGTGCAAAGCGCGGGGCTCTACCAGCTGGACCAAACCTATGGCGCGGAGCTTTTCGGCTCTCTGTTCGACATCAGGGCCCAGGATGTGAAGGCCTACAACGTGACGGAGCAACAGCTGAAAGAGCTGGGGTTTGACAAACCCTGGATGACTGTGGAATATGATATGGTAAACGGCGCGGGGGCAAAGCCCCAGCATTGCCTGCTCAAGGTGGCGCATGCCGGCGGGAATGCGTTTTACGCCATGTTGGACGGCACCGGGGCGGTGTTCCAGATCGCGCCCCAGCCCTTTATGGGCATCCAGTTCGACAAGCTCATCCTTCGCTGGTTCCTGACCCCCATGCTGATGGACGTATCCGCGGTGACCGTGGAAGGTCAGGGGCAGCGGTACCGCTTTGACATTGACAACACCGACGCGAAAAACCCTGGGGTTACCTGCGGGGAAACCCCGGTGAACATCGATTTGTTCCGGTCCTTTTTTCGGCTGTTGACCAGCGCGGCCAGCGACGGCGCTTACCTGGGCAAGCAGGAGCAGCCGGAGGACGAGGCCCTGCTGACGGTGACCTATGAATACCGGGCCAACGGCAAGGCCCCCGACGTGATGCAGATGTATCCGGGCGGGGTGCGCCGGGCCAATGTGTTTGTGAACGGGGCGGGGGAGTTTGCCATGAAGGACCAGTTTATCACCCGGGTATGGGAAGGCTGCCAAAGCCTTTTGGCCGGGCGACAGATAGAAGAAAATTGGTAAAAACAAAGGAGGACCCACCATGAAAATCGGCCTGTATTCCATCTCCTGTTCCGGCGCCTGGTTTAACGACCGCCCCGCCCTCACCGTGGAGGAGTTTGTGGACACCGCCAACTAGTTTGGCTACCAGGGCGTGGAGTTGGATCTGAAACGGCCCCACGGCTCGCCCATCGACCTGGACGAAAAGCGCTGCCGGGAGATTCGCGCCTATGTGGAAAAAAGCGGCCTGGAGCTGTGCGCGGTGGCGGCCAACAACAACTTCGCCTCCATCGTGCCGGAGCATATCGAAAACGAGCTGCTGATGGTGAAAGAGCAAATCCGCGTGGCGAAGCAGCTGGGGGCCCCGGTGCTGCGGCTGTTCGCGGCCTGGCGCGGCATCACCATGAAAAACGGCGTCGCCAGCTACGAAACCACCGCCAAGCACCACACCTACTATGGCGCGCTGGACTATGAGCTGCGCCAGAGCGTCGTCGCCTGTTTGAAAGAGTGCGTGAAGTGGGCCGAGGAGGCCGGCGTGGTGCTGGCGCTGCAAAACCATCACCCCATCATTGACGACTATCACGACATGCTGGATTTTGTACGCTGGGTGGGTTCCCCCTGGCTGAAATGCTGCCTGGACGCGCCCTGCTGCGGCTGGACCCCCGAGCATCAGTCCGACGAGTACATGCAAAAAGCCGTGGACGAGGTGGGGGACCTGCAAATGGTGACCCATGCCAACGCGGAATTTGTGGAGGGCAAGGACGGTTCCATCACCATGATCTCCTTTGATCCCCACATCCAGCCCGTGCTGACCAACTACCCCGCCTTTATCCGCGCGCTGAAAAAGCGGGGCTACCAGGGCTACCTCAATTTTGAGTTCTGCCATATGCCCTTCCATGGGGGCAAAGTGCTTGGATATAACGATTACATCGAAAACCAGATCCGGCTGGCAAAGCTCTATTTTGAGCGGCTCATCGCCGAGAATTAGGCGGGCGCTGGGCTCATTTGGAAGAGAAAAAAGTTCGGAAATCTTCATTTGCCTATTCCCATGTGGATGAAAATGTGCTAAAATGTAATCAAATAATCATGGAGGAACGGCCTCCTGCATATGGGAATTGGAAATGGGTTGAACAAGGCGTCAAAAGCCTTGTCAAAAATAAGGATCAATAAAGAGAAAAGGAGTACTGTCTATGAAACGTGCACTGGTTTTCCTGTTGGTTCTGGTTATGTCCCTGGCGCTGTGCATGCCCGCCGGTCTCGGCGCGGACGCCCCCAAGGACATTCGCCTGGCTTCCCACAACGCGGTTGTTGAGGGCAACCCCTACCGTGTTCGCTATGAGGCCGACATCCAGGAGGCCGCCCAAGCCGCTTCCGAATACGGCTTTAACGTGAGCTACGCTTCCTTCGTGTCCAACTCGGATGCCGCCACCGAGGCGCAGCAGATCCAGAACAGCATCAACGAAGGCTACGACATCATCCTGGTGAACCCCGTGGCCCCCACCGGCATGGACCCCCTCATCGAGAAGGCGCAGGAAGCCGGCATCCTCTACATCAATGCCGACTGCATCTACACCTCCCCCGATGTGAACATCCTCAACATCGCCACCGACCAATACTACCTTGGCTATAAGACCGCTACCTATGCCGGCGAAGTGTTGGGCAAAGGCGCGAAGGTTGCTATGATCGCCGCGTGGGAAGGCAATTCCGCCAACACCGACCGTCAGAACGGCTTTATGAAGGCCGTTGAAGAACAGGGCCTGGAAGTGGTCGCCACCGGCAACCACGACTGGGACGCCGCCAAGGCCACCCAGGTCATGACCGAGATCCTCAACTCCGGCGTGGAGTTTGACGGCGTTCTGATTTCCCAGTGCGCGGAAGCCGCCCTGGCCGCCTTCGACGCCACCGGCAAGCCCTATCCCAAATTCATGGGCTTCAACGACACAGGCGAGTGGATGCAGAAGATGATCGAGCTGAACAAGGACGAGCGGAAGATGGACTTCCTGGTTCTGTCCAATCCTCCGGGCGTGGGCGGCAGCGCGTTGAACTTCGGCCTGAACCTCCTTTTGGGTAAAGAGCTGAAGGAAGGCATCTACGCGGACGAGACCATCCACTCCATCCTGCTCCCGTCCAAAGCGTGCTACAACTATGACAATATGGCCGAGTTCAAGGATATCGCTGCCGCCATGGCCCCCGGCGATGCGATCACCTATTGGCTGACCGTGGACGAAGTGGCGCAGCAGTACTTCAAGTAAGCGTTAAAGCGTTCCGGGAAATTCCCACAATTTGGAGTCGTCCAGCCGGCGGCGTGCCCGCTGGCTGGACGATTTTTCATTGCGGCGGCAAAGCCGGACATTGACACGGAAATGGCAGGAGGAATCGCTCCATGATCGAAATGCGGGCCATCGAGAAACATTTTGACGCGGTTGTCGCCTTGAAGGGCGCGCGGCTCAAAAGTGCGCCCGGGGAAATACGGGCGCTGCTGGGCTCCAATGGGTCGGGAAAATCCACAATGATCAAGGTATTGGCCGGTTTGGTAGCCCCAAACGCCGGAGAGATCCTTTTTGACGGCAAACCGGTTGTGATCCATTCGGGCGTAGATTCCAGGAATTTAGGCATTGCGACTGCCTTCCAGGACCTGAGCCTGATCCCCACCATGAGCGTAACGGAAAACATTTTGCTGGGAAACGAGCCCCTCAGGCGCTTTGGCATCGTGGACCAGAACAAGGCCGGGCAGACCATCCGGGACCTGCTTCAGCGCTTTCATATCGACTGCGACCCGGACGCCTATGTGCAAACCTTGACGCCCTCCACCCAAACCATGCTGGAGGTGGCCAAGGCGGTATCGTTAAACCCCCGGGTGCTGCTGCTGGACGAAGTAACGGCGGCGCTGCACTATGATGAAATTGAAGTGCTTTTCCAAATTTTGCGGGAGCTGAAAGCTCAGGGCATGGCCATCGTGTACGTAACCCACCGGATGCATGAGGTGTTTGAGATTTGCGACAGCGCCACCATCATGCGCTCCGGGGAGACGGTGATGGAAGCGCCCATTTCCGAGCTGAATTTGGATGATATCGTATATTACATGACCGGCCAGAGGCCGGACGCGGCCGCCAGCCCCTGCCCGGGGGAGGAAGCCCCCGAGGGCGAGGTGGTGCTGGAAGTGAAAAACCTGGAAGTGTACCCCAAGGTGTGGGACATTTCCCTCAAGGCCTTCAAGGGCGAAGTGGTGGGCATCGGCGGCCTGCAGGGCCAGGGGCAGCCGGAGTTTATCCGCGCTTTGCTGGGGGCGGAAAAGGTATCTGGCGGCGCTATCGATTTTTGCGGCCAAACCATTCGTTTAAGGTCCCCCCAGGACGCGGTGAACCTGGGCATCGGTTTCGTCTCCGGCGAGCGGGGGCGGGAGTCCATGTTCCCCTTGCGCACGGTGGAGGAAAACATCGTGGCGGGCAAAATCGCCAAGGGAAAAGTGTCGCAGTATATGACCCCCAAGTCCCTGCGGGACTTTGCCAACCAGGCCGTGGAAAAATACTCCATCAAGATTGGCCAGCTGCGGGACCCCGCCAGTTCGCTGTCCGGCGGAAACCAGCAAAAGCTGGTCATTGCCCGGTGGATTGCCATGAACCCCGCGCTTTTACTGCTGGACGACCCCACCAAGGGCGTGGACATCCATTCCCGCCGGGAGATCCACAAAATTCTGCGCAAGTGCGCCGAAGAAGGGATGACCGTGATCATTTCCTCAAGCGACAGTGAGGAACTGCTGGATATTTCCGACCGGATCTACGTGTTTTACGAAGGCAACATCAGCGACGTGCTCAGCGGCGACTGCAAAACCGCCGACCGCCTGGTGGCGGCCATGATGGGCATGAACCTGCCCAATCGAAAGGAGGGCGCCTCATGCTGACACGCATCAAAGAAGGCTTCACCCGCTTTCGCAAAACCCCCGCGTTTACAGGCTTTGTGCTGTTCATTGCCACGGTTTTGTTAAACGCCCTTGTCCAGGGCCCGGCGGAGTTTTTCAGCCCCAAAAGCATGAAAGCCCTGTTCAGCAGCAATTTGCCGTTTTTGCTGGTGGTAATGGCCCAAAGCGTGCTGCTGATTGCCGGCACCATGGACATTTCCGTGGGCATTCAGCTGGCGCTGGTGAACGTGGTCACCATCATGACCATGCAGGAATGGGGCATCCATTTCGTGCTGGCCTGCGGCCTGGGCATCATTGCGGCCATTTTGGCCTCCCTTCTGTGCTGGCTGTTCGTTTCCGTGTTCCGCCTGCCGGCCCTTTTGGCCAGCTTCGCCCTCAGCTACGCCATTCGTGGCGTGAACGTGTTCATCATGAGCGTGCCCCAGGGCAAGGTGGAAAAGATCTACTACAAAGCCTATGATTCCCTGATGTTTGGATGGATACCCGCCTCCATTGTGGCCTTGGTGCTGGTGCTTTTGATATGGGAATATGTGCGCCGCACCCGGTTCGGCACCAACATCTACGCCGTGGGCGCCAACCCCCGCAACGCCTTTGCCGCGGGCATCAACCCGGTGAAGGTGCAGCTTCAGGCCTTTCTGCTGAAGGGCCTGTTTGTGGGCATCGCGGGCATTTGCATCACGCTTTTGACCGCCTCGGGCAACCCCATCCAGGCCGAGGCCTACGGTCTTCGGTCCCTGTCGGCCTGCATCATCGGCGGGCTCAGCTTTGGCGGTTGGGGCTCCATGGCCTGCGGGGTTTTTGGCGGGGGCTTCCTGGTGCTGATCCAAAACTCGGTGTATTTCTTCTTCAATTTGCTGTATAAGCTCATTCCCGGGTTCTCCGTCACCTCCTACTGGCACAACTTTATCTCCGACATCATCATTTTCCTGGGCCTGCTGATGACCATCGTGACGGCCAAGGGCCAGCGGGAAGCCTTGCGGGTCAATTTGCAAAACACGGTCATGTTCAAAAGGAGGGCGGCACATGGAGAATAACGCGACGGCCAAAAACACGGCGGGCCTTAGCGCCGCGCAAAAGTTGCGGGTGTTTATCAGGCGTTCTCCCGCCCGCATGGCCCTGATCATTTCGGTGGCGCTGTACGCCTTTACCGTGGCCTTTGTGCCCACCGCTTTCAACATGAGCGCCATTACGTCCATCCTCATGCTGACGCTGCTGTTAAGCTTCGCCTCGGCCGGGCAGACCCTGGTGCTGATTGGCGGCGGCATGGATTTTACCGTGGGCGCGGTGATGTCGGCCTCGGCCATCCTCACCACCGCCATCATGAACGGCCAGGACGGGCATTTCCTGCCTGCCTTTGGCGCGGTGATGGTGATGAGCGTGGCGGTGGGTTTCCTGAACGGCTTTTGCACGGTGAAGATGGGCCTTCCGCCCCTCATTGTGACCATGGCCATCAGCAATGTGGTCAGCCGCCTGCAATACGTGCTGACCGAGGGTAGCCCCCTGGGGTATGCGTCGCCCACCTTCATCAAGACGGTGACCTCCAAGCTGATGGGCATTTTGCCCTCCCTGTCGTTGTACGCGCTGATCTTTTTCCCGCTGATGTTTTACATTCTGAACCGTGCCCGGTTGGGACGGCAGGTGTACCTGGTGGGCAACAACCCGGAAGCGGCCAAGCTCAGCGGCATTGGCGTGAACAAGGTGATCGTGCTGACCTACATCATTTCCGCCGCCTTTTCCGGTTTTACGGGCATGCTGGGCGCGGCCTATATGCAAAGCGCCAAGTGCCAGATGTTTGACAACTATGCCTATAACTCGCTGATTGCGGTCATCGTGGGCGGAACGGCCCTGACGGGGGGCGTGGGCACGTATACGGGCAGCATCGCGGGTTCCCTGCTGATGGTGGTGCTGAACAACACCCTGACGGCCTTCAACCTGGCGCAGCCCACCCGCAACGTGCTGCTGGGCCTGGTGATGGTGCTGCTGCTGATTTTGTACAACCGCGGAAAAGCCGTGCGGCAGTAACCGGGGAGCGGGGGCGAGGAGACGTTTGGGGATGCCGCCCCTAAAACCCCGGCAGGGCTTTGCCCTGGACCCATCTTCACCGCGCTTCGCGCGGTGAAAAGGAAGGCACAAGCAACCAAAATTTGTCAGCAACCAATCTGCTTGTTGGCAAACACGCCGGCAAGCATGTTTGGTTTGTCAAAAGCACAACCGGGAAGGGGAAGGACATGGAACAAGACGGAAGGAAAACCTCTTTCGGTGCGGATCATTACCCACATGGTGCTGTGCGCCATTGTGCTTTACGCGCTGGCCAACTCGGTGATCAGCGTGTCCATCAACAATGTGGTGGACGCGTTCTCCCTTTCGGGAACCGCCCAGGGCATGATGAGCAGCATGTTCAGCATCGGCACCATGCTGGCGCTGCTTTTGGCACCGCTCATTCAGGGCCGGGTGGCCAAGGTGACGGTGCTTTTGTCCGCCACGGCGCTGCAGGCCGCCATGCTGGCGCTGTGCGGCGCGTCCCCGATGTTTTTGCTGTTTTGCGTTTCCTGCGCCGTGCTGGGTGGCGCAGGCGGCCTGGTGGATGCGTACTCCAATTCCATGCTGGCCGATGTTCACCGGGAGGACAGCACCCGGTATTTTGGCTATCTGCACGGGCTGTTCGGCGTGGGCAGCCTGCTGGCGCCCCTGGCGTTTTACCGGCTCACGGGTTGGGTGGGCTGGCGGGGAGCCTTCTTCGCCCTGAGCGGCGTTTTGCTGGTGAGCCTGCTGGTGCTTTGGATATACAGCAGGCGCGCCGGGCAAACGGAAATCCAAAGGGCCACCCAGGAAAAGGTGCTGAGCCTGCCGGACCTGCTGAGCTACGTGAAAAGCCCCCGCAACAGGACCCTGCTGCTGGCCGGCGCTTTTGCCACCGCCACCCAAACGGGCATCCTGGTCTGGGTGCTGCGGTATATGTCGCTTCGCTTTGGGGCCGAGGCCCTGGGCACCACGTCCATCTCCCTGTTTTGGATTTGCGCCACCATCAACCGGTTGTCCGTCTCCCGCCTGCGGGTGGAGCCCATCCGGCTGCTGGTGCTGGGCGGGGGCCTGGCGGCGCTTTGCCTGGGCGTTGGGGTACTGGCGGGCAGCGCCTGGGCCATGGTCATTGCCATGGGCGGCCTTGGGTTTTGCACCGGCCACTTCATGCCCACGCTGTTCAGCGAGGTAAGCAAGGGCCATGAAGGGCGCACCACCTTTGCCACATCGGTGATGATCGTGGTAATGGGCCTGACCCGCAGCCTTGTGCCCCTGGCCATGGCCTGGGTCAGCAGCATGGTTTCTGTGGCGGCCGGCATGCTCATTCCCGCGCTGACGGCCCTGGGCGTTGTTTTCGCGGGGCTTTGGCTGGCGCGGATTGAGGGGAAGGACGTACGGGAGGACGCAGGGGAGGACGCAGGGGAGGACGTTAGGGGCTGACTCCCCTAGGACTCTGCTCAGGGCTTTGCCCTGAACCCATGATGTTGCCGTGTTTCACGCGGTGAAAAAGAATGGAACAGGAAAGCCTTGCATGCTATAATGAAACGCCGGAATCTATTAGGAAGTGCAATATTTTTAAGGAGTAATTCCATGATCGCTTCGGAACGCAGATTGTATATCCGCCGCAAGCTCGCGGAAAAAGGCATCATCAACTTGAAGGAAATCGCCCACGAGTTGGGCATCGCGGAGATCACGGTGCGCCGCGATTTTGAGAAAATGGAAGAGAACGGCCTTTTGAAGCGCGTGCAGGGCGGCGCGATGCTGGAGGATATGTCCGACATTGCCGAGCTGACCATGAAGCGCAAGGGGAACATCAACAACACCGCCAAGGGCAAGGTGGCCGAGTACGCGGCCCGTTTTGTGAAAAACGGGGATTGCGTGTTTATCGACGCGGGCACCAGCGTGGCCCACATGGTGGAGTATTTGGCGCAAAAGCGCATCAACATCGTCACCTATAACGAGCTGGTGGTGCAAAAGCTGGCAAAGCCCATTCTGGCGGATGTGTACGTGGTGGGCGGCAAATATGTGCCCGGGTTTTCCATGTTCGCCGGCACCGTGGCCCAGGAAGCGCTGAAGGCCTACCATTTTGACCATGCCTTCATGGGCTGCACCAGCGTGGACGTGACCGACTATACCGCCTACGCCACAGACGCCGAAAGCCTTGCCATGAAGAAGATCGCCATGGAAAACGCCCAGCGCCGCCATCTGCTGATTGACGTGACCAAGCTGGAGCGGCGGGCCTTTTTGCGATTCACCTCCACCGCCGATTTTGAGACTGTCATTTGCAACCAGGACGGCAGCCTCAACAAGCAGGATTTTCCCGACAACTTTGTGTTTGTGTAAGCGCTTCCTACAAATAGCGCCTTACCGTTTTCATGTACCGCGCGTATGCCGGCCCAAAGGCTGCCTTGCACCAGCGTTCTTCCGCCAGGATCAGAAAATGCGTCGCCCCTTGAAAAATAAAAAGGACGGCCAGCAGCAAAAGGGACCGGGTGAGCAGCGCGCAACCGAGAAAGCAAATGAAATAGCCCACATACATGGGATTGCGGGAGAAGCGGTACAGCCCGGTCTGGCAGAAGCCCCGGGGCGGAGCGCCCGCGAAATTTGCCGTTGATACAGCGAGCAGAGCGATTCCCACCCCGTACAGGGTCAGGCCTCCCCAAAACCCGGCGTTTCCGGGCCGGATGCTGAGAAAAAAAGGAACGATCAAAAGCCCGGCCGTCGCAAGCTGGTAGAGGATCAGCGCTGCTTTTTCCGCCCCCTGGGCCGGAGGGTAAAAAGCGGCGCGCTTTAGCGCATCCCGGTTGACGCAATAGATCAGCCCATACCGAATCAGCAGAAGCGGCGCCAGCAAAAGGGAACCGTTCATGGGTTCACCCGCTTTCCAATCTTGTGTCTTTTGATGATACACCACAGAACACATGGGGGCAACCGGGAAAGGGCCCCTTTGCAATTCCGGGTTGGCGGGAAAGGATTTTTGTGGTATATATACGGGAGAAGAATCCACCAAAGTTGCCAAAGGCGACGGGGATGCGAAGGAGGAAGGCAGGATGTCAGGCCAAACCATGGAACTGGGTGTAAGCGGGCTAACGGTGCCGGTGGTGGCGGTTGGATGCATGCGCATTTCCACGATGGAGTTGCCGCAGGTGGAACGGTTCATTCGGGGGGCCTTGGATTCGGGGCTCAACTTTTTTGACCATGCCGACATCTACGGCCGGGGAAAGAGCGAGCAGGTTTTTGCCGACGCGGTTCAGATGACCCCCGCCCTTCGGGAAAAGATGGTTTTGCAGTCCAAGTGCGGAATCGTGCCCGGCAAGATGTTTGATTTTTCAAAGGAGCATATTCTGGAGGCTGTGGACGGTTCGCTGCGGCGGCTGAAAACCGACTATCTGGACGTGCTGCTGCTGCACCGGCCGGACGCGCTGGTGGAGCCGGAGGAAGTGGCGGAAGCGTTTAACGCCCTGGAAAAGAGCGGCAAGGTGCGCCACTTTGGCGTATCCAACCAGAGCCCCTTCCAGATGGAGCTGCTGAAAAAGTATATTCGCCAGCCCATTGTGACCAATCAATTGCAAATGAGCATCATGCACACAGGCATGATCGACCAGGGCTTTCATGTGAACATGCGCGACGACGCGGCCATTGACCGGGACGGGGGAACGCTGGACTATTGCCGCCTTCACGACATTACGGTGCAGGCGTGGTCGCCCTTCCAGTACGGGTATTTCGAGGGCGTGTTTTTGAACAACGACAAATTCCCGGAACTGAACGCGGCCATCGACGAAGTGGCGGGGGCCTACGGCGTTTCCGGCATTACCATGGCCGTGGCCTGGCTGCTGAGGCATCCCGCCCGCATCCAGGTGGTAACAGGCACCACCAACCCCCAGCGCCTGGAGGAATGCCGCAAGGCGGGCGACATTCGCATCACCCGGGAGGAATGGTACAAAATTTATTTGGCCGCCGGGAATGTGCTGCCGTAAAGCAAGGGAACAAACAAATTGCAAAGGCCGTGGGGGGCTGTCACAAAAGTGGCGCAGGCCACTTTTCAGCCTGCTGAAAAAGGCCCGTCTGCGTCGTCAGCGGCGGCGGCAAAGGGGAATCACGTACTTCTGTGTACGCTCATCCCCTTATGCCGCCTTGCTTCCTCGCAGCTGTACCTTTTTGAGCAGGCTCCCATCCCACCTCCAAACAAGTTTGTCGGTGATCTGAAAAGTGGCGCAGGCCACTTTTTTGAGTATGCGGATCGTTCTGCGGGGCGACTGAAACCACCTCATTTGACACCTTCATAAAATCTGATACAATATGGGCAAAACCATGACAACGAAGGGGGATGCGGATGAACAAACCGGTGCGTTTGGTGGATGTCGCGATGCGCGCCGGGGTGGGCGTGGGCACCGCCTCCCGCGTGATCAATCATCACCCTTCTGTCAAAGAGGACAAGCGGCGGCGCGTGCTGGAGGCCATCGAGGAGATGGACTATCAGCTCAACGGCATTGCCCGCAGCCTGAAGGCCAACCGCACCAAGACCATTGGGGTGCTGATCCCCGATATCGCCAACGAGTTTTACGCGGACGTGGTGCGGGGCATGGAAGACCTGGCCAGCCCGGAAGGGTACACCTACATTTTGAACAGTACGGATAGCGACACCGACAAAGAGAAGCAGTCCATCAGCATCATGCGGGAAAAGCAGGTGGACGGCATTATGATGATGTCCCACACCGTCGCGCCGGAAATGCTGGAATACATTCAAAACAACAACTTGCCCGCGGTGCTGGTGGCATCCAGCCTGCGGCATCCGACCATTGCGTCGGTCAGCATCAACAACCGGGCGGCCGCTTATGACGCGGTGGCGTATTTGATTGCCCTGGGCCATACCCGCGTGGCCATGGTCAGCGGCCCCGCCAGGGACCAGAGTGGCGGCGTGGACCGGCTGAACGGCTATCGGGACGCGATGGGGGAGCATGGTTTGCCTGTTTTGGAAAACTATGTTCAGATGGGAACGGACTACACCTATCGCACTGGCTATGAGAAAATGAAGCGCCTGCTGATGTTGGAGCACCCGCCCACCGGGGTTTTTTTGGCGGGGGACTATATGGCCATTGGGGGCCTTAAAGCCGCGGACGAATTGGGGATTCGGGTGCCGGAGCATGTGGCGGTGGTAGGGTTTGATAATTTGGCTGTGTCCGAATACTATGCCCCTTCCCTGACGACGGTGAACCAGCCGCGCTACCAAATGGGGCAGGAGGCCATGCGCCTTTTGTTCTGCCAAATCCACGGCGAAACGCCGAAGGAAGTCAGCGTAGTGTTGCCCCATCAGCTGTTGCGCAGGCAATCCAGCGAGAAGCTAAAGTAAAAAAATGCCAGGCGCACAAAAGAAACCACGATTTTTCCAGATTTTCCTCTTGACAAACCAAGCCCGTTGCGTATATGATAAACAAAAATGGAATCGATTCAAAAACGGCAAGGCAAAAACAATTCGAAAAAGCAAAGATGATTATATTTTTAGCCGAATTTGGAATCGATTCCAAAAGGATGATCACAGATGAGGGCAGAGGGCTGGGAGCAGATCGACTGGAGTGGACGGGAGGCGGTGCGCCTTTTCGCGGCAGGGTATGAGGCCATTGTGGTGCCTTCCCTGGGGGCGAATGTCATTCGCCTGCAAACGAACCTGGAAGGGCGGACCGTGGACATTTTGCGCACGCCTCCCGATGATTTGACCCTCCTGAAAGACCCCTATGCCTATGGGGTGCCCATTTTGTTTCCCTCCAACCGGGTGGCGGGGGGCGGATATGAGTGGGACGGCGTGCGGTATCGGTTCCCGAAAAACTATCCAAACGATGTTCATATTCATGGCGTGTTGCATAACCGCGACTGGAAGAACTACAAGATGGGCATGGAACCGGGCAGGGCCTGGATCAGGCTGAGCCTGGACACGGACCGGGACGAGGCGCTCCGCTGCCATTTCCCGGTTTCCATGGCGGTGCATATGGAAATCAGCCTGAGCGGCCGTGGGCTGACCCATCGGTTCACTGTGGAAAACAAGTCCCATGACAAGGAGATTCCCGTGGGCCTTGCCTACCATACGGCGTTCCGGGTGGATTTTTGCGGCGGGCCCGGCGGGGTAAAGCTGCATGTGCCGCTTGAAAGGCGCTGCTCGGATGACCCGGTGGACCGCTTGCCCAGCGGAAAAACGGTCCCCCTCAGCGATTTTGAGGCCCGAATCGCCTTGGCGGAGGGCGCGAATCCTTTGGAAGAGGCAGTGGACGCGCTGTACACCGCAAAGAAAGATGCGCCGGAGGCCGTTTTTAGGGACGATATCCACGGTTGCGAGGTGGTGTACCACGCGGGGCCGGAAAACCATTTTTGGATTTTATGGAACCAGACCGCCACAGAAGGCTTTATTGCGGTGGAACCGCAAACCTGGCTTTCCAACGCCATGAACCGTCCCAATCCGAGGGAAAACGGCGCGATCTTTGTTCCCCCCGGGGAAAGCTGGGAAAGCGAGTGCAGCATCTTTGCCAGACCTGTAAAGGAGTGATACCGTGGCAAGCCTGATTGAGATGAAAGGAATCCGCAAGGCCTTTTCCGGGGTCCCGGCCCTGTCCGGCGTCGATTTTTCTGTAAACCGGGGCGAAGTGGTGGCCCTTGTGGGCGAAAACGGCGCAGGCAAAAGCACGCTGATGCGAATTTTGACCGGCATCTATTCCCTGGACGCGGGAGAGATCCTGTGCGAGGGGGAACCGGTCTGCTTCAAGAACGCCAAGGAATCCAGCGCAGCGGGAATCCAAATCATCCATCAGGAGTTCAACCTGTTTCCCAACCTTTCGGTGGCGGAAAACATCTTTTTGGACAATGAAAGCACCCTGCGCCATGGTCTGGTGAACTGGAAGCTGGCAAAGGAGCGGGCCGGGAAGCTGGTACGTTCTATTGGCGGAGAGTTTGATGTAAATGAAAAAGTATCCGCCTTGACGGTTCAAAACCAGCAAATTGTGGAAATTGTAAAGGCGCTGGCCACGGACGCCAAGGTACTGATTATGGACGAACCTACGTCTGCGCTGCCGGAAAATGAGGTACAAAACCTGTTTCGTACCATTCGGGCGTTGAAAGAGCAGGGCGTGGCGATCATTTATGTGTCCCATCGGTTGAATGAGATTTTTGAAATCTGCCAGCGGATCGCGGTTCTCCGGGACGGGGTGACGGTGGCGCAAAAGTCCATCACGGAAACCACCCAAACGGAAATCATCAGCCTGATGGTGGGGCGGACGGTGGGGAAACTGTATCCAAAACTGGAAAACAGGCCCGGGGAAGCGATGCTTGCCGTGGAGGATTTGCGGGACCCGGACGGCGTGGTGAAGGGAATCTCCTTTTCCGTCCGCTCCGGGGAAATTTTGGGGCTGTACGGCCTGATTGGCAGCGGGGCCACGGAGTGCCCGGAGATGATTTTTGGGCTGGTTCCCCGCACGACCGGCGCTGTTCGGGTACAAAACCAGGCGTTGCAAAAGCTTTCCGTTCCGGAGGCCATCCGAAAGGGGCTGGCCTATGTGCCGGCGGACCGGCACAGGCAGGGCATCATCCGCCAACTGTCCGTGCGGTTCAATCTGTCCCTGGGCGTTCTCAGGCGTCTTTCCGGCCGGGTGTTCATCCGGCGCAAGGAGGAGGACGGGCTGGCCCGGGAATACATCCAAAAGCTGCAAATCAAATGCGCGGGAGACGCCCAGGTGGTGAACTACCTCTCCGGCGGCAACCAGCAAAAGGTGGTCATCTCCAAATGGCTGGCCACCAGGCCCAGCGTTTTGATCCTGAACGACCCCACGCGCGGGGTGGACGTGGGGGCCAAGGCGGAAATCTACCGCATCATCAGCGAACTGGCGGCCCAGGGCATGGGCGTTGTGATCACCTCTTCTGACATCGACGAAATTTTGGGCATGTCCGACCGGATTTTGGTCTTCAAAAAGGGCGTTATCGCAAAAGAAGTGAGCCGCGCGGAGGCGACCATGTCCGGCCTGCTGACGGCGGCGGTTTCGGGCTGACGCATCATGGCGAAGGGGGAGACAAAGATGGACAACCAAACCTCCAGGCAGGGGCGGGTTGCGGCCTGGCGCGCCCTTGGCAAAAGACCGGAAGCGCCGATTTTGATGTTCACGGCGGCGGTATATCTGGCCTTTTTCGCGGCGGCTCCCAATTTTCGCGGCGCAACAAATTTTATGATCATTGTGCAGCAGATGGCCATCAATGGCATTGTGGCCCTGGGCATGACCATTGTGATCATGATTGGCGGCATGGACCTGTCGGTGGGCTCCATCCTGTCGCTGTGCGGCGTGTGCGGCGGCATGCTGGACAACGCGGGCCTGCCCATTTGGCTCACCATCACCCTGACATTGTGCCTTGGCATGCTGGCGGGGGCCGTGAACGGCTTTCTGATTACGAAGCTTCGCATCCCGGACATCATCGTGACCCTGGCCACCATGAACATTTTCCGGGGCGTCGCCGTGATTGTGACCGGAGCCAAGTGGATTACCGACTTTACCCCGGGCTTTAAAATGATCGGTTCTACCGTGGGCGGGTTTCTTTGCCCACCGGTGCTGACGTACGCGGCGGCCATCACGGTTTTTGCCTTTATGCTGCGCAAGATGAATTTTGGCCGGAAGCTGTATGCCCTGGGGGGAAACCCCACGGCGGCCTCCCTGCGGGGCATGAACATAAGCAGCCTGCGGGTTCGGGTGTATATGATCAACGGATTGCTGCTGGCCATGGCGGGGCTGATGTTCGCCTCCATGATGAACAGCATCCAGGCCGCCACGGCTTCCACGGCCTTGCAGTTTCAAACCATGAGCGCGGCGCTGATTGGCGGAGCCAACATTTTTGGCGGCGCGGGGTCTGTGGCGGGCACGGTGGCGGGCTCGTTTCTGATGGGCAGCATCAAAAACGGGCTGGTGCAGATTCACGCCTCGGAATACTGGTTGGACTTTTTTACCGGAGCCATCATTTTGCTGGCGTTGCTTGTCAACCTCTTGCAAAGCCGGAAGGGAGGGCGGAAATAGCATGGAACAGGCAAGCCAAACATCCCGGCAAAAAGTGAGCGGCTTTGTGCGCCGGGCGGTTCAAAGCCAATATTTCAAGCTGTTTGTGATTCTGGGAATTGAAATTCTCCTGTTCTCCCTTTTCGCGCCGTATTTTGGCAGAGCCAAGAACCTGAAAAACATTTTGCGGCAGGTGGCGGAGATTGGCATGATGGCGGTTCCGCTGACGCTTTTGCTGATTTCCGGGCACATGGATTTGTCGGTGGGTTCCATTTTGGGGCTCAGCGGCGTGGTAACAGGCTTGGTGCTGCGGGACGGACTGGGCATTCCCCTGGCCATTGCGGCGGGGGTGACGGCAGGCGTGCTGGTGGGCCTGCTGAACGGCTTCTTGATTGGCGGGCTGAAAATTCAGGGCGTGGTGGTCACCATCGGAACCCAGGTCATGATACGGGGCCTGTGCTACATTATTACGGAGGGGCGGGCCGTCAGCGGGTATCCCAAAGCATTTTTCATGATCAACAAAGATTTTCTGGGGGTTCCGCCCTCGGTGCTGGTATGGCTGCTGCTGTCCGCCGCCGCGGTGTTGATTTTGGAGCGAAGCTATGTGGGGCGCTACATCAAAGCGATCGGAAACAACCAAAGCACCTCGCTTTATTCTGGCGTGCGGGTCACGCGGTATAAGGTGCTGCTGTTTACCTTTTGCGGCCTGATTACGGCCATTGCCTCGGTTTTTTTAATCGGCCGCATCTCCAGCGCCGAAGCCACGCTTGGGTCCGGCTATGAGCTGGATGTGATCACCGCGGCGCTTCTTGGCGGGGTCAGCATCATGGGCGGCAGCGGAAAGCTACAGGGCGCCATGCTGGGCATCGTCATCATCGGCGTTTTGCGAAACGGGCTCAACTTAATGGGGATGTCGGTCATTTACCAATCCATCATCCTGGGTGTTCTGCTGCTGATTGCGGTGGTGGAACGGAAACCTGGAAAAGCGTAGGAATGCTGCCGGCGAAGCGTGCCGGCCTTGCATAGAACCCCCAAACACACAACAAGAGGAGGAAGAACATGAAAACTCGGAAGTTATGGAATGTATGCTGTAAAGGGTAGTAATGATACTGCCACTAAAACAGCATGGCAGCGGCTCATTTGCAGTGAATTTGCGGCTTTGTAGGGAGGTGATACACAGCCGTATGGCGGCTAAAGTGTAACAGTCCGATGTAGGCA
>JAVBTE010000126.1:0-14196 GCA_031556335.1 Eubacteriales bacterium | reverse complement strand
TGCGGTACGACGCGGCAGAGGGGCTTTCCAATCTGGAGGTTAGCCTATTCCATCATAACTTATTTCTTGCAGTCTGACGATCACCGTTTACATTGTGGATTGTCACAGGTATACTTCTGGCAGGAGGTGGCCGCATTGAGCATATACTTTATCGCCAATATTCACATCCATGATGATGGTGAATATTGCCTTCGATGGCGTTGGAATTATAGGTGAAGGCCACAAGGAACTCATCTTGAAGCCGCTTTAGTTCTCCTTGGGTCAATGGGCGGCGTTTGGATAGTTTAGCCTTTAAGCCGTCGACTCTATTGAGTAGATCACTGTACTCTTGCGGAATGATCTGCCCACGCCTCAAGCGGCCATCAGCAGGCTTTGTGGCATCCTTGGGGATTTTGTATGCCTTTCCATCCTTGATGGCACCCTTGATTTTTCCTTGTTCACAAAGCAATCGAATACGGCGGTCGGAAATTCCCCATTGCTGTGATGCTTCCCGGACAGTGATATATTCCACGATGCTCACCTTCCCTGGTAGTAGGATACACCTGCTTTGGAACAATATCAATAAGATCCGAGACAAATTTGTTTTTTATTCCGAATTAAAAACAGGACGAGTTGCAACGCCTTTCGCTGTTGTCAGCCTTCTTCGCCCAGGCAAGTAATGATGCCCTGCATAATGTAGGCAGCACAAGGAACGGTAATTGGGTTACCCAGCATTTGATACCGTTTGCTACCGCTAATGGGTTTCCCATCATGGCCACGTTCCGTCCACCCATCCAGGTAGCCTTGAAGACGCTCGCATTCAGTGGGAGTTAACCGCCGCACAACGGACTGGATACGCTCAGGGTTTTGGAAGTTCAGAGAATATCCGGGCGTGGTTTTCGCCTGGAGTGTGCCTAAAAGATTACCGATTTTTTCAGATTTCTGCAATCAACAGTGGCGACAGCATGCCTATCAATCGTGTTGAGCGTCATCTTCGTTTACTCCTTTGCCCTGCGGACCATTTTGCTCATCACGGCCGATGAAGCTTCCTTGCAGACAATAGGTTACGCAGTGCCGATCGCCCGCTGTTATGGTGGGAGCTGGGGCACCTTCTTTTCCGACACCCAACCCATTGACCGCACCATCACCTTTTCTTGCCTTCCCACCACCACTGCAACGAGTCGCTTTGTCATGAATCGGTATGGGGGCTTCTTCACGTGCGATATATGACTGCCATGCCCTGCCACGAGAGTGGGACTGCGGTTATCTAGGATTTCTGTATTGGATTGTCCCGTTGCTACGCATGATACCTTCAAAACCGTGGGCATCTGGAAACCACGTGCCCCGCCCTTTAGCGTAGATGCGCGTTCATTTTCGTACCCAATGCCTTTCGCCTTTGCGCCTGCTCCGGCTGAGAAGCCAGCCGTGTGCAGGAGTCTGGGAGAATTGCGCTCACCATATGGCGGCTGTTGTATCTCGGAGAGAATGGGGCAATCGATAGGCTTTGCTAGGGGCAGCGCCCCTGGCGTCCGTCCCCATCCCTCATCCCGCATAAACCCCTCGCTCGGTCACGACGGCGTGAACCGGGGCGTCCAGGGTATCCGTGGGCAACTGGGCCAGCAGGAACACGCCCCGGCACAGGCAAACCACAGGGCAGCGCACAGTGGGAAGATAACGGTCGTAATACCCGCCGCCATTGCCAAGGCGGTGCAGGTTTTGGTCCGTCGCCACACAGGGGGCCACCACAAGGTCGATTTCGGTGGGGGAAACGAGGGGAAAGGTATCGTCCGGCTCCGGAATGCCGAAGCTTTTGGGCACAAGGCCGTCAAAGGAGACGATTTGCCGCGCCTCCATCAGGCCTCCGGGAAGGCAACGGGGAACCGCCACGCGCTTACCGGCCTGCAAGGCCGCGCGAATCAGGGGTCGCGTGTTGGGTTCGCTGCCAACGCTGAGATAAAGGAACACGGTGCCTGCCGCGTTCCACTGGGGAAGGGCAAGCACGGCCGCGCCAATCTTCCGGTCGGAATCCTCCAGATACTGGCGGCTCAGCTCTTGGGCCTGTTTGCGAAGGCGGCCGCGCAGGGCCGCCTTCTGTTCAAAAAGCGTGGCGATGGTTCTCACTCCGACATGTTCACGGTCACTTTGTAGGGGGTGCTTCTCAGCTGGAGATAGTCGCCGGAAAGGAAGGAGGTCGCGCTGAAGGGGCCAAACATGTCTTCCTGACCATACCATACGGTTCCCGCGTCGATTTTGAAATCATAATCCCCTTTGGGAAGGCGCATTTCCACCGCTTTACGGTCCGCTGAGAAGGAAATGCACACCAACTGGTTGGTCCAGTGGTCGTAAGCGGAAACCGCATGGTTGCTGAAGCTGGTTTTATAGAACGTGAAGATCACCTTGGTGCCTGTGTTTTCGCCCAGCACCACCCCATTGGCGGGAAGGGGCAGTGGCGGTTTGTCCGGCAGTTCCTTCACAAGCTCTTCCATCGCGTCCACATAGGCCATGGCGGCCTCGGAGACCGACCCGCCCTCGCGTTCAAACAGGGCGTCCGGGGAAATCGTCTTGGGAATTTGCAGCAGGTTGACGAGGTAGACGTCGGTGCGGGTCGTATCTTTGGTATACCGGTAGGCCAGCATCTCTTTTTCCAGCTGGGCGGAGAACTGCATCAGCAGTTCCTGGTTGGTGTATTCCTTGGCCTTCGTGTCATTGGGCAAAGAATCGGTGATCATGGCTTCAAAGGCCTTGCCCAAATAGTCCGCCATGTAGGGAACGGTGTAGGAGAGCGCCACCGCTTCCGGACCCCGGGCCGCGTTCAGCTTTTGGGGCTTGGGCGCGTACAGAAACGCCGGGGCAAAGGCCCCGATGGTGGACGGGTTCAGGTGGTTGCGGTCCATGTACGCGGCATAGGCAGGATTGGGCTTCTCGGCGGCGATGTCCGCAGGTTCTTTTTTGGGCAACACAATGGGCGTGGGCATCAGATAGTCGGTCAGGGCGGAAAGCATCCGGTTGTCGGCTACCGCCTTGGGAGCCTTGGACGCCAAAGCTTTGACCGCCTTTTGCAGGGCGGCTTCCCCGCCTTTGGCGAAGGTGGCCGAAACCTGTTCCCCCTGGACGGCGACGTCCAGGTTCAGCTTGACGGGGGCTTTTGGCACGCTCATGGACTGGACCAGCGCTTCCAGATAGGGGAGAGGGTCGCCTTCGTAGCTCTCTTGGGAGTCGTAATCAGGCGCGGCGCTGGCAACCAGAAAAGAAACGCTCAGCGGTTTTTTCGCCGCAAGGTCAAATCCTTCCAGAGAAAGGGTGACTGGCCCGATGCCTTGGCGGTAGATATAGCGTTGCCACTCGTCCTCGGCCAGGCCCTCCTGGCGCGTCATTTCCGCTTTCAGAAATGTCTCCACCGCGGTTTGGATGCCGTCCGCGGGCAAAGTGGATGGAGCGTTTTCGGCAAAGACCGCCTGTGCCGGAGCAAAAAGAAAGAGTACCAAAACCAGGGCCAGAATTCGCTTCATGGGGTCGCCTCCTTAGTATTGGGTTGTAATAAGGAAAAAAATTCCGTCTTTTGCCATTATACCAGATTGGCGGAAGAAAGCAACGAAAGAAGAAGCGGTTCATGAAAAAAGCGGGGGGGGGCTTGCTTTTTCCCCCTTTTCACCGGAATATGCGCGCCTCACTCCACAAACGTGACGCGGCCCGGTTTCCGTTCCGGGGCGGGGGGCGTGGCCTCCTGCTTGTAGCCGAGCATCACGGCGGTGTATACGGTGTAGCCGTCCGGAACGCCCAGCTCCTTGCGCAGTTCGGCCCCCTCCGGGGTCAAAAACGCCTGGGTGGGAAAATACCCCCAGCAGCTGCCAAGGCCCAGGGCCTCGGCGGCCAGCAGCAGGTTCATGGTGGCGGCGGCGGTATCCACCTGGGGCGCGATGCCCTTTTCGTCGCAGGAAACAAAAATAACGGCGGGCGCGCCATACAGGCATTGGAATTGCTCATCCCGGCCCATGGCTTCCATCCAGGGAAGCCCGCAGGTCAGGGCGTATTCCTTGGAGAGACGGTTGACCTTGGCAAGGAGCGCCGGGTTTTGCACCACCGAAAAATGCCAGGCCTGGTCGCTTACGTTGGGGGCGTACTGCCCCGCGTCCGCAATGGCGGCCAAAAGCTCCCGGCTGATGGGGGCGGGGTTGAACGCGCGAATGCTGCGGCGCTGGCGGATGGTGTCCAGAACAGGATGATTCATGGGCAAGGCTCCTTTCGTGGATGGGCCCCACGGGAGGGGCGCATGGAAAAATCATAGGATTCGCGCAGAAACCCCATCAGTTCCTCGTCCACTTCCTGAGCGGAGCCCAGAACCATATGGTGGGTCCAGCGGTTTGGGCGTACCTCCACGGCCTGCTCAATGCGGGGGTGGTCCAGCTTGTAGGCCAGGCCAAAGGTCAGCATGATGGCCTCCTCCGGTTTGTTTTTCATTCGCCGAAGGGGCAGCCATACGATGGCGAAGCTGCGCTTTTCCTCAAAATTGATCTGGGTCTTGTGCACTGTGGTCCGGGCGGAGGGATACTCCGCCAAAATCCGCTCTTCCAGGGCCGCGTACAGCGCAAACGACTGGGGACGGACGAAAAAGAACCGTATGATGTCCGGATGCACGGCGGTCTCAGTAAGAACCTGCGGGGCCAGTCTGGGCGGAGGATTGATCCAGGCCCAGCACCAAGGGCGTGCTGCGGTAGCCGATGCCCATGCGGTCGATGCCCAAATCGATCAGCTCCAAAAAGTGTTCCCGGGTGCGGATGCCGCCGGAACCCTTGATTTTGCAGCGTCCCCGGGCGGCGTCCATCATCGTGCGAATCACCTGGGTGGTGGCGCCGTCGCTTTTGCCGCCGGTGAAAAAGCCGGTGGAGGTTTTTACAAAATCCGCCCCGGCCAGGCAGGCCACGTCCGTGGCTTTGGCCACCTCGTCCAGGGAGAGGGCGTCGGTTTCAAAAATCACTTTCAGCAGCGCGCCGTGCTTGTGCACCGCGTCGGCCACGGCGCGGATGTCCTTGCCCACGTCGTCCCACAGACCGCTGAGAATCCAGCCGTAGTTGGCCACGATGTCCAAATCCTCAATGTCGTTTTCCCGGCAGATTTCCTCGGCCTGCAAAACTTTGGAGGCCGTTTGGGACAGGCCAAAGGGAAAATCGCACACCACGCATAGGCCCGTCGAAGTGCCTTTGCACAGGGGGCGCGCCACAGGCAGGGAGGAGGGGTTGATGCAGACGGTTTTGCAGCCGAAATCGATGCCCTCCTGAATGTACTTTCGGATCTCATCCTGGGTAAATTCGGGCTTGAGAACGGATTGGTCGATGTAGGCCGCCAATTCTTTTACGCTCATTTCCGATGCTTTTTTGTCAGGTTTCATCCCCGGAACCCTCCCGTATGATCGAATTTTTGAATTGGTTCCATCATACAGAAAATAGGGAAAAAATGCAAGGCCCAGCCAACGCTTGGTGGGCGCGGGAGTGAAAAAACCCAGGCGGATGTTGATATAATATGTGAAAAAATGATTGACTTTGAAACGTGAAAAAGGTAGTATAATTACAGAAAACCACAGGGAAGGCCGCGTTGCCTGGCGGCGTGGAAAAGCAGCATAGGGAAGAGGGAACGTAGATGAAATACTACCTTGGGATTGATTTGGGCGGTACCAATATCGTGGCCGGCGTAGTGGATGAGCGCTACCAGATCGTTCAAAAAAGCCAGCGGCCCACCCATTTGAAGCGGACCTTTGAGGAAATCGTGGCCGATATGGCCGCCGCGGCTTTGGACGCGCTTTCCTCCGCCGGCCTCACAAAGGAGGATGTCTCCTATGTGGGCATCGGCGTGCCCAGCTCCGTCAACCCCAAAACCCACCGGGTGGTGTTCGCCAACAACCTGGGCTGGAAAAACGCGGACGTGATCGGCGAGTTCCAAAAAAGCTGGAACCTTCCGGTGTACATGGCCAACGACGCGGACTGCGCCGCCCTGGGCGAGTGCTTTGCGGGGGCGGGGAAAGAGTACGACAGCCTTTTGATGATCACCCGGGGCACGGGGGTGGGCGGCGGCGTGGTGTTGAACAACAAGCTGTTCCTGGGCGGCGACGGCGTGGGCCTGGAGCCCGGCCATACGGTGCTGGTGCACGACGGCTTTTTGTGCACCTGCGGTCAGCGGGGGTGCCTGGAGGCCTACGCCTCGGTCACCGCCCTCATCCGCCAAAGCGTGGATATGATGATGGTCTACCCTCACAGCCTGATGTGGGAGGAGTGCGGCCACGACCTGAACCGGGTGGAAGGGCGCACGGCCTTTGCCGCCGCCAGGCGGGGGGACCTTGCCGGGCAAACGGTGGTGGATCAGTACATCCGGTATTTGTCCAGCGGCCTTGCCAGCATGGTGACGCTGCTGCGCCCCCGGGCCGTGATTGTGGGCGGCGGGGTCAGCAACGCGGGGGACGACCTGATGGCGCCGCTGAAAAAGCAGGTATACGAAAAGATCTACGCGGGCGACATCCTGCCCCCGCCGGAGGTGCTGCCGGCGAAGCTGGGCAACGACGCGGGCATTATTGGCGCGGCGCTTTTGAATCAGTAAGAACGTTTGCAGGGGTTTCACCCCTGCGCTCCACCAGGGGCAAGCCCCTGGGCCCTTCATTCACCGCGTAAAACGCGGTGAAAAGGCAATAAGCGCCTTTTGATTTTGCTGGCGCTGTCAAGGACATACGTGGTAGGGAGGATTTTGATATGGAACTGTCGGAAAAAAAGCGGAGCATCCTCAAAAAGCTGGAAAAAGGCCTGATTGTTTCCTGCCAGGTGCAGCATGACGACCCCATTTACACCGACGACATGGCGGTGAAAATGGCCCAGGCGGCGGTGTGGGGCGGGGCGGCGGGCATTCGGGCCAATTCGCCGGAGCAGATTCACGCCATCAAACAGGCGGTGGACCTGCCCCTCATCGGCCTTTATAAAATTTGGCACAGCGACACGGACGTGTTCATTACCCCCACCCTGGACTCGGCCAGGCAGGTATGGGAAGCGGGGGCGGAGATCATCGCCCTGGACTGCACCAGCCAGCTGACCCATGAGGGCCGCCCGGCCTTTGAACTGCTGCCCATTGTGAAGAAGGAAATTCCGGAAGCGCTATTGTTTGCCGACGTGTCCACCCTGGAGGAGGCGGAACGGGCGGTGGCGCTGGGGGCCGATTTGGTGGGCCCCACCCTGTACGGCTATACCAAGGAAACCAAGCATATTGAGGAGCCCGACTGGCGCGGGTTCGCGGAAATGTGCCGCCGCCTCAGCGGCAAGGCCCACGTCATCATGGAAGGGCATCTGTATACCCCCGAGGACGCCATGAAGTGCCTCTACCTGGGCGCCTACGCGGTGGTGGTGGGCAGCGCCATCACCCGCCCCCATCTGACCACAAAGCGTTTCGTGGACCTATTAAGCGGGTATCAGGATAATTGGCGCGACGCCGAGCGCATGCCTCACTGATTCCGCCGCTTCGGGGTCGCCCGTTTGGAAAACGCGCAAACAGAACTGGAACGGGTGAAAGAAGGGATACCATGGTCAAGTTTAATGTGGAAGGCGCGCAAAACGCCGAAGTCAGCGTAAAAATTCCCCCAAGGATGTCGCCGGAAGAACAGCTCTTTCTGATGGAGCGCTATACCCAGGTGCACAAGTCCTTTGAGGGCGGCCAAAAGGAGCTGCGGGAGGCCGCCTGCCTGAAGGTGCTGTACCCCGCGCTGTTTCGTCCCATTGAGGACACGGACAAAATCATCGGCCGGATGGACTTTTTGCCCATCGGCTTTGGCTGCGTCACCTCGGTGGGCGGCGTGGGGCATTACTGCGTTTTCGCGGGCCTTCGAAAGCTGCAAAAGCAGCTGCCCGAGGCGGAAAGCCCCCGGGTGGACGCCCTGTACGAATACTGGCTGAACCATGACGTAAAAACCCTGTACTGCAACGATGTGCTCACCGAAACCACCATCGGCCGCTTCATTGACTGCGAATATCCCATGATCGCCACAGCCCGGCTTTCCGGCATGATGCTGGATTACCGAAAGCTGCTGGACCTTGGCATCGGCGGGCTGCGAAAGCAGCTGGAGGCCCGCCTTTTTCAGGAGCCGGACAACCGCTTTCTGGAAGCCGGCCTCCAGTGCCTTTCCCTGTTTGTCACCTGCGCGGACGCGCTTGGGGACATGGCCGGGGCCGCCATGGAGGGCGCTGGGGAAGCGCGGAAAAAGGAGCTGGCCCTGATTTGTTCCTCCCTTGAAAAAATTCGGGAGGACCGACCGGAAACCTTTCACCAGGCCTTGCAGCTGTTCTGGCTGTATGCGCTGATGGCCGGGGTCATCAACTATGGCCGGATGGACGATGTGCTGGGGGAATACCTGGACGCGGACCTGAAAGCCGGGCGGATTTCTGAAAACGAAGCCTATGAATACCTCAAAAGCCTGTGGTGGCTGATTGAGAACCGGCGCACCACGGTGAACGGCCGCATCATTGTGGGGGGGCGGGGCCGGCGCAACCCGGAAGCGGCGGACCGCTTCGCGCTGCTGTGCATGCAAGTGGCCAAGGAATGCCGCTATGTGGAACCCCAGTTTACCCTGCGGTTTGGCAAGGACCTGTCCCCCCAAATGTGGGACGCGGCCATGGACGCCCTGGGGGCCGGAGCCACCTACCCCACCCTGTACAACGACGACGTGAACGTGCCCGCGGTGATGTACGGCATGCGGCTGGACGAAAAGACCGCCGAGCAGTATGTGCCCTTTGGCTGCACCGAGTTTGTCATTCAGGGGCAAAGCGTGGGCACCCCCAACGTATGCCTGAACGTGCTGAAAATGCTGACCGCGGTGCTGAACGAGGGAATCGACCCCGTCAACGGCAGGAACATCGCGGGGCCGGTGCCCATCCCTCCGGTGGAGGAATTCCAAAGCTACGCGGCCTTTGAAGCCACCTACAAGGCGCTTCTGGATTACTATATGGACCTGTCCATCAAGGCCCAGACCTATTCCTACCAGGTGATGAACGGCCAGGTGTCCTTCCTGTTCACCAGCCTTTTGATGGACGATTGCATCGAAAAGGGCAAGGCGCTGCTGGACGGCGGCGTGCGGTACCTGGGCGGTACCAACGAAATTTACGGCCTCATCAACGCTTCCGATTCCCTGTGGGCCATCCGGCATTTGGTGTTTGACACGGGGGCCTACACCCTGGGGCAGATTCGGGACGCGGCCCTCCACAACTTTGAAGGGCACGAAAAGCTGCGCAAAGACCTGCTGGCCGCCGACAAGTACGGCAACGACTTGGGTACCGCCGACGGCATGGCGGCGGATCTGTACGAGCACATTGCCAAGGGCGTGCGGCAGCGGGGCATTGACGCGGGCATGCAGTATTACCTGGTGGTGATCAGCAACAACCAAATGAACACCGACTGGGGCCTTGTGACCGCCGCCAGCCCCGACGGCCGCCTGAACCGCCTGCACATGAACCCGGCCAACAACCCCCAAAGCGGGGCTGACCACAGCGGCCCCACCGCCATGCTCAACTCCCTGGTAAAGCTGGACCCCCGCTACCACGCGGGCTCGGTGCAAAACATCAAGCTGACCCCCCGCCTGTTTCAAAAGGAGCGGGACAAGGTGGACGCCCTTTTCAAAACCTATTTTCAGCAGGGCGGCTGCCACCTGATGGTGACCGTGGTGGACCGGGGCGTTTTGGAGGACGCCGTGGAGCACCCGGAAAAATATCCCACGCTTTTGGTGCGGGTATCCGGCTTTTCGGCGGTTTTTGTGAACCTGCAGGCCTCCATTCAGCATGAAGTGATGGCTCGCGTGTTGTATGATAGTTAAGACGCAAATTCTGCAAATTTTGGAAATTGAGCGGTTCGCCATTCACGACGGGCCGGGCATCCGCACGGTGGTGTTTTTGTCCGGCTGCCCGCTGCGCTGCCCCTGGTGCGCCAACCCGGAAAGCTGGACGCCGGAGAAAAAGCTGATGCATACGGCGTCCAAGTGCGTGGGCTGCGGAAGCTGCGCAAAAGCCTGCCCCAACGGCGCGGTATCCATGGCCCCAGGCGGGAAGCCGGTGTTTGACCGAAGCAAGTGCGCCGCCACCGGTTGCTGCGTGGAGGCGTGCCCCACGGGGGCGCTGCGCATGTCCGGACAGGCCATGTCGGTGGACGAGGTGCTTTCCGTGGTGCTGCGGGACGCGGCCTACTACCGCAACTCCGGCGGCGGCCTCACGGTCAGCGGCGGCGAGCCCTTCCAACAGTTTGAAGGGCTGATGGCGCTGCTGTCGGGGGCCAGGGAGGCCGGGCTGCATACGGCGGTGGAAACCACCGCCCAAACCGCCCCGGAGCGCTTCCAAAAAGCCGAACCCCTCGTCGACCTGTTTTTGCTGGATTTCAAGCACCCGGACCCCGCCGCGCTTCAAAGCGTTACAAAGGCCCGGCCCGACGTGATTTTCGCCAATATGGCGTGGCTGTCGAAAGCCGCGCCCAAGAAGGTGATCCTACGGGTGCCCGTCATTCCCGGGTTCAACCACAGCCGCCCGGTGATGGAAGCCCTGTTTCAAAAAGCCCGGGAGTTTGGTTTCACAACGGTTCATCTTTTGCCCTATCACACGCTGGGAATGGATAAATACAGCCAATTGGGAATGGAATACCCTTGGCCCCACCAAAGCATGCTCTCCGGCCAGGACCTGGAACCCTGGCGGCGGCTGGGAACGGACATGGGGCTGACGGTTCTGTAACGGAAACGGCATACGGAGAAAGGAGCAATTCCATGTTGACCAAGCAAGAAGTGGTACAGCGCCTGGAGGCGGCCACCGTCGCCCAAATGCCCAGGAAAAAGGATTACGCCATCGCCTGTGTGGGCGCGGGCTTCATCGTGGCGGACTGCCAGCTGAAGGCCTACCGGGATGTGGGCTTCAACCCCATCGGCATCGCCTCCCTGTCCCTGGAAGCAAGCCAGGAGATCGCGGACCGGTACCAGCTGAAAAAGGTATACCCCGGCTGGAAAGAGCTGGTGGAGGACCCCGAGGTGGAGATTCTGGACATTGCCGTTCCCCCGGACGTGCAGCTGGATATTGTGCGCCACGCGGTGAAGCAAAAGCACCTCAAAGGCATTTTGTGCCAAAAGCCCGTGGCCATGTCCCTGGAAGGGGCCCGGGAGATTGCCCGCCTGGGCGAGGAAAGCGGCATTCCCATTGCCATCAACAGCAACATGCGCTACGACCAAAGCATGCGCGCGCTGAAAGCGGCCCTGGATATGGACCTGCTGGGCGAGCCGGTGCTGGCCACCATCGAAATGCGCGCCATTCCCCACTGGCAGGCGTTTTTGAAGCAATACCCCCTGCTGGAGATTTACAGCATGGGCATCCATCACGTGGATATTTTCCGCTACCTGTTCGGCGACCCGGCCAAGGTGACCGCCGTGTGCCGCACCGACCCCCGCACCAAGTTTCCCCACACGGACGGCATCGTGCAGTTTACCTATAAGTATGACAACGATATGATGGCCACCAGCCTGGACGACGTATGGGCCTGGCCGGAAGAGCCCGCCGAAAAGGACATATACATCAAGTTCCGGGTGGAAGGACTGAAAGGCATGGCCACCGGTACCATCGGCTGGCCCCTGTACCCCGAGCACACCCCCAGCACCCTGCGCCTGACCAGCAAGGACTATCCCCACCAGTGGTTGGAACCCACCTGGGACACCGCCTGGTTCCCGGACGCTTTCCGTGGCACCATGGCCAGCCTTCTGCGGGCGGTGGAAAGCGGGCAGACCCCCGAAATCAACGCCAGGGACAACATCACCACCATCGCCTGCGTGGAGGCCTGCTATGCTTCCATCCGGGAGGAGCGCACCGTGACGCTAGAAGAGATCTTGAAAAGGTAGGGGGCGTTGGGGGACGTTAGGGGACGTTAGGGGCTGCCGCCCCTAAAACCCCGCCCAGGGCTATGCCCTGGACCCATATTTCACCGCGTTTCACGCGGTGAAAGGATGCGCAAAAATCAAAACAAAGCACCACAAAGATAGAAAGGGATGAGACCTATGGCTAGGAAATTGCGCACGGGCATCATTGGGATCGGTTTCATCGGAGCTGTGCACATCGAGCAGCTTCGCAGGCTGGGCAATGTGGAAGTGGTGGCCCTGACGGACACCGTGGACGCGCAGAAGAAAGCGGAGGCGCTATGCGTGCCCAAGGGCTACGAGGACTACAAAGCGATGATCGACGCGGAAAACCTGGACTGTGTTCACATCTGCACCCCCAACAGCACCCACTATGAGGTGGCCCACTACGCCCTTTCCAAAGGGGTGAACGTGCTGTGCGAAAAGCCCATGGCCGTTTCCAGCGACGAGGCGAAAAAGCTGCTGGCCTACGCCAGGGAAAAGAAGCTGATCCACGCCATGAACCTGAACTGCCGTTTTTACCCGCTGGTGTACCAAATGCGGGAAATGATCAAAAGCGGCGAGCTGGGCGATATCTTCACCATCCACGGCAGCTACAACCAGGACTGGCTGTTTTACGACACCGACTACAACTGGCGGCTGGAGCCGGAGCTTTCCGGAGAATCCCGCGCCTTTGCGGACATCGGCACCCACTGGATTGACCTGGTGGAGTTTGTGACGGGCCTCAAGGTGACCGAGGTGCTGGCGGATTTTGAAACCTTCCACAAAACCCGCAAAAAGCCCAAGAAGGCCATCGACACCTATTCCAACATGTCTTTGAAGCCCGAGGATTACGAGGAGGTGCCCATCACCACCGAGGACTACGCCGCCGTGCTGTTCCACCTGGAAAACGGCGCCCACGCCTGCTGCAACATCACCCAGGTGTTTGCCGGCCGCAAAAACCAGATGATCGTGGACGTGGCGGGCAGCAAGTGCTCCCTGCACTGGGACAGCGAGCTCTCCAACGAGGTATGGATCGGTCGCCGCGACCGGGACAACGGCCAGCTGGTGAAGGACCCCTCCATCCTGGCGGCCCAGACCCGGGGCGTGGTCAGCTATCCCGGCGGCCACGTGGAGGGCTTCCCGGACAGCTTCAAGCAGAATTTCAAGCAGATTTACAAAGCCATCGAAACCGGCGACGCTTCTCAAATGGATTTCGCCAACTTTGAGGACGGGGTTCGGGAAGTGAAGCTATGCGAAAAAATCATTCAAAGCGCCAAAGAGCGCCGCTGGGTGAAGATTGACGACTAAGCCCCGTTTCGCGCGGAGCTTGGGCAAGTGGGGGGCGCCATGAAGATTGCCACATTGGCCGACTGGTTCGGCAAGGGCCTGCTGGAGGGCATCCGGGAATCGCGCCGGGTGGGCGCGGAGGGCGTGCAGCTGTACGCCTGGAACGAGCTGAACCCCTTCACCATTACCGAAGCCATGGTGGCGGAGGTGCGGAAAACCGCCGAGGACAACGGCCAGGCCATCATCGCCCTGTGCGGGGAACTCAGCGAGGTATCAAGGGGGGGCCACGCCCTGGAAGTGGCCGCCGACAACCCGCCCAAGGTGGACTACCTGAAACGGGTGCTGGACCTGGCCGCCCGCCTCCAGTGCGCGGTGGTCACCACCCACATCGGCCGCATTCCGGAGGATGAAAACAGCCCCCGTTACGAAGCCATGCTGGAAAGCTGCGCCAAGCTTTCCGAATACGCCGCCGCCCAGGGGGCCTTTGTGGCCATCGAAACAGGGCCCGAGCCCGTCGGTCGCCTGGTGCGCTTTGTGGACCAGTGCGGCAAGGGCATGGCCGTGAACTACGACCCCGCCAACCTGGTGATGGTCACCGACGACGACGAGGTGCAGGGCGTGTACACCGCCGGCAAGCGAATCGTCCACACCCACGCCAAGGACGGCGTGCTGCGCAAATACCTGGGTACCGAAGAAATCTACGGCATCTTTGCCGAGGGCGGCATCGAGGCCCTGGCGGCCCTGCCCACCTACTTCGCCGAAACGCCCCTGGGGCAGGGCGCGGTGCGTTGGCCCCAGTACCTGGCCGCCCTCCGGGACGTGGGCTACGACGGCTACCTCACCATTGAACGGGAGGTTTCCAAGGACGCCGCCCGGGACATTCGCCTGGCCGTGGAGTTTTTAAAAGAGGCGCTGGGGGCGTAACGGGGACGGGGAACGGGGACGGGGGGGGGGGGGGGGGGGCGCGCCCCCCCCCCCCCCCCCGCGGCGGGCCGCCACACCAACAAGAGGGAGAGCGCCCCACACAACGAGACAAAAGGGAGCGACCGCCG
>JAVBTE010000190.1:0-21597 GCA_031556335.1 Eubacteriales bacterium | reverse complement strand
AGGCCGCTGATGGCCGCGTCAATGGCGTCCCAGTTCTTTTTGACGATGGCGTCGCCCTTCTTTTCGTAGGACTTCTTGGCGTACTGCTTCATGTACTTGTCCGCGTCGCCATAGGGAATCACTTCCGCCAGCTTGAAGAAGGCGGCCTGCATGATGGTGTTGATGCGGTTGCCCATGCCCACTTTCAGGGCCAGGTCCACGGCGTTGATGTTGAAGAAACGGGCGTGCTTCTTGGCCAGCAGCCGCTTCATCTTGGCGGGCAGCTGGGCGTCCATTTCCTCGGCGGTCCATTGGCTGTTCAAAAGGAACACGCCGCCGTCTTTCAGGCTGGAGATCATGTCGTAGCGGGTCACATAGCTTTGGTTGTGGCAGGCCACAAAGTCCGCCGCGTCGATCAAATAGGTGGACTGAATGGGCGACTTGCCAAAGCGCAGGTGGCTGATGGTGATGCCGCCGGACTTTTTGGAGTCGTAGGAGAAATAGCCCTGTGCATACAGGTCGGTGTGGTCGCCGATGATTTTGATGCTGTTCTTGTTGGCGCCCACGGTGCCGTCGGAACCCAGGCCGTAGAACTTGCAGCACACGGTGCCCTCGGGGGCGGCGTTCACCTGGTCGCCCAGGGCGAGGCTGGTGCCGGTCACATCGTCCACAATGCCCACGGTGAAATGGTTCTTCATTTCGCCGGCCAGGTTGTCAAACACGGCCTTCACGCAGGTGGGGGTGAACTCCTTGGAGCCCAGGCCATAGCGGCCGCCGATCACCTTGATGTTGGTCTTGTCCGCTTCCACAAGGGCGGTGCAAACGTCGGTGTAAAGGGGCTCGCCCAGGGAGCCGGGCTCCTTGGTGCGGTCCAGCACCACCAGCTTTTTGCAGGAGGCGGGAATGGCGCCAAGGAAGTGTTTGGCGCTGAAGGGGCGGTACAGGCGAACCTTAATCAGGCCCACTTTTTCGCCCTTCTTCACCATCATGTTCACGGTCTCTTCAATGGTTTCGCAGCCGCTGCCCATGGCGATGACGACCCGCTCGGCGTCCGGCGCGCCCACGTAGTTGAACAGCTCGTACTTGCGGCCAACCAGCGCGGAAACCTTCTTCATCACGGCTTCCACAATGGCGGGGGTGGCTTCATAATACTTGTTGGCGGCCTCCCGGTTCTGGAAGTAGATGTCCGGGTTCTGGGCCGTGCCCTGCTGGTGGGGATGTTCGGGGTTCATGGCGCGGGCGCGGAACTCCTTCACCTTGTCCCAGGGCATCAGCTTGGCGATGTCCGCATAATCCACGGCGTCAATCTTCTGCACTTCGTGGCTGGTACGGAAGCCGTCGAAGAAATGCAGGAAGGGCACGCTTGTTTCCAGGGTGGCCAGGTGGGCCACCAGGGCCATGTCCATGGCTTCCTGAACGCTGTTAGAGGACAGGAGGGCAAAACCGGTTTGGCGGCAGCTCATCACGTCGGAATGGTCGCCAAAGATGCTCAGAGCGTGGGCCGCAAGCGCGCGGGCGCTGACGTGGAACACGCTGGGCAACAGCTCGCCGCTGATTTTGTACATGTTGGGAATCATCAGCAGCAGGCCCTGGCTGGCGGTGAAGGTGGTGGTCAGCGCGCCGGCGGCCAAGCTGCCGTGCACGGCGCCCGCCGCGCCCGCTTCCGACTGCATCTCGCTCACATGGACGGTTTGGCCGAAGAGATTCTTCGTTCCTTTCGCCGCCCACTCATCCACAACCTCCGCCATGGGGGAGGAAGGGGTGATGGGGTAAATGGCTGCCACGTCGCTAAACGCATACGCAACGTGGCCTACGGCGGTATTTCCGTCAACGGTCATCTTGGTTGCCATTTGGTAAGTCCCTCCTAGATATTTATGATGAAAGCCGTCTGTGCGGGCCCTTGGGTAGGCAGGCCGGGACAAGGCCCCGGCAAGCCGCCAAAGTTTGCGAGGCAAACCAGTGGCGTACACATAACGCTGGCAGCGGGGCGGGCAACAGACGGAAATCTCCAACATTCATATTATAGAAGGTTGTGAAATGCTTGTCAACCGTTGTCGAGGGCTGCCGGGCCCGCAAAAAAACAGGGGATTTCCGCAGGCGGCAACGCCCGCCCCGCTTTCCCCTGTATTTTATCCAAAATGTGAAATTTTCCGCCGGAATTTCAGCGGCTTTTTTGGCCCTTTAGCGAACATACCCCATGTCTTTCAGCAGCCGCCCCAGGGCGAAAAACCGCTCCCCCAAAAGTTCCCCATCCTTTGCGATGGCGGCGGCGAACAGCTGCATGTCCTCGTCGATTCGGGGGTTTTCGGTGCACACCTGAACGTCCATGGCGTCGCCCTGCAGGCCGACCCGCGCCACCGCCGGGTTTTCCGGGTCGTACAGCTTGGGAAAGCGGTAGCTTTCCCGCAGATAGGCATTGGCCTCCAAAATGAGAATGGCCAGGTCCAGCACCCGGTGCATGGGCAGTTCCTCGCTTTGGCGGGACCATTTTTCCCCGGTGTAACGCCATACCTTGGCGGACACGTCCACCCGGCCCCGGTCGTTCCACTGGGCCAAGCCCAGGCTGAGGCCCTTGGCTTCGCTTTCAAAGGCGTTGCGGCCGTCGACGCGGTCGTATGCTTCGGCCACAAAAACCGGCTTGTGCTTCAAAGAGGTGGGAATGTTCATGCCTGTTTCCTTCCCCTGGCATCGGAATATTTAGTAAATTACTGCTTTACTATATGCCGCCCCCAGTGTACCATGCTCCTGCCGTCCTGTCAACGGCGTGTCTCCGCAGGGAAACATACGGCCCTCACGCCCGGCCCGCCAAAAGGCCGCTGGCCAGGGCGAACATCAGGTTGAAGCCGCCGCAGTCCCCGTCCACATCCAGCACCTCTCCCACGGCGTACAGGCCCTTTTGCAAACGGCTTTCCAGGGTTTCCGGGTAAAACTCCCCCGGGGGCACGCCTCCGGCGGTGACCTGGGCGCTTTCAAAGCCCCGCACCCCGTCCACCGCCAGGGAAAAGTCCGCCAGCACCCGGGCCAGCCCCGCATAGTCCCGCTGGGAAAGGGCCGCCACGGGCCTGTCCAGGTCCAGGATGCCCGCCGCCTTCATCAACGCCCGGCTGAGGGGGGGCGGCAACAGGCCCGCGCACCACCGGGAGATGGGCTGCGAAAGCCGCGCTTCCGCCAGCCCCTTCAAATGGGCGCTTAATTCCGCCTCCGGCAGGTCCGCCATGTTCAAATGGGGTCGCAAATCTATGGCCAGGCGACAGCCGCCCGCCACAAACCGGGCCATCTGCATGGCCGCAATGCCGCTGACCCCGTCCTCGGCAAACAGAATTTCCCCCTGGGTCCTGTGCAGAATTTCTCCCTTGGGGCCCTTCAGCGTCAGCACCGTTTTGGCCCGCTGGCCCTCCAAGCCGGCCAGGGGCTTTTTTTCTGTGACCAGGGCGCACAGGGCGGGCCTTGGGGGCGCCAGGGCATGGCCAAAGTCCGTCAGCAGCCCGTAGGCGCTTCCGTCGGTGCCCTGGGCAGGGGCCGCCGCGCCCCCCACGGCCACGATGACCCGGTCCGCCCAAAATTTTCGGTCCACGGTTCCGGTTTCCCGGGGCTTTTTTCCTTTGGCGGAAGCGGCCACCACGCTTTCCCGGGCCAACACCGTAAAGCCCTGGTCCCCCGCCTCCAGGCCCACGGCCCTGGTCAGCGTGGCCACCTGCACGCGAAGCTGCTCCGCCCGCAGGCCGAGCGCGTCCACCGCCACCGAGGCCAGCAGGCTGGCGGGATACACCCGGCCTTCTTCCTCCTGCCGAAGGGGCACCCCCAGCCGGTTCCAAAACGCCGCCAGCTCCTTATAGGGCAGCTTTTCCAGCAAGCCATGGGCAAAGGCCACGTCCCCATAATAGCAAGGGGGCCCGCTGTTCAAAAGGTTGCCCCGGCCGTTGCCGCTCACCCCCAGCTTTTTCAGGGGGCGCAGGTTGCGCTCCAGCACGGTGACGCTGTCGCCCTTTTCCGCAGCCGCCACAGCGGCGGCCATGCCGGCCATGCCGCCGCCAATGATGAGGGTCCTTCTTGGCATGGTGCGTTCCCCCTTAATGGAATGCTGGCTGCGCGCAGCGCAGCCAGTAAAGGGTTCAGGGCATAGCCCGCCGGGGTTTTAGGGGCGGCAGGCCCTATCTAGCCCCCTCGGCGGCTTCCGTCCTTGGCCCGGAGGGGTGCTCGTTGTCCCGGTCCATGGCCCGCATCTTGCCGCAGATCAGCGCGCACACGTCCCCGGCCATTTGAAGCAGGGTGGGGTCGGTTAAAAGTTCCAGCTTCTGCTCAAAGCGGCTGGCAATGGCCGAAATCAAATAGGGCGAGCCTGCCAGGGCCTGCTCAATGCGAAGGAACAGGCTGGCTTCCATGGCGTCCGTAAAAATTTTGGCCTGGCGGATGATGCCGCCGTCCACCAGCAGCTTCACCGTTACGCCGCCCCAGGGAAACTGCTCGGACACGGAAAACCCATAGGGCAGCGCGGCGGGATAGACCCAGTCGTTTTCCGCGAACTGCTCCGCCAACCGCTCCAGGGTGGGGCCGTCCAGCATGTACTCGTCCAGCATGGCGGGCTGGTGCTTGTACACCCGGCCAAAGGCATAGTACATGGCCTCCTGCATGTCCGTGATGCCCATGTCCGGCTGGATGGATTTCAGGTTCACCACCCGGGCGGGCACGCTTTTCACGCCCCGGTGCTGCAGCTTTTTCTCGTCCACAGTCAGGTAATGGGTCATGGCATCCATGTTGCAGTCCACCAAAAGGGTGCCGTGGTGGTAGGCGCTGCTGCCCGCCTTGTAATAGGCGTTGCCGCTGAACTTGCGCCCCTGGGCGTTCAGGTCGTTGCGACCGCTCAGCTCGGCCTGGATGCCAAAGGCACTGACCGCCGTGGCCACCACC
Organism: Eubacteriales bacterium; assembly: GCA_031556335.1. Classification (GTDB taxonomy): domain Bacteria; phylum Bacillota; class Clostridia; order Christensenellales; family Aristaeellaceae; genus Limiplasma. The sequence continues at coordinate 16,710 of JAVBTE010000190.1, read as the reverse complement.
GACAGCTGCCGCGGGATGTCAAACTCTGTTTTGGGCACAATGAAGGTAAAGTTGAGGTTTCCCAGGTCGTGGTAAACCGCTCCGCCGCCGCTGAGCCGCCGGGCAATGCGCCCGCCGGACTGCAAAAAGACCTCCACCTTGCACTCCGCCCACGGGTTTTGGTTGCGGCCAATCACAATGGTGTGCTGGTTCTGCCACAAATACAAAATGGCCGTGTCCTCGGGCAAGGTGTCCATGAGGTGCTTTTCCACAGCGAGGTTATGGTAGGGATCGTTGCCCCTGGCAATTAGGCAGGCGGTTCTTCTGATCATCTTTTGTTACCGTTTCCTCGGATCATATCTCAGGATGGGGTTCCGGGCGGCGGCCACCTCGTCGGGCCGGCCGATGACCGCGTTGCGGGGCGTGCTGTGCATGCTTTCCGGGTCTTTGCGAGCCTCCGCCAAAATCCGCTTCATCACCACCGCGGCCTGGTCCAGGGTTTCCTTGCTTTCGGTCTCGGTGGGCTCAAACATCAGGGCTTCGTGCACGATGAGGGGGAAATACATGGTGGGCGGGTGGATGCCGTAATCGATGAGGGCCTTGGCCACGTCCAGGGCGCTGACGCCGGTCTCCTCCTTCAGCCCTTCCAGGGTCAGCACAAACTCGTGCATGCAGCGCCCTTCCTTGGCGGGGGTGAAGTCGTCCTTCAGAAGGCTGAGCAGGTAGTTGGCGTTGAGCACCGCGTGCTCCCCGGCCCCCCGCAGGCCCTCCGCCCCCAGGGTTTTGATGTACGCCAGAGCCCGCACCATCACGGAGAAGTTGCCGTAGAAGGCTTTCATTTGCAGCTTTCTTGCGTCCCCCGCGCTGGCGCAGCCGGGCAGGAAGGGCGCAAGGGCCGCTTTCACGCCCACGGGGCCGCTGCCCGGGCCGCCGCCGCCATGGGGGGTGGAAAAGGTTTTGTGCAGGTTCAGGTGGGTCACGTCAAAGCCCATGTCCCCGGGCCGGGCAACGCCCAAAATGGCGTTCAGGTTGGCCCCGTCGTAATACAAAAGCCCTCCCGCGTCGTGCACCATCCGGCTGATTTGCAGGATGTCCTTTTCAAAAATGCCCAGGGTGTTGGGGTTGGTCAGCATGATGCCCGCGATTTCGTCGGACAACAGGCCCCCCAGGGCGTCCAGGTCCACGCAGCCGTCCGGCCGGCTGGGCACGTTCACCACGGCATAGCCCGCCATGGTGGCGCTGGCCGGGTTGGTGCCGTGGGCGCTGTCCGGCACCAGCATCTTTACGCGCTTTGCGTCCCCCCGGGCTTCGTGGTAGGCCTTGATGGCCAGCAGGCCCAAAAACTCCCCATGGGCCCCCGCCGCCGGCTGCAAGGAAAAGGCGTCCATGCCCGTGATTTCGCACAGGCTTTGTTCCAGTTCCCGCATCAGCGCCCGGCAGCCCGCCGTGGCGGCCTCCGGGGCCAGGGGATGCGCCTGCGTAAAGCCGGACAGGGCCGCTGCCGTTTCGTTCACGGCAGGGTTGTACTTCATGGTGCAGCTGCCCAGGGGATAAAAGCCGCTGTTCACGCCGTGGGCCCGGTTGCAAAGCTGGGTGTAGTGCCTCGCCACGTCGCATTCGTTCAGCTCCGGCAAAAGCGCGGCTTCCTTGCGCTGAAACGCTTGCGGCAGTTCCGCCCCGGGCACGTCCAGGGGGGGCAGCATGTGGCTCCGACGGCCGGGAACGCTTTTTTCAAAGCTCAATAGAACGGTTTCCTGGGTCATTTGCCGCACACCTCCTTCACGCAGGCGATGGCCGCGTCCAAATCGGCCTTCTCAGCCTTTTCCGTCACGCACCACAGCATGTCCCCGTTTGCAAGGGGCAGCCCGCTGAGCACACCCTGTTGTTCCAGGGCCGCTTCCACCTTTTCGGCGGCCACGGGCAGGGCGGTGACAAACTCATGGAAGAAGGGGCCCTTGTGGCGCAGGGCAACGCCCTGCACCCCGCAAAGCTTTTCGGCCAGGTAATGGGCCTTAGAAAGGCAGCTTTCCGCCACCTCCCGGAGGCCCGAAGGGCCCATGCTGGTGAGGTAGGCGGCGGCGGTGAGGGCGCAGTGGGCCTGGTTGGAGCAGATGTTGCTGGCGGCCTTCTCCCGGCGAATGTGCTGCTCCCTGGCCTGCAGGGTCAGCACAAAGGCCCGGCGGCCTTCGCTGTCCGTGGTCTGGCCCACAATGCGGCCCGGCAGCCTTCGCTGCATCTGGCTGGTGGCGGTGATAAAGCCCAGGCTGGGCCCCCCAAAGGCCATGGGCAGGCCAAAGGGCTGGGCGTCGCCGCAAACGATGTCCGCCCCTACCTCCCGCCCGCCGGGCAACAGGGAAAGGGTCATGGGATTGGCCCCCAGCACGCACTTCACCCCGGCGGCGTGGGCCGCGTCAAACAGGGCTTTCACGTCCTCCAGCCGGCCAAAAAAGTTGGGTTGCTGCACATAAAGGCAGGCCACGTCCTCCGTAAGCATTCCCTCCAGGGCCGCAATGTCCGTGGCCCCGTCCTTTTCAGGCGCCAGCCGCAGCTCGTCTCCGGTGCCGTAGCAATAGGTTTGCATGGTGGCGATGGTGTCCGGGTGGGCGGCGGCGGAGACAAGGGTCACGGTGCGCTTCCGCTCCCGGCACATCACGGCGGCCTCGGCGGCGGCGGTGGCCCCGTCGTAGACCGAGGCGTTGCTGGCGTCCATTTGGGCCAGCTCGCACATCAGGCTTTGAAATTCAAAAATCGACTGCAAAATGCCCTGGGACATCTCCGCCTGGTAGGGCGTATAGGCGGTGACAAACTCCTCCTTGGCCGCGATGCGGCTGACCACGGGGGGAATGAAATGGTCATAGCAGCCCGCGCCCCGAAGGGTGAGGCGATAGCTTTTGTTCCGCTGCGCCAGGTCCTGCATGGCCCGGAGGGTCTCCATCTGGCTGAGGCCCTCGGGCAGGTTCAGGCGGCCCAGAATCACCTCTTTCGGAAGGGCTTCAAACAGCCCTCCCACGTCCGAAAGCCCCAGGGCGGAAAGCATCTCCGTTTCCTGGGCCCCGGTGTGCGGCAAATAATCACCCATGCGGTTTCCTCCGTCTCTTTGGTTTCCCCTTTCGCACAAGGCCAGGGGCAGGGCGGCGGGGCTTTTACTGGTTGGCCAAAAACGCCTTGTATTCCTCCGCGCTGAGTAAGGTTTCGGTCCCCGTGATGCCGCTGATTTTGCAAAGCCAGGCTTCATAGGGCGTTTCGTTGATCTTCTCGGGGCTATTCAAAAGCTCCTCGTTCACGGCTTCCACCGTGCCGGTCACCGGGCTGTACACATCGCTGACCGCCTTTACGCTTTCCACATCGGCAAAGGACGCGCCCTTCTCCACGCCGTCCCCCTCCTTGGGCAGGTTCACAAACACCAAATCCCCCAGCTCGCTTTGGGCATAGTCGGAAAGGCCTACCAGGGCCGTGGTCTCATTTTCAAACTTCACCCACTCGTGGCTTTCGGTGTACTTGCGGTCGTTTTTGATTTCCATATTCCGTATTCCTCCTGCGTTTTGATGGTTTTTGGTTATTTCTTCCGGCTGTAAAAAGGCAGGGGCACGACCTCCGCCTCCACTTGCTGGCCCCGAATTTCCACGGCCAGGCGGGTTCCCGGCTCCTTTGCGCCGGTTTCCACCAGGGCCATGGCCACCGCCGCGTTCACGGTGGGCAGGAAGGTGCCGCTGGTGGTGAGCCCCACCTGCTTTTCCCCGGCATACACCGGGAAATGCTCCCGGGCAATGCCCCGGCCCACCATTTTCAGGCCCACCCGGGCCCGCCTGGGCTGGCCCATGGCCTGAAGGGCCGCCTTGCCGATAAAGTCCGGCTTTTCCATCTTCACAAAGCTTTGAAGCCCGGTCTCCAGCGGGGACACGGCATCGTCCATCTCATGGCCGTACAGGGGCATGGCGGCTTCCATGCGCAGGGTGTCCCGGCAACCCAGGCCGCACAGTTGCAGCCCGAAGGGCTTGCCCGCCTCCACCAGGATGTCAAACAGCGTTTCTCCGTCCTTCGCGTCGGCGTACAGCTCAAACCCGTCCTCCCCGGTGTAGCCCGTGCGGCTGACCAGGCAGCTTACGCCCTTCACGTCCACGTCCTTTTGGAAGCTGTAATACTTGGCGGGAATTTTCTCTTCCGGCACCAGGGTTTTCAGCACCGCCTCGGCTTTGGGCCCCTGCAGGGCCAACTGGCACACGCCGTCGGACAGGTCCGTGATGGTGACCTCCCCAAACTGGTTGGCCAGGATGTGCTTCACATCCTTGTGGCGGTTGGAGGCGTTCACCACCATCAGGTAGTCGTCCTCCGCGTATTTGTACACCAGCACGTCGTCCACCACGCCGCCCTGGGCGTTCAGCATGGGGCTGTACCGCACCCGGCCGGGCTGCAAATTTGCAAAGTCGTTGCATAAAAGGCGCTGCAGGTTGCAAAGCGCGTCCTTGCCGGTGAAGCGCACCTCGCCCATATGGCTGACGTCAAACAGGCCCACGTTTTCCCGTACGGCCCTGTGCTCCACAATCACCCCTGCGGGATACTGCACCGGCAGGTAATACCCCGCGAAGGGCACGATTTTGCCCCCGTTTTCCACATGCTTTTCATACAAAGGGGTTTTGAGAATATTCTCCTCCATGGCCACAAACCTCCCTTAGCTTTGGATGCCACACGTCCGCGACACAGAAAACAGGCGCACATTCACAGTTCCCGCTGTGTTTCCGCTTGTCTAAAGCGTTTCGCGCCTCTGTCGCTGAACCTGAAAGTTTCTCCCGGGGGAAGGGCTTTGCCTGCCCCTGCCGGGATTGCCTCTTCGGTGCATTTCTGCTTTCCAGAGCTTCGTCAGGGCGGGTCCTTTTGCCTGAGAGCTTGCGCGCGTTTTCCCCTTCGGCGGCGCGGCGACTATGCCGCCGCACGCTCTCCCCTACCCGTCAACCGAACCGTTGCCATGTTTTGCTGTCTCCGTTAGTATAAGGCAGGGAACAACTTGTGTCAATTGAAAGAGGCGCTTTTCCGCCTTGCAGGAAAGGATTTTGAAACTGCCGTTTTTGCGCCGCCCTCCCCCGGCCGGTTACCCCTTTGTTCTCAGTCCTGTTAGCGTTTTTCTCCTTTTTTCGTTCCGGCCTTTTTTGCTCGGATGAATTTTTTTATCTGAGTACAGTCAAAAAACAGTAGCAGAGCCGCCACCTGTGGTATAATACTCCCCGCAGCCAACCTGAACACCATGAAAGGGGTTTTTCCAATGAACGAATATACCAAACGAATCCTTGAAGGCCTGAAAGCCCGAAATGCCCACGAAAACGAATTTTTGCAGGCGGCCACGGAAATCCTGGAAAGCCTCTCTCCCGTTTTCGACAAGCATCCGGAGTATGAAAAGGCCGGCCTTCTGGAGCGGCTGGTGGAGCCGGAGCGCACCCTTCTTTTCCGGGTGCCCTGGGTGGACGCCAAGGGCAACATCCAGGTGAACCGGGGCTACCGGGTGCAGTACAACAGCGCCATTGGCCCCTACAAAGGCGGCCTGCGGCTTCACCCCAGCGTGAACCTGTCCATATTGAAGTTTTTGGGCTTTGAGCAGGTGCTGAAAAACAGCCTCACCGGCCTGCCCATTGGCGGCGGCAAGGGCGGCAGCGACTTTGACCCCAAGGGCAAGACCGACGCGGAAGTCATGGCCTTTTGCCAAAGCTTTATGACGGAACTGTACCGCCACATTGGCCCGGATACCGACGTTCCCGCCGGGGACATTGGCACCGGGGCCCGGGAAATTGGCTATCTGTATGGCCAGTATAAGCGCCTCACCGGCCAGTACGTGGGCGTTTTGACCGGCAAGGGCCTCACCTACGGCGGCAGCCTGGCCCGGAAAGAGGCCACCGGGTACGGCCTGTGCTATTTTGTGAAGCGCATGGCCGAAAAGAACGGCAAAACCGTGAAGGGCGCCACCGTGGTGGTGTCCGGCAGCGGCAACGTGGCCATTTACGCCAATGAAAAAATCACCGAAATGGGCGCCAGGGTGGTGGCCATGAGCGATAGCAATGGCTATCTCTACGACCCCAAGGGCGTCGACCTTTCCGTGGTGAAGCAAATAAAGGAAGTGGAGCGGGGCCGCATCAAGGACTATACCGCCCGGGTCCCTGGCAGCGAATACCACGAGGGCTGCAAGGACATCTGGACGGTCAAGTGCGACATCGCCCTGCCCTGCGCCACCCAGAACGAGCTGGACGCCGCCGCCGCCAAAACCCTCATCGCAAACGGTTGCTTCGCGGTGGGCGAGGGCGCGAACATGCCCACCACCCTGGAGGCCACCGAGGCCTTCCTGAAAGCGGGCGTGCTCTTTGCCCCCGGCAAGGCCGCCAACGCGGGTGGCGTGGCCACCAGCGCCCTGGAAATGACCCAGAACAGCCAGCGCCTCGCCTGGACCTTTGAGGAAGTGGACCAGAAGCTGCAGGGCATTATGGCCGGCATCTTCGACAAGTGCGCCGACGCCGCCGCCAAATACGGCGACAAGCCCACCAACTACGTGGTGGGCGCCAACGTGGCAGGCTTCCTGAAAGTGGCCGACGCCATGCTGGCTCAGGGGTGCGTGTAAGGCAGGAACGGGGAACGGACGGGGATTTTGGCGGGAGGGGTTTTCTTTTAAAAAAGCCCCTCCCGCACCCTCCCCAAGAAAACCACACAGGAGTCATCCATATGTCCGCTTATTCCTTCGTGATCTTTGATTTGGACGGAACACTGCTGGATACCCTGGACGACCTCACCTCCGCCGTGAACCACGCCCTGGCCGCCCACGGCTATCCCCTCCATCCCCGGGAGGCGGTGAGGGGCTTTGTGGGCAACGGCGTAGATATGCTTGTTCGCCGGGCTTTGCCCGAGGGCACAGAGGACGACGCCCGGGCCCGGGTGCTTTCCACCATGCTTTCGTATTACCACGTACACCGCCAGGACCAGACCCGGCCCTATGACGGCATTTTAGACATGCTTTCTGGCCTCCGGCAAAAAGGCGTGGGGATCGCCGTTGTTTCCAATAAAAACGACGACAACGTCAAGGCCCTGTGCCGGGACTGTTTTCAAATTGACCTTGCCATTGGCGAAAGGCCGGGCATGCCCTGCAAGCCCGACCCCGCCGGGGTGCGGCTGGCCCTGGAACAGCTGGGCGCAACCACAGAAAATACCCTCTACGTGGGCGATTCCCTGGTGGATTTGGAAACCGCAAAAAACGCCGGGTTGCACTGTTTGGCCGTCACCTGGGGCTTTTGCGAGGAAGCGCGGCTCAAAGACGCGGGGGCCGTTTTGCTGGCCCGCCACCCGCAAGACATTTTGCGCCTTTTATAAGGCGCTATTTTTATGCAAAAATGAATATCATTTTCTTTTGGACCGCGTAAAACACGGTCGCATAAAGGGTCCAGGGCACTCGCCCTGGCGGGGTGCAGGGGCGGCGCCCCTGCCGTACCCCGCCTTCTGTTTTTAACCGGTTCCTGCATTGACATCCCCCAAGGCCCATGGTATCCTAACTCAATTCCCTTTGGCGCCAAGGGCAAATCAACATAAGGAGGTCGTACCCATGCCAGAAAACTCGCAGCAGCTCCAGCTTATTGCCTTGCGAATTAAGGACCTACGGGACATCGCGGGGCTCACCGTTCAGCAAGTCGCTGAAAAGACCGGCATTGACATTCGTGAATACGAAGCCTACGAAACCGGCACGCGAGATTTTTCCTTCTCGCACCTGTTCAACATTGCCGAAGCCCTGGGCGTAGACATTAGCGATCTCCTGACCGGAGAAAGCCCCAAGCTTCACGGTTACATCCTGACCCGTGACGGGCAGGGCCTGGAGTTCAACCGCCGCCAGCAATACAAGTACCACCACCTAGCCTATAACTTTCGGGACAAGCTTTCCGAGCCTTTCATCGTAACCGTGGGCCAGGACGAGCCCGGGGCGGTGAAGCAGGCCCATAGCCACGAGGGCCAGGAGTTTGACTATGTGCTGGAAGGCACGCTGAAAATTGTGCTGGGCGGCAACGAGCTGTATTTGAAAGAAGGGGACAGCATCTATTACGATAGCTCGCTTCCCCATGTGATGTACGCCATGGACGGGGAGTGCCGCTTTATCGCCGTGGTGGTAAAGGAGGGTGGGGCAAGGCCCCACCTGTCGCCCGAAATTCCCCAAAGCGGAATGAAGCGGGTGCCCGCGACGCGGCCGGAGGCCATGGGGCGGGCGAGAGAGGAGGGCACAAAGGCATGATGAAGCCGCTGTATTTGGAATACCTGGATTGCCCCACGCAGTACGCCACGTACGATGATTTCAATAAAAAATTTCGCCTTCGCCGTCCGGACAGCTTCAACTTCGCCTACGACGTGGCGGACCGCATCGCCCGGGAGGAGCCGGACCGCCTTTGCGTGCTGTGGACGGATGAAAACGGCGCGTGCATCCGTTATACTTTTGGGGAACTGATGGAAGAATCGAACAAGGCCGCCAATTTTTTCCGTTCCCTGGGCGTTCAAAAAGGGGACAAGGTGATGCTGGTGCTGCGGCGGCATTTGCAGTTCTGGCCCATCATCATGGCCCTGCACAAACTTGGCGCGGTGGCGGTGCCCGCCACCCACCTGCTGACGGAAAAGGACGTGTTCTACCGGGTCAACGCCGCCAAGATCAAGTTGGTCGTAACCACCCACCGCAACGAAACCATCCTTTCTGCGGTGGAGGCGGCCCTCAAGGGCTGCGAATCGCTGGAATCCGCCGTCATTTTGAAGGGACAGCGGGAAGGCTTCGCAAGCTACGAAACGGGCATGGCCGCCGCCCCGGCGGACTGGCAAACGCCCACGGGGGAAGCCTATGCCCACAACCAGGACCCCATGCTTTTATACTTCACCAGCGGCACCACCGGCATGCCCAAGATGGTAACCCAGGACTTTTTCTACCCCCTGGCCCACATCGTCACGGCCCTGTACTGGCAGCAATGCCTGGACGGCGGCGTCCATTTCACCATCAGCGAAACCGGCTGGGCCAAAAGCGTCTGGGGCAAGCTGTACGGCCAGTGGCTGACGGGAAGCGCCGTGTTCGTGTACGAGTTTGAGCGCTTCATCGCCCGTGACGTGCTTCGCCAGATCGCCGACCACGGGGTGACCAGCTTTTGCGCGCCGCCCACCATGTACCGCTACATGCTGCAGGAAAACTTCGCGGGCTACGACCTGAGCAAGCTAAAGCACTGTGCCGTGGCCGGAGAGCCCCTGAACCCCGACATGGCCGCCGAATGGCTGAAACGCACCGGCATCGAGCTTTTGGAGGCCTTTGGCCAAACCGAGCTGGTGGTGACCCTGGCCACCTTCCCCTTCATGAAGGTGTGCCCCGGCAGCATGGGCAAGCCCAGCCCCATCTTTGACGTGGATCTGGTGGACGAAAACGGCCAAAGCTGCCCGGCGGGCGTTTCCGGCGAGATCGTGGTGCGGGCCGACCCCGAAACCCGGCCTTTGGGCATGTTCTCCGGCTACTATCAGGACCCGGAACTGACCCGCCACGTGTGGGACAAGGGGCTGTACCACACCGGCGACGTGGCCTGGCGGGATGAGTGGGGCTACTACTGGTATGTGGGCCGCGCCGACGACGTGATCAAGTCCAGCGGCTACCGCATCGGGCCCTTTGAGGTGGAAAGCGCGCTGCTGGAGCATCCGGCGGTGCTGGAAACCGCCATCACCGGCGCGCCGGACGAATTGCGGGGCCAGGTGGTGAAAGCCACCATCGTGCTGAAACCCGGCTTTCTGGCCAGCGACGAGCTGAAAAAGGAATTGCAGGAGCACGTGAAGCGCATCACCGCGCCCTACAAGTACCCCCGCATCATCGAGTTTGTCAGCGAACTGCCCAAAACCATCAGCGGCAAAATCCGCCGGGTGGAGCTGCGGCAGAAATCGCAGGGATAACCGCGGAAAAGCCTCGCAAACCTTTCCGCGGCCATGGGAGGTTTGGAATTGACAGGAAGGCTGCAAAAAATGGCGGCGGCTTGTTGCGCCGCGTTGATTGCATGCGCCGTGCTCCGCCCCCTGCCGTCCGCCCGCGCCAAAACGCTGGCGGACTGGCACGCGGGGTTTGAGTCGGCGGAGAACTGGTTTGGCGAAGGCTACGCCTACGACATCACGGATACCAATGCCTGCTGGGCTCTTTTGCAAACCCCCGTCACCGTGCTGAACGTGGGCGAGCGGGAAACCGTCTACCCCCTGGCGGAGCCCGGCGGCAAAAAAGTAAACAACGACGACCTGGGCGGGTACATCGCCGGCACCACTTCGGCGGTACACGTGCTTGGCAAGAACGAAGACGGCTGGACTCTGATTGAGGGCATGGACGAATACGACCGCCTCATTCGCGGCTATGTGCGCACCAAGCTGCTGAAAACCGTCACCCCCAACAAAAACCTGGGTATCATCATCGACAAGCTGACCCAGCGCCTGTACATGTTCAAAAACGGGGAGCTGTTTTCCAGCTGCGCCGTTTCCACAGGCCTGCCCACCGACGATACCCCCTTTAACGAGACCGCCTCCGGGGAATACCTGGTGTCCAGCTGGGTGGGCACCTTTGAAACCGACGAGCTTTTGGTGTGCGAAAAGGGCCTGCGCTTTAACAACGGCGACCTGATGCACCAGGTGCCCTATCTGGTTTTGGGGGACGGAACCCAGCGCTTTTCCAGCTACGAGGAAAAGCTGGGCACCAAGGCCAGCCACGGCTGCGTGCGGGTGGCCCGCTACCCCAACGACGAGGGCCTTGATATCAACTGGCTGTGGGACAACCTGAAAAAGAACACCAAGGTGGTCATCTGGGACGACGACGGCCGGGTGTACCCCTATCCGGGCGACGACACCCCGCTGTATTACAACCCCGCCGGGGGCTCCCGCTACCATTTTTCCGCCCGGTGCAGCGGCGTCAAGGCCGAATACTACCCCCTGGCCCCCTTCCGCTATGGCGACCTGGATACGGACCCCTACAAAAGCCTGAAACCCTGCGATTTTTGCACCCCGCCCAAGCGCAAAGCCTGGATCGACCAGTTCAACCTGGCCCGGGGCGTGATCGGCGAAGGCGACGTGCAAACCGCTTTTGCCATGGAGGACGGCCCCACCGCCGACCTGGACCCCTCCCTGGACGACGAAACCGGCGGCGCGGTGGTGGAGTCTGTGGAAATCACGGTGATCAAGAACGAGTAGGGCGGGGGACGGGGGACGTTTGCAGGGGGACGCCAGGGGCTGCCGCCCGGGGCTGCCGCCCCTGGACCCTGCTCAGGGCTTCGCCCTGAACCCATTATCCGACCGCGTTTCACCCGGTCGGAAGGAAAACATAAAAAAGCATAGCAACAAACCACCGGCGCGGAATGCACGCCGGTGGTTGTCTGTTTCTTCCTTTTGGGCCGCGCGCAGCGCGGTCCATGATGGGTCCAGGGCGGAGCCCTGGCGAGGGCTGGGGCGGAGCCCCAGTGCTGCCCTCACCCCTCATCCCTACCGTCCCCCGCCCTCCACCGCCAGCTGGGGCAGCTTCTTTTTCAGGGCCTCGGCGGCTTTGGAAAGCTTGGGGCCCACCACCAGCGTACGCAGGCTTGGGCAGTCTTCCAGGGGCTTGAGCGACTTCACCGCCGCTGTGGACAGGTCCAGATAGGCCAGGTTTTGAAAGGACTGGAGCACGTTCATGTCCTTGACGGTGGCCTGCCCCAGGGTGAGGGCGGCGAGGCTTGGCAGGGCCTGCAAGGGGGCCAGGTCCAGGGTGTTTTTCTTCTGGAATACCAGCTGGAATTGCTCAAGCTGCGTGCAGTTTTGCAAATTGGTCAGGTCAAAGCCGTTGGGGCGAAGGACCCTAACGTCCGTCAGCAGGGGCAGCTCCTTCAAAAACGCTCCGCCGCCGGGCAGGTAGGCCGATTCCAGGGCGATTTTCCGCAGGGCGGGCAGCTGCTTCAGCGCGGCCACATGGGCGGCGGTCATGTATCCGTTGGTCAGCCGCACCTCTTCCAGGCCCGCCATTTGGGGCAGCAGCGTTAGCCACCGGTGGTCTTCCAGGGGGATGCCCAGGGATTTCAGCGGGAGCTTCGCAATGCTTTCAAGGTCTGTCACCTCGGAGTACAGCGCCAGGGCCTCCAGGTTTTTGAGGCCGGAAATCTTCTCCACAGCCAAGGGGTCTTCCTGGTTGATGTCCAGGCTTTTCACGCCCTGGGGAAAGGCAAAGGCCCTCATGTCGTCCACTTCGGTCCTGTTCAGGCGAACGGATTGAATGGTTGGGCTGCTTGTAAGGTAGGAGGTGTTCATGAGCATGCAGTTCTGAAAGCCCACGTGGCTGAGGGCCGGGAAGCCCGGAAGGGCGTAGCAGTTCACCGTGCCGCGGTAACCCGAGGGCATGGACAGCGAAAACTCCATGGATTCCAGATGGGGCAGCATGGACAGCGGGCCCAGGGACAGGATGCGGAATTGGGAGAAGGTGGCCGCTTCCAGGTTTTTGCACAGCATCAGCGGCGTCAGATCCACCTTGTCGTTCACCAGCGGCAGGGCAATGTCCAGGGTGGTGATGGCCGCCATTTGCTCCGGCGTGATCTCGTCCTTCTTTTTCAGGCCCAGGGCTGTGCGAAAGGCCACTTTCAGCGGTTCGCTGGAAAAAAGCACGTACCCGTCAGGGCCGATCAGGCCCTCCACGGGGCCGCCTCCCTTGGCTTGTTCCAAGACCTGCCAGGTTTCTCGGGCCCGGGCCAGCTCTTTTTCTTCGGCGTTGATCAGCTTTTGCTGCGCGTCCTTCAGGCCCACCATGGGGGCCTTCTCTTGCGGGGCGGGGTTTTCCGCCCGCAGCTGGGCCCTGGTTTTGGCATCCGGCCGGCCCTCGAACACCGCCAGGCGGTATTCGTCGTTCTCCTCCGGCTCCTCCGTGTCGTACACAAGCCTGGAAAAGGCCATGCGCAGCGGATAGGTCAGGTCCACATTGTAGGATTCCGGGGAAAGCTGAAGCAACTCCAGCCGCTTCAGCCGAGTGATGGGCGTGAAGGACGCGATGGGGTTCCAGAACACGGACAGCTCGGTGAGCCGGGCCATTTTCCGAAGGGGTTCCAGGCTTTTGATCTGGTTGTCGTTCAGGCTGAGGCGGGTGACGGCGGTCCAGCCGTCCAAAAAGCCGACGTCCGAAAGGCCAAGGCCGCACAGTCGAACGGTTTCCAGCGTGGCGTCGCTGGCCATGCGCATCAGAAAGCTGTCGTCCGGCAGGCGGCAGCTGGTCATCGCCAGCTCCGTCAGGCCTTCCAGCTTTGCCACCGGGGAGAAATCCCCGGCCTCCACCCGGTCCAGGGTCAGGCTTTTCAGCCGCTCCGCCGCCTCCACCTGGGAAAGGTCCGCCTTGCGCAGCTCCCGCAATTCCAGGGCGGTGAGGCCTTCCAGGGCCGGCAGCGCGGAAAGGTCCGCCCCCTCGGCAAAGCCGCATAGCGAAAGCGCGGTCAGCGTTTTGCTCGCCCCAAGCGGCGCAAGGTTCGGGCTTCCTTCAATGTTCGCAAGGCGCAGGCTTTCCAGCTTGGGGCTGGCCGCGATGGCCGTCAGGTCTTTTTCGCTCAGGCCCCCGCGGGTCACGCTCAATTGCCGCAGGGCCTGAAGGCCCTCGGGGGCCAGGGCCGAAAGCTGATCCGGCGCAAGCCCGCAAAGGGCAAGGCTTTCCAGCTTTTTGACTGTGGCCAGCGGCCCGCAGTCCGCAAAGGGCGTGTCCGAATGGAAGGCCGCCAGCCCTTTCTTCTCCCTCAGGGGCGAAAGGTCGGAAACGGCCACTTCCCCCAGGGTCAGGCTGGAAAGCTTCCGGGCCTCCGCCGCAAAGCCGATGTCCGTAATGTTTTCCCCGTTCAGCGTCACTGTTTCCAGCGCCTTGCAGCGCCCCAGGGGTTCCAGGTCCACCGGGCCGCACTGGTCCACCACCAGGGTTTTCAGGTTTTTAAGCAGGGCCAGCGGGGCCAGGCTTTTTACCTTCTGCTTCCGCAGCACCAGCGTTTCCAGCTCGTCGCAAAACTGCAAAACGCTCAAATCCTCCACCGGATAGGCCTCGCTTACCAGCTCCAGCGTCAGGATCTTTTCCAAATCTTTTTTGTTTCCCACGCCCTCGTCCCAGGGGTTTTTATTCCACCGCTCCATGGCGCTTGTCATCAGCGCCTCTTCCAGCAGCGGATCGTTGTATGCGATTCCGTTTTCCAGCAAAAGCTGTTTTGCGGGAAGGTAGCCAAGCTCCGCCTTCTCCTCTCCTGTCCCCAGGGAAAAAGGCCCGCACAAAAGCGCCAAAATCAGGCATGCCCCGGCAACACGGCGGCTTTGAGGTTTCATGGACAGCAGTCCTTTCTGTTGTATCGCTCACACTTTCGAACGCTCTTCAAAAGTATAGCACCCCCGGGGGTGCGGGGTCAAGGCATGCCGCCTTCCCCGCCCATCGCTGGTAAACTTCCGTGTTTTTTGGTATACTATTCCCAAATCCGGCAAAGAAAGCGGGTGAACCCATGCGCTTTACCAAAATGCAAGGCACCGGCAACGACTACATCTACATCAACGGATTTGAGGAAACGGTCGGCGACCCCGCCGCCCTAAGCATCCAAATGAGCCGCGATCATTTCGGCTGCGGCTCCGACGGGCTGATTTTGATTTTGCCCAGCGACAAGGCGGATTTCCGCATGCGCATGTTCAACAGCGACGGCAGCGAAAGCCCCATGTGCGGCAACGGCATCCGCTGCGTGGCCAAATACTGCCACGACCGGGGCCTGACCCCCAAAACCGAGTTCACCGTGGAGTCGGGCGGGGAAATCAAGCATCTGGTCTGCCATTTGAAGGACGGCGCGGTGGACGCCGTGCGGGTGGACATGGGCCCGCCTGTGCTGGACGGCCCGGGCATTCCCTCCGCTTTCTCCGGCAGCCCCATTCTGGCCCAGCCCCTGACCGCGGCGGGCAGCGACTGGCCCGCCACCCTGGTAAACATGGGCAACCCCCATGCCGTTCTTTTTGTAGACGACCCGGCCACAGCCCCAGTCACCACCGTGGGCCCCCTGCTGGAACGCCACCCCGCCTTTCCCAGCCGGGTTAACATTGAATTCGTGTCCGTTGAGGACCGGGGCCACCTCACCATGCGGGTGTGGGAACGGGGCACCGGGGAAACCATGGCCTGCGGCACCGGGGCCTGCGCCTCGGCGGTGGCCGCCATGCTGAACGGCTTCACCGACCGCACGGTGCAGGTGTCCCTGCCCGGCGGCGCCCTCACCATTGAATGGAACGAAGCCGACGGCCGCGTGTACATGACCGGGCCTGCCCGGTTCGTGTACGACGGCGTGTGGCTTGGGGGGACGGACGGGGAAACCGGGGGAGGGGGACGTTAGGGACTGCCGTCCCTAAGACCCTGCCCACACAACCCAAAGGAGGAATCCCATGCTCAAGACCAATCCCTATTTTGAACGACTTCCCGGCAGCTATCTTTTTGCGGAAATCGCCCGGCGCATCAAGGACTACACCGCCGCCAACCCGGGGGCGGACCTCATCCGCATGGGCATCGGCGACGTAACCCGGCCCCTGGCCCCCGCCGTGGTGGACGCCATGCAAAAGGCCACGCTGGAAATGGGCCGCGCCGAAACCTTCCGGGGCTACGGCCCGGACTTTGGCTACGATTTTCTGGTGAACGCGATCATCGATTGCGACTACAAGGCCCGGGGCATTGACCTGGCCTTTGACGAGGTGTTTATCTCCGACGGGGCCAAAAGCGACGTGGCCAATATTCAGGAACTGTTCTCAGGCGACGCGGCGGTGGCCGTGACCGACCCGGTCTATCCGGTGTATGTGGATTCCAACGCCATGGCGGGCCGGGCGGGTGTTTTTTTGGACGACCGCTGGGACCGGCTCTGCTACCTGCCCTGCAACGCGGACAACGGCTTCGTGCCCCCTCTGCCCGACCGGCCCGTGGACGTGATTTACCTGTGCTATCCCAACAACCCCACCGGCACTACCCTTTCCAAAGCCCAGCTGAAACGCTTTGTGGACTACGCACGGCAAAACGGCTGCCTCATCGTGTATGACGCGGCCTATAAGGCCTACATCTCCAGCGGTGCGCCCCACAGCATTTATGAGGTGGAAGGGGCCAAGGAGGTGGCCATTGAGTGCTGCAGCTTTTCCAAAACCGCCGGCTTTACCGGCACCCGCTGCGCCTGGACGGTGATCCCGCACCAGGTGCAGGCCCTGAACGCCCAAAACGAGCCTGTGGAGCTGAACGCCCTTTGGAAACGCCGCATGGGCACCAAGTTCAACGGCGTCAGCTATCCCGTGCAACGGGCCGCCGAGGCCGTGTTCAGCCCGGACGGCTGGGCCCAGTGCAAGGCCACCATCTCTTATTACATGAACAACGCCCGCATCATCCGGGAGGGCCTCACCGCCGCCGGATACACCGCCTTTGGCGGGGTGGACGCTCCCTATATCTGGATGCAGACCCCCGCCGGGCAAACCAGTTGGGCCTTCTTTGACAGCCTGCTGAAAGGCCCCGGCGTGGTGGGCACCCCCGGCGCGGGCTTTGGCCCCTGCGGCGAGGGCTATTTCCGCCTTACCGCCTTCAACACCCTGGAAAAAACCCAGGAGGCCATGGCAAGGATCGCGAAGGGGTAAGAGGGAACGGGGAACGAACGCCAGGGGCGCCGCCTGTACGGGGGAACGCCAGGGGCGCCGCCCCTGGACCCCGGCAGGGCCAAGGCCCTGCACCCATTACCGCAGGCTACGCCT